>NZ_JBICYR010000008.1:0-302969 GCF_043201175.1 Streptomyces sp. NPDC048337
GCCGACCCGAAGTGCTCGACGGATTCATCGCCGAGACCGAACTCGGGCTGGAGCCCCCGTAGCCCTGTCACCCCACCCTTTCAACCTCAGCGTCAACTACTGCCGTCACCCCACGCAGAAGCCCCGCCAGGAGTCACCTGGCGGGGCTTCTGTTTGCTCGTGTTACGGCATGATCGGCACTCTACTACCGCGTCCAGACGACGCTTTGTGGCAACACGCCGTCCTCCCATAGCCGGTCGAGCCTATCGAAGAGCCTTGGCAGGCTCGTGTCGAACTGTTCCCACGCTGCCGGGTCCAACTCCTGCCATGGATCCGAGATGGTCAGACCGGGTGGAAGAGGACCGGTTGAGCCGGACATCTTGCGGCATGCAGCACACCATGTGTAGCTGATCACAGCGGGACGATTCGCGTGTTGCGTATTTCTGAGGTAGGTGCGGACCGAAACCTCTCCACACGAAGGACAAAGCCACTCTGACTGGTCCCGGAGAAAATTTCGATCTCGTCCGAGAGCCTCGATTTCCGAGGGCGTGAAGTGCGTTACCTGGATCATGAACCCGTCCTTCGCCTGAAAACACCGAGCATAGCTTGCCCGAATGTCTCCGCAGCGGACTCCGTTCCACCCATCGAGCCTGGCCAAGTGGCGTACATCCGGTGATGGTAGATCTCGTGGAAGATCGTGGCCACAGCAGTATCCATATCAGCCAGTCCCATGTTGGAGATCTGGATTACCGGACGTCCTCGCGGTCCCAGATTCGGCCTTCCATTGCCGTCGTGCGGGCTATTCGCGTAAGCAGGCAGGCCATCTCCAGCGGTGCGGATCTCGGGCACGTGCACGATGTCGTACTGGGCAACGCTCATGTCGGCCCTACCCAGTGCCATTTTCACCTGCTTGATGCTAACGGCAGCGCCGTTCTTCCCTCCAGGAGCGCTCTGGGGGTCTACATCGCAGTTGTGAACGAGGACCGGCGTGGCACCTGCGAGCACATAGTACGTGTGCTACGCGGCCCCTTTCTATCTGCGTATTCGCAGATCAGCGGTGGTTTTGGGTCCCGCTGGTGTCCGTGGTTGTGCGGGGAAATCCGTGTGTGTTGCCGCTGACGTTGAAAGGGTGGGGTGACAGCGGGCGATGGCGGTGCTGCATCCTCACCGTGAGGTACGCGGATGGCGGTGGTCTGACCGCCGTGGGGCGGGCGAGGCGTGAAGCGGTGCGCTTCGAGGCCGCGGGGATGTTCGAGCAGGGGGTGCGGCCGCCGGTGGTGGTCCGCAGGTTACGGGTGTCGCGGAAGTCGGCGTACGCCTGGCACGAGGCCTGGCGGGAGGGTGGCACAGCGGCGCTGGCATCCAAGGGTGCGGGCGGCTTTCCCTGTCGGCTCAGCGATGTCGAGGCGGAGCGGCTGAGGCCGAGCTGGAAGCCGGCCCGGCCGCGCACGGCTGGAGCGAGGACCAGAGGTGGACCCTGGTCAGGGTCGCAGAGTTGATCCACCGGCTGTTCGGGTACCGGTACACCCCGCGTGGGGTGTCGTATCTGTTGCACCGGCTGGGCTGGTCGCCGCAGGTCCCTGTGCACCGGGCCGTCGAGCGCGACGAACAGGCGGTGGCCAGGTGGCGGACGGAGCAGTGGTTACGGGTAAGAGGACGGCCCAGCTCCTGGGCGCGTGGATAGCCTTCGAGGACGAGGCCGGCCAGGACCTGAAGCCCGGGAAGGGGCGGAGCTGGTCACGGCGGGGCCGGACTCCAGTGGTCAGGGTGACGGGCAAAGGCTCGGGCCGGGTCCTGATGGCCGGGATGATCTGCATCAAGCCGGGCCGCGAGACCCGTCTGATCTACCGGACACAGACGTACCGAGGCCGAACCGGCGAGAAGAAGGGCTTCTGAGCCCGAGAGTTCGCCGAACTGATCACCGCCACACGCCGTCAGCTCGATGGTGCCCCGCTGATACTGGTGTGGGACAACGCCAGCACCCACCACCCAAGGCCCTACGTGAGTTCTGCGACCGCAACAGCGACTGGCTCACCATCGTCAAGCTCCCGCCCTACGCACCCGACCTCAACCCCGTCGAAGGCGTCTGGGCCCACCTGAAGAAGTCCCTGGCCAACCTCGCGCCCCGCGCGATCGACGACCTCACCCCGCTCGTCAAGCACCGCCTACGCCGCATCCAAAGTCGACCCGAAGTACTCGACGGCTTCATCGCCGAGACCGGGCTCGGGCTGGAGCCCCCGTAACCCTGTCACCCCACCCTTTCAACGTCAGCGGCAACGTCAGCGGACGGCCGGTACGCAAGGCGGGTGGGTCGGCGCTTGCGTCTAGGCAGTGTCTGATGGCTCTTTGATGCCCTCGCGGGTGTTGCTCGGGGCGAGGACGTAGCCGGCGGCTTCCCGGTGTCGGTCCTTGTGCTGGTAGACGGTCCCACCACCGTTGGCGGGCACGCGGCAGGAGGGGCTGGGGTCGCTGGGCGTGGTCATCAGGAGGCCGCCTCGTCGAGCTGAGGCTTCCGTGCTGCGTGGAGTGAGCTCTGCTGGCCTTCGGGGTGTCGGAGTGCGGGATTATTGTCCGATTGGGTTAGGTTTGCTCGCATATGTGGCTCCGATGTTCCTGGAGGGACAGTCATGGCGATCGAACTCGAGAAGGTGCTCGACAAGGCGTGGGCCGACAAGCCGCTTGCGGAGATCCTCGCCGCACCCGTGGCCGCGTTGAAGGGGGTCACCGACAAGGACGGTGAGCTGCTTCATGAGGCGTTCGGGGTTCGGACCGTGGCCGACTTCGGGCAGCTGAAGTTCGCGCGATGGGCGCACGCGCTCGTGGCGCTGAGTCAGACCACCAAGGTGTGATCAGCCGGCGGCGTGCAGTTCGCGGTCCGGGTGGGCTGTGCGCCAGGCCTTGATGGAGAGGTTCCATTCGTCGCCCGTGAGGGCGGTGAGGGAGGCCGGGAAGAGGCCGTCCTCCTCCTTCGCGATGTGGTGGTGGAGTTCGTCCATTGCGGCGCGGAATGCTTCCGCGTCCGCTGGGCTCGAGAGGTCCGCCGTCGTGAGGAAGGCCGCCAGGTCGCGGTGTTCCCTGGTTAGGGCCTCGATGTAGTCCGCGTACTCCGGGTCTGACGACATGACCGCGAAGAGGCCGTCCTCCTCGCCCTTCCAGTGGGCGAGGAGGACGGCCTGCATTGCGGAGACCAGGGCGCGGGCTTTCGGGAGGTCGCCCGCGTCCAGTGCGCGCAGGGCGTCGCCCGCCGCGTTCGTCACCGCCTCGTGTTCGGCGATGAACTCCTTGATGAGGGGGATCTGGCGGCAGCCGCAGTAGTGGCACATCCGGATAGTTTGGCCCCTATTGGTCCGATTGGCCTTCCAGGTTGCCCTCCGTGTCCAGGTAGACCTGGCGGAGGGATTCGAGGATCTGGGGGTCCGGCTTTTCCCACATGCCGCGGGATTCCGCCTCCAGGAGGCGTTCGGCGATGCCGTGCAGGGCCCAGGGGTTGGCTTCCTGGAGGAAAGCGCGGTTCGTTTCGTCCAGGACGTAGGTTTCTGTGAGTTTGTCGTACATCCAGTCCGCTACGACCCCGGTTGTGGCGTCGTAGCCGAAGAGGTAGTCGACCGTCGCGGCGAGTTCGAAGGCGCCCTTGTAGCCGTGGCGGCGCATTGCCTCGATCCACTTGGGGTTGACGACGCGGGCTCGGAAGACGCGCGATGTTTCCTCTACCAGGGTGCGGGTTTTCACCGTTTCCGGGCGGGTGGAGTCGCCGATGTAGGCCTCGGGGGCCGTGCCGCGCAGGGCGCGGACCGTGGCCACCATGCCGCCGTGGTACTGGAAGTAGTCGTCCGAGTCAGCGATGTCGTGCTCGCGGGTGTCCGTGTTCTTTGCCGCGACCGTGATGCGCTTGTACGCCGTTTCCATCTCCTCGCGGGCCGGGCGGCCTTCGAGGCCGCGGCCGTACGCGTAGCCGCCCCAGACCGTGTAGACCTCCGCGAGGTCGGCGTCCGTGCGCCAGTCGCGGGAGTCGATCAGCTGGAGGATGCCGGCCCCGTACGTGCCCGGGCGTGAGCCGAAGATTCGGGTCGTGGCCTTGCGTTCGTCCCCGTGGATGGCCAGGTCCGCCTCCGCGTGGGCGCGGATGTAGTTCTCCGACGCAGGCTCGTCCAGGCTCGCCGCCAGGCGGACCGCGTCGTCGAGGAGGCCGATGACGTGCGGGAACGCGTCGCGGAAGAAGCCCGAGATGCGGAGCGTCACGTCGATGCGGGGGCGGCCCAGTTCCGCGAGGGGGATCGGTTCGAGGCCCGTCACGCGGCGCGAGGCCTCGTCCCAGACCGGGCGGATGCCCAGGAGGGAGAGGGCTTCCGCTACGTCGTCGCCCGCCGTGCGCATCGCGCTCGTGCCCCAGAGGGAGAGGCCGACCGAGGCCGGCCATTCGCCCCCGTGGTCCTCGCGGTAGCGGGTGAGGAGGGAGTCGGCCAGGGCCTGGCCCGTTTCCCATGCCAGGCGGGAGGGGACGGCCTTCGGGTCGACCGAGTAGAAGTTGCGGCCCGTCGGGAGGACGTTGACCAGGCCGCGGAGGGGGGAGCCGGACGGGCCCGCCGGGATGAAGCGGCCGTCGAGGGCGGCGACCACGTGGGCGATCTCGTCCGTGGTGCCGGCCAGGCGGGGGACCACCTCACGCGCCGCGAAGGAGAGGACAGCTGCGACCTCCGGGGAGTGGGCCGCCGCGACTTCCGCCACCGCGGCCGGCTGCCAGTTCGCGTCCTCCATCGCCTGGACCAGGGCGCGCGCCTGCTCCTCGATGGCGTCGGCCGAGGTGCGGGTGGCTGCCGACTCGTCCAGGCCGAGGGCCTCGCGGAGGCCCGGGAGGGCCGTCGTGCCGCCCCAGATCTGGCGGGCCCGGAGGATGGCGAGGACCAGGTTGACGCGGGATTCGCCGGTCGGGGCGCCGCCGAGCACGTGCAGGCCGTCGCGGATCTGGGCGTCCTTGACCTCGCACAGCCAGCCGTCGACGTGGAGCAGGAAGTCGTCGAAGCCGTCATCGTCGGGGCGTTCGGCCAGGCCCAGGTCGTGGTCGAGCTTCGCGGCCTGGATCAGGGTCCAGATCTGGGCGCGGATGGCCGGGAGTTTGGCCGGGTCCATCGCGGAGATCTGGGCGTACTCGTCCAGGTGCTGTTCCAGGCGGGCGATGTCGCCGTAGGACTCGGCCCGGGCCATGGGGGGAACCAGGTGGTCGACCAGGGTGGCGTGCACGCGGCGCTTGGCCTGGGTGCCCTCGCCCGGGTCGTTGACGAGGAAGGGGTAGATGAGGGGGAGGTCGCCGAGTGCGGCGTCCGGGGCGCAGGCCGCGGACAGGCCGGCGTTCTTGCCCGGCAGCCACTCCAGGTTGCCGTGCTTGCCCAGGTGGATCATCGCGTCGGCGCCGAAACCGCCGTCCTCCGCGCGCGCCTGGATCCAGCGGTACGCGGCCAGGTAGTGGTGCGACGGCGGCAGGTCCGGGTCGTGGTAGATCGCGATCGGGTTCTCGCCGAAGCCGCGGGGCGGCTGGATGAGGATGAGGAGGTTCCCGCGGCGCAGGGCCGCCAGGACGATGTCGCCCTCGGGGTTTGATGAGTGGTCCACGAACATGGTGCCCGGGGCTTCGCCCCAGTGTTGCTCCACGCTCTCGCGGAGTTCGGCGGGGAGTTCGGCGAACCAGCGGCGGTAGTCGGCGGCCGGGATGCGGACCGGGTTGCGGGCCAGCTGCTCCTCGGTCAGCCAGTCCTGGTCGTGGCCTCCGGCCTCGATCAGGGCGCGGATCAGCTCGTCGCCGTCGCCTGAGACCAGGCCGGGGATGTCCGTGACGGGGCCGAAGTCGTAGCCCTCGGCGATGAGCGTGCGGAGCAGTTCCACCGCGCTGGCCGGGGTGTCGAGGCCGACCGCATTGCCGATACGGGAGTGCTTGGTGGGGTACGCGGAGAGGACGAGGGCGATTCGCTTGTCGCGGCGTTCGATGTGGCGCAGGCGGGCGTGGCGTACGGCGATACCGGCGACCCGGGCGGCCCGCTCGGGGTCGGCCACGTAGGCGGGCAGGCCGTCCTCGTCGAGCTCCTTGAAGGAGAACGGGACGGTGATCAGACGGCCGTCGAACTCGGGCACGGCGACCTGGGTGGCGGCGTCGAGGGGGGACAGGCCCTCGTCGTTCTCCTCCCAGGTGGAGCGGGAGCCGGTCAGGCAGAGGGCCTGGAGGATCGGCACGCCGAGCGCGGCGAGGGCGCCCGCGTCCCAGGACTCGTCGTCCCCGCCGGCGGAGGCGGTGGCGGGGCGGGTGCCGCCGGCCGCGAGGACGGTGGTGACGACGGCGTCGACCCCGTCGAGGGCGGCGAGCAGCTCCGGCTCCGGGGTGCGGAGGGAGGAGACGTAGAGGGGGAGCGCCTGCGCGCCCTTGGCCTCGATGGCCTCGGACAGGGCGTGCACGAAGGCGGTGTTGCCGCTCATCTGGTGCGCGCGGTAGTAGAGCACGGCGACGGTCGGGCTGCCGTCCGCCGGACGCGTGGTCCGCGCGGTGCGGTCCAGGGGGCCCCAGGTGGGGGCGGCGGCGGGGGGCTCGAAGCCGTGGCCGGTGAGGAGGACCGTGTCCGAGAGGAAGCGGGCCAGCTGGTCGAGGTTGGCGGGGCCGCCGTGCGCGAGGTAGCCGTGCGCCTCGGCGGCGATGCCGATGGGGACCGTGGAGGCCTCCATCAGCTGGGCGTCCGGGGCCTGTTCGCCGGTCAGGACCACGACCGGGCGGGTCTGGCCGGGGGCGAGGAGCAGGTCGAGGCCCTCCTGCCAGGCGCGGAGGCCGCCGAGGAGGCGTACGACGACCAGGTCGACTCCGTCGAGGAGGCCGGGGAGGTCGTCGAGGGGAAGGCGGGAGGGGTTCGCGAACCGGTACGGGACGGGGCCGTCCGCCGTGTTCGCCGCGCGGGCGCTGAGCAGATCGGTGTCGGACGTCGACAGCAGCAGGATCATGCGGCGGCAGGCCTTCCTCGGGGTTTCCGCGCCCCGGGCAGTGAGGACAGCGGGAGTTCCTGACTCACCCTTCGGCCGTTGGCTGCCGGGTTCACAGTGGCGGGACCGCGCCGGAATCGCACCGGGCTTCCTCCCATGTCGCCGTCCTCGGCGACGGCGGGCCGTGTGGTCCGCCGGAAGGTCATCTTAGGGGGCCTTTTCCCTGGCCGGGAGTGGGGGTGGTGGCGTCGGGGCGCTCGCGCTGGCGTGGGCGGGTGGGTTCCGGGTGCCGTTGCGCTCGCGCTGGCGTTGGCGGGTTGATGTCGGGTGCCGTTGCGCTCGCGCTGGCGTTGGCGGGTTGATGTCGGGTGCGGCTCCGTTGCCGGGGCTCTGCCCCGGGCCCCGCGCCTCAAACGCCGGCGGGGCTGGGTGTGGGTGGTGTGGCTGGGTGGGTGCGGCTTACGGATCGGGGCTCTGCCCCGGGCCCCGCGCCTCGAACGCCGGCGGGGCTGGGTGTGGGTGGTGTGGTTGGGTGGGTGCGGGTTGTGGGGCGGGGTTCTTGGGGCGGCCACCGGCCGGGTGGGCCGGGGTCGGGGCCGGGGTGGGGTGTCGTCCGGGGCGGGCTTCGATGTTCGGCGCCTGCTCCGCGTGTGAGGTGTCGGGCGGCGGCGTGCGCCGAATTCATCTCGTTTTAGCCCCGGACGACACCCCACCCCGGCCCCGACCCCGGCGGGCGGGGTGGTGACGGACACAGGTCGGGGGAGGGGAATCGTGGGTATGCTCGCCGCCATGCCCCAGCCCCCTTCCGCCGCATCGCGGGACGAACCCGTCATACGGGAGCGCGGTGACGCCTGCCCCGGAGCGCTGCGTCTGCACGCGGCCGACGACGGGTACCTGGCGCGGGTCCGGATCCCCGGCGGGCTGCTCGACGCCGCGCAGGCGGCCGCGCTCGCCGAGGCCGCCGACCGGTTCGGGGACGGGTATCTGGAGCTCACCTCGCGCGGGAACGTGCAGTTGCGCGGGCTCGCCGATGGTTGTGGCGGCGGGCTGGCCGAACTGCTCGGCGCGGTTGGGCTGCTGCCCTGGCCGAGCCATGAGCGGATTCGGAACATCGTCGCCGGTCCGATGGTCGATCCCGCCTCGGTGCGTGCGCTGGACGCGGCGCTCTGTGCCGAGCCGAAGGCCGCCGCCCTGTCCGGCCGGTTCCTGTTCGCCGTCGACGACGGGCGCGGGGACGTGGCCGCCCTCGACCCCGACGTCACCCTGCTCGCGCAGCCCGGCGGCCGGGTGCTGGTCCGGCTCGGCTCGGCGCCGGACGCCGTCGAGGTGGCCGCCGCCGACGCCGCGCGGGCCGGGCTGGAGGCCGCCCTCCACTTCCTCGACGCCGCGGCCGCCGCCGGGACGCGGGCCTGGCGGGTCGATGAGTTGCCCCATGAACACTCCCTGGAGGGGAGCGAGTTCGCCGATCGGCTCGTGGCGCGCGGCATGCGTGCGCGGTACGTCGCCGACGCGCCCCGCCCGTACGCGGATCCGCCCGCGGCCGGTGTGCACGGGGACGCGCTCTGTGTCCTCATCCCCCTCGGCCGGCTGAGCACCGCCCAGTGGCGGGAACTGCCCGGCGAGCTGCGGATCACGCCCTGGCGCAGCATCCTCGTCACCGACACCACCGCCCGCCCCGCCGGGCTCGTCACCTCGCCCGACAGCCCCTGGGAGTCCGTCACCGCCTGCACCGGCCGCCCCGGCTGCGCCAAGTCCCTCGCCGACGTACGCGCCGACGCCCGGGCCGTCGCCGAGCGGGCGCGGGGGCCGCTGCCGGTGCACTGGTCCGGCTGCGAACGCCGCTGCGGGCATCCGCGCGGCACCGCCTGGGTGGACCTGGTGGCCACGCCCGACGGGTACCGGCTCGGCGCGGACCCGGTGGCACGCCATGAACTCGCCGCGGCCCTCGCCGCCGCCCGCAACCAACCCCCCGTGTCCGAACCCGCAGTGAAGAAATGAGCGAGTACACCGTGTTTGAGTACGAGAAGGACGGCGCCGCGATCTACCGCCAGTCCTTTGCCACGATCCGCGCCGAGGCGGACCTCTCCGGGCTGCCCGCCTCCGTCGCGCACGTCGCGGTGCGCATGATTCACGCCTGCGGGATGACCGACCTGCCCAAGGACCTCGGCTACACCCCGGACGTCGTGCTGCGCGCCCGCGCCGCGCTGCACGCCGGTGCGCCGATCCTGTGCGACGTGCAGATGGTCGCCAGCGGGGTCACCCGCAAGCGGCTGCCCGCCGGCAACGACGTGATCTGTACTCTGTCCGACCCGGCCGTGCCGGAGCTCGCCGCGAAGATGGGCACCACGCGCAGTGCCGCCGCCCTCGAAGTGTGGCGTGACCGGGGCCTGTTGGAGGGCTCGGTGATCGCCGTCGGCAACGCGCCGACCGCGCTCTTCCGGCTGCTGGAGATGATCGAGGAGGGTGCGCCGCGCCCGGCCGCCGTCATCGGCGTCCCCGTCGGCTTCATCGGCGCCGCCGAGTCCAAGGACGCCCTCGCCGAACACCCCTCGGCCCTCGACCACTTGATCGTGCGGGGCCGCCGCGGCGGCAGCGCCATCGCGGCCGCCGCCGTCAACGCGATCGCGAGCGAGGAAGAATGAGCACCGGAAAGCTGTACGGGGTCGGGCTCGGGCCCGGCGACCCCTCCCTGATGACCCTGCGCGCCGTCGAGGTGATCGGAGAGGCGGACGTCGTCGCCTACCACAGCGCCCGCCACGGCCGCTCGATCGCCCGCTCGATCGCCGCGAAGCACCTGCGTGCCGACCACATCGAGGAGCCGCTGGTCTACCCGGTCACCACCGAGACCACCGACCACCCCGGCGGCTACCAGGGCGCGATGGAGGAGTTCTACGAGGCGGCCGCCGCCCGCCTCGCCGCCCACCTGGACGCCGGTCGCACCGTGGCCGTGCTCGCGGAGGGCGATCCGCTCTTCTACAGCTCGTACATGCACATGCACAAGCGGCTCGCGGACCGGTACGAGACCGAGGTCATCCCCGGCGTCACCTCCGTGAGCGCCGCCGCCGCCCGGCTCGGCACCCCGCTCGTGGAGGGCGAGGAGGTCCTGACCATCCTCCCCGGCACCCTGCCCGAGGAGGAGCTCACCGCCCGCCTCGCCGCCACCGACTCGGCGGTCGTGATGAAGCTCGGCCGGACCTTCCCGTCCGTGCGCGGGGCGATGGAGAAGAGCGGGCGGCTCGCCGAGGCCCGCTACGTCGAGCGCGCCACGATGGAGGGGGAGCGGACCGGCCGGCTCGCCGACACCGACCCCGAGTCCGTGCCGTACTTCGCCGTCGCCGTGGTGCCCAGCCGGATCGGCAACCCGGGCAGCGTCCCCTCCGGCCCCGGCGAGGTCGCCGTCGTCGGCACCGGCCCGGCGGGCCCGCTGTGGCTCACCCCGCAGACCCGGCGGGCGCTGGCGGACGCCGAGGTGCTGGTCGGCTACACGACGTACCTGGACCGGGTGCCCGTGAAGCCGGGCCAGATCCGGCACGGTTCCGACAACAAGGTGGAGTCGGAGCGCGCCGAGTTCGCCCTCGACCTGGCCCGCCGCGGACAGCGCGTCGCCGTGGTCTCCGGCGGCGACCCGGGGGTCTTCGCCATGGCCACCGCGGTCCTGGAAGTGGCCGGGCAGGCGGAGTACGAGGACGTGCCCGTACGGGTCCTTCCCGGGGTGACCGCGGCCAACGCGGCAGCCGCCGCGGCCGGCGCCCCGCTCGGCCACGACTACGCCACCATCTCCCTCTCCGACCGGCTCAAGCCGTGGGAGGTCGTAGCGGAGCGGCTGCGGGCGGCCGCCTCGGCGGACCTGGTCCTCGCCCTGTACAACCCCGGTTCGCGCAGCCGTACCTGGCAGGTGGCCCAGGCCCGCGAGCTGCTGCTGGAGGTGCGCTCGCCCGAGACGCCGGTGGTCGTCGCCCGCGACGTGGGCGGCCCGGAGCAGTCGGTGCGGATCCTTTCCCTCGCCGAACTGGAGCCGTCCGAGGTGGACATGCGCACGCTGCTGCTGATCGGCTCCTCGCAGACGCAGGTCACCGAACGGCCCGACGGGTCGCGGATCACGTGGACGCCGCGCCGCTACCCGTGACCGCGACCGGGTGAGGTGAACGACCGGGCCCGGTGCCCCCGAGGGTGGGCGCCGGGGCCCTTTCGCGTTACGAAGTCCCCGCGCTGCCGAGCCAGTTCAGGGCCGCGGCCACCGAGCCCGCCTCCGGTACGCCCGCCGGGACCGCGGGCCGGCGTACGACGAGGACCGGGATGCCGGCCTCGCGGGCCGCGGTGAGCTTGGGGGCGGTGGCCGAGCCGCCACTGTCCTTCGTCACCAGTACGTCGATCCGGTGGCGGGCGAGCAGCGCACGCTCGTCGTCAAGGGTGAACGGGCCCCGGTCCAGCAGGACTTCGAGGTGCGGTGGCACCGGCGCGGCCGGGGGGTCCACCGAACGCACCAGGAACCAGGTGTCGGTGAGGTGCGCGAAGGTGTGCAGGCCCATGCGGCCGGTGGTCAGGAAGGCGCGGGTGCCGAGGCCGGGCAGGAGCGCGGCCGCGTCCGCGAGGGAGTCCGCGAAGGTCCAGTCGTCGCCGGGGCCGGGCGCCCAGCCGGGGCGGCGCAGCGCCAGCAGCGGGACGCCCGAAAGTGCCGCCGCCTCGGCGGCGTTGAAGCTCATGCGCTCCGCGAAGGGGTGGGTGGCGTCGACCAGGTGGGTGACCCGGTGGGCGCCGATCCAGGCCGCGAGGCCGGCCGGGCCGCCGAAGCCGCCGATCCGCGTCTCGCCCGGGGGCAGGACGGGCGCGGCGACCCGCCCGGCGAGCGAGGTCGTCACCCGCGGCGCCCCGGGCGGGCCCGCCGCGCCCGTGCCCGGGCTGGCGCCCGCACTCGGGTGGTCGCCCCCACCCGGGCTGGCGCCCGTACTCGGGAGGTCGCCCGTGCCCGGGCTGGCGCCCGCACTCGGGTGGTCTCCCGTGCCCGGCTGTCCCGTGCCGGGTCGTCCCGTGCCCGGCTCTCCCGCGCCCGGCTGTCCCGTGCCGGGTCGTCCCGGGCCCGGCTGGGCCGGGGCAGCCGGCGGAGCCGTCAGGGCTTCCGCGAGGCGGCGGGCTTCCGTCGTGCCGCCCAGGATCAGGACGTGCCGCGCGGGGGCCGGTTCAGCAGACATGCCGGTCGCGCTCGGGGGAGTACAGGTGGCTGTCGCGGAACTGCTCCGCGCCCAGCGTGCGGCCCACCACGATGACCGCGGTGCGGACCAGGCCGTGTTCCTTCACCTGGCCCGCGATGTCGGCCAGGGTGCCGCGCAGGATCAGTTCGTCGGGGCGGCTGGCCATCGCCACCACGGCCACCGGGCACTCGGCCCCGTAGTGCGGCAGCAGTTCGCCGACGACCCGGTCCACGTACCGGGTGGCCAGGTGCAGCACCAGCAGCGCGCCGCTGCGGCCCAGCGTGGCGAGGTCCTCGCCCGGCGGCATCGGGGTGGCCTGCTGGGCGATCCGGGTCAGGATCACGGTCTGGCCGACGGTGGGGACGGTCAGCTCCCGCTTCAGCGCGGCGGCCGCCGCCGCGAAGGCCGGGACGCCCGGGACGACCTCGTAGGGGATGCCGGCCGCGTCGAGCCGCCGCATCTGCTCCGCGACCGCGCTGAAGATCGACGGGTCGCCGGAGTGCAGCCGCGCCACGTCCTGGCCCGCCGCGTGGGCCCGTACGCACTCGGCGATGATCTCGTCCAGGTTCAGCTGCGAGGTGTCGACCAGCCGGGCGTCCGCCGGGCATTCGGCCAGCAGCTCGCGCGGGACGAGGCTGCCCGCGTAGAGGCAGACCGGGGCGGCGGCCAGGGTCCGGGCACCGCGCACCGTGATGAGGTCGGCGGCGCCAGGGCCCGCGCCGATGAAGTACACGGTCATGTCTGATCCTTCTCGCTCGGCTTGGTTGTCCTGCTCGTCTCGTTCGTCTTGTTCAGCGGCTTCGTCACGGACCACTGGGTGACCGGCATCGCCTGTCGCCAGCCCGTGAATCCGCCGACCGGCACTGCGTGCGCGACCGAGAGCTTGACGAGTTCGCCGCCGTGCCGGCGGTAGCGGTCGGTGAGGACCGCCTCCGACTCCAGGGTGACGGTGTTGACCACCAGCCGGCCGCCGGGGGCCAGGGCCGCCCAGGCCGCGTCGAGCAGTCCCGGCGCGGTCAGTCCGCCGCCGATGAACACCGCGTCGGGGGCGGGCAGTCCGGCGAGGGCCTCCGGGGCCGCGCCGACGACCACGCGCAGGCCCGGCACGCCGAGCGCCGCCGCGTTGCGGGTGATCCGGGCCGCCCGCTCCGGTACGCGCTCCACCGCCACCGCCCGGCACGAGGGGTGCGTCCGCATCCACTCGATGCCGATGGAGCCGGAGCCGCCCCCGATGTCCCACAGCAGCTCGCCGGGGGCCGGGGCCAGCGCGCACAGGGTCGCGGCCCGCACGCGGCGCTTGGTGAGCTGGCCGTCGTGCTCGTACGCGGTGTCGGGCAGGCCGGGGGTCGCGCCGAGCCGGGGGGCCGGGTGCGCGGGGTCCCGGCGGCACTCCACGGCCACCACGTTCAGGGGATCGCCCGGCGGGTGGTCCCAGCCGTCGGCCAGGCCCTCGTACGTGTCCTCGCGCTCGGAGCCGAGCTGCTCCAGCACCCGCATCCGGCTCGGGCCGAAGCCCCGCTCTCGAAGCAGAGCGGCGATCTCGTTCGGGGACGCCGCTCCGGCGCTGAGCACCAGCAGCCGCCGCCCCTCGTACAGGGCGGCCGAGAGGCGGGCCACCGGGCGGCCGACGACCGTGAGCACCTCTGTGTCCTCGACCGGCCAGCCCAGGCGGGCGCAGGCGTAGGAGACGGAGGAGGGGTGTGGGTGCACGCGCAGGGACCGCGGCCCGAGTTCCTCGGCGAGGGCGCGGCCGATCCCGTAGAACATCGGGTCGCCGCTCGCGAGCACCGCGATCCGGCGGCCCGCGTGCTCGGCCATCAGCTTCGGTACGGCCGGCCGCAGCGGGCTCGGCCACGCCACCCGCTCACCGGGGCAGTCGGCGGACGGCAGCAGGTCCAGCTGGCGCGGCCCGCCGATCAGCACCTCGGCGCAGGACAGCGCGGACCGCGCGGCGGCGGTGAGCCCGGCCCAGCCGTCGGCGCCGAGGCCGACGACCGTCACGGGTATGGGGGGCGGTGCGGAGCTCACGGCGCGGTACCTCGGAACGGGAAGGGGGAGCGGAACAGGGGAAGCGGAACAGGAGCAGCGGAACACGGGTGCGGATCCGCAGCCTACTGGCCTGCGCCTTCGGGCACCGCTGCCGACCCCCGCTGCCGAGGCCCGGGCCCTGCGTCTACTCTCGGTAACCCACCGTGTCGCGAGGGAGCTGCCATGCCCGGCTGGAACGCCACGAACATCCCCGACCAGAGGGGCCGGACCGCCGTCGTCACAGGGGCCAACAGCGGGATCGGCTACGTGGCCGCCCGCGAGCTCGCCCGCCGCGGAGCCTCGGTGGTGCTGGCCTGCCGCAGCGCCGCCCGCGGCCGGGCCGCCGCGACCCGGTTGCACGGCGAAGTTCCGGGTGCCGAGGCGGAGTTCGCCGAGCTCGACCTCGCGGACCTGGCCTCCGTACGGGAGTTCGCGAAGGCGTTCGGAGAGCGGCACGCCGCCCTGGACCTGCTCATCAACAACGCGGGCGTGATGGCCCTGCCGTACGGGCGGACGGCCGACGGCTTCGAGACGCAGTTCGGGGTCAACCACCTCGGCCACTTCGCGCTGACCGGACTCCTGCTCCCGCGGCTGCGGGCAGCCGCCTCCGGAGCGCGGATCGTCACCGTCTCCAGCGGCTTCCACGCGCTGGGGAACATAGACCTCGACGACCTGGCCTTCGAGCGCGGCTACCGCCGCTGGATCGCCTACGGCCGCTCCAAGACCGCCAATCTCCTCTTCACGCACGAGCTGTCCCGGCGCTTCACCGCCGCCGGATCCACCCTCGTCGCGGCCGCCGCCCACCCCGGCTACGCCTCCACCAACCTCCACGCCGGCGCGACGGCGGACGGCGGCACGCTCTACGCGCGCGGGGTGGCGCTCGCCAACGACGTCATCGCGCAGCCCGCCACCGGGGGCGCGCTGCCCACCCTGTACGCGGCCACCGCGCCCGGGGTGCGGCAGGACGCGTTCATCGGCCCGCGGTTCGGCTGGCGCGGCGCGCCCGCCCGCTCCTGGCGGGCGAAATGGACCCTCGACGACACCTCCGGCGAACGGCTCTGGTCCGCCTCCGAGAAGCTCACGGGAGTCTCGTACGGGTCCCTGCCGGGCTGATCCGCCGGGGGCGCGGAGCCGCCCCGCGCGTGAGTCCGTCCGCCCCCGGTACGCATCGGGGCGCCCCGGGAGCGGGCGTGACCCGCGGCCCCCGGCCCCGGGACACTCGGCGGCATGGACGACGACGGTAAGGACAACCACCCAGAAGCCCGCTCCGGTCAGCCCTGCTCGTGCTCCGGGCGCAGCGAGCGCCAGATGAGGTCGGGGAGGTGGCGGGCGGCCTCGGCCAGGTCGATCTCGTAGGTGCTGGACAGCCAGCGGCGGGCGGCCTCGGTGAGCGGGCCCATGACCATGACCTCGATCACGGGCGCCGGGAGCGGGGCGATCTCGCCGCGCTCCACGCGCACCCGCAGCCAGTCCATGATGGACGCGAACTTGGCCGCCTTGGCCGCGCCGATCTCCTCGGCGTGGGCCACCAGATAGCCGGAGTAGGCCGAGGCGTGCAGGAAGAGCGCGACGTCGCGGTGGTCCTGGGTGAAGCGGAGGTAGGACGTCACCCAGGACCGGAGGCCGGTGCGCGCCGTGCGGCACCGGTTCAGGGCGGCGACCATGTCGTCGCAGAGCATGTCCATGCACCGGATGTACAGGGCGGCGGCGAGGCCGTCGAAGCTGCCGAAGTGGTGGTAGAGGCTGCCGAGGCTCACCCCGCTGGCCGAGACGACCGCGTTCACGGTGAAACCCGGCTGGCCGGACTCGGCGAACACCCGGAGCGCGGTGGTGAGAAGGAGGTCGACGGTGGCTTCGCCGCGTTGCTGCTTAGGAGACATGGTCCAGTCCCGTGGGTGTCCGTGTGGTGTTGTCCGCTTCTGCGTCGCGGAGAGCCTAGCAATACCCGTAACTAGAGGGTCTTTCTAGAAAACCACTCCACGACCCCCGCGTTCTAGGCACGGTTCGGGGACTTGGTGGCGCGCTCGTACAGGGCGCGGACCCCGTCGTCGAAGTAGCTGCTGTACGAGGTCTCGGCGTCGCCGCCGCCGTCGCGGCCGCCGATCACGCCGATCAGCGTGTGGCCGTCGGTCAGCACCGGGCCGCCGCTGGTGCCGTTGGGGACGTCCGCGCAGTCGATCCGCAGCTGCGTCGGCCCCGCCGCACGGGCGGTGTTCAGGCAGTCCAGCGGCTGCTCCTCGTCGTTCGGATAGCCCACGACACGGGCGGGCAAGGGCAGTTCGGGCCGGAAGGCGATCGTCTGGGCCCCGGTGACGTCCTCCAGTCGCTGACCGGGGTAGCCGGGGCGGCGCAGCCGGATGAAGGCGATGTCGCGGTCGGGGTCCTGCTCTTCGGTCCAGCGCGGGTCCACGTCGATACGGGTGGGCACCCACACCCCGTACGGGGCCACGCCGTCGCGGTAGCCGGGGGCGAAGGCCAGGTTGGTGCGGAAGCCCGCGCCGTACACGCAGTGGGCGGCGGTGGCGATGAGGTCGCCGCCGGGGGAGTGGACCACCACGGCCGAGCAGTGGTGGTCGGGGTCGCCGTCGGCGCCGGGGGAGAAGAGCGCGCCGATCGCGGGCTCGGCGGGCGCGGGCCGGGCCTCCAGGGGGTCGGAGGGCTGCCATCCGGCCGACTTCCAGTTCACGGCCCCGCCGCCGCCGAAGGCCTTGCCGTCCATCGGCGGGTTCGGGTCCTCCCGGACGATCCCGTCCAGGACGGCCGCCGCCGTCTTGTCGGCCCGCTCGGGGTCCTGCTGGTAGGTGCCCAGCGCGGGATCCCCGTCGGCGCGGTGCGCGGCCACGCCCCACAGCTCCCAGACGTACGCGCCGCCCCCGACGAGCAGCGCGCAGAGGCCGAAGAACACGGAGGCCCGCACCACCCGCTCGCGCAGCGACTGCCCCCGCACGGACTGCCCGCGTGTGGCCGGCTCCCGTACGGCCCGCCCGCGCCCCTTGCTGTACATCCGGCACTACTCCCGCCCCGCTGACACCTCCGACTCTCCGTTCGATGGGGGAGCCGCGGCCCGGGTTCCGTCCCCGGAGCGTGTCCATGGTCACAGCGGCCCCGCCGGCGATTGGGGCCATCCGAGCCGGCGGGCACGCCCCGGTCGTGACAGCCCCCGTGTCCACGACGGTGATGGCGGGCGGCGAGGCGGCCCGCCGGGACCGTGCCGTTTCCCGGCGGGCGCCGCGTCGTTGATCAGCCGGGTGCCCCCCGCCCGCCGCCACCAGACCGCAGGGACTGAGCGATGATCCTCGACTCCGCCCGCCGGCCCCCGATCCCGCTCGCCGGCCGACTCACCCCCGGTACGCTCGAACGTGCCGCCCTGCCCGTCGAGTTCGCCCTCGACGACAAGGTGCGGCTGAGGGTCGCCGAGTGCCACGCGTACACCGCCGAGGCGATGGGCGACGGCCGCCAGGTGTACGGCGCCACCACCGGCTTCGGGCCCCTCGTCGCCTTTCCCGGCCGCGCGGACAGCGCCGACCAGTGCGACAACGCCGTCAACCACCTGCTCGCCGGGCAGGGCGAGGACCTCCCGCCCGCCGTGGTCCGCGCCGCGCTCACCGTCCGGCTGTGGTCCCTCTGCCAGGGCCGCTCCGGGGTCTCGCCCCAGGTCGTGGACGCGCTGTGCGCCGCCCTGCGCACCTCCTTCGCCCCCGCCGTCCCCACCTACGGATCGGTCGGCGCCAGCGGCGACCTCATCCCCCTCGCCTACGCCGCCCGCGCCCTGCGGGGCGACGGCCACGCCTACCTCGCCGGAGAGCGGCTCCCCGCCGACGAGGCACTGCGCCGGGCCGGTCTGACCCCGCTGGACCTCGACGGGCGCGACGCGCTCGCCCTGGTCAACGGCACCTCCGTCACCGCCGCCGCGGCCGCCCTGGCCCTCGCCCGCCTGCAGCGCTCGTACGAGGCCGCCCTCACCCTCAGCGCCTGCCTGGCCGATCTGCTCGGGGCCGCCCCCGCCTTCCTCGCCCCCCAACTGCTCCGCGCCTACGGGCATCCCGACGCGGTACGCGCCGCCGCGCGCCTGCGCGCACTCATGGAGGGCACCGTCCCGGCGGCCGACCGCCCCCTCCAGGAGCCGTACTCCATCCGCTGCACCCCCCAACTGCTGGGCGCCGCCGCGGCCTCGCTCGGGCACGCCGACCGGGTCATCGGCGACGACCTCGCCGGGATCAGCGACAACCCGCTCTTCTTCGCCGAGGACGACCTGGTCGCGCACGGCGGCAACTTCTTCGGCCAGCCCGCCGCCTTCGCCGCCGACCTGCTCTCGATCACCGCCACCCAGCTGGGAAACCTCGCGGAACGCCAGCTCGACCTGCTGGTCGACCCCCACCGCAACGGCGGACTCCCGCCCATGCTCGCCGCCGAACCGGGCCGCCAGCACGGCGTGCAGGGGGTCCAGCTCGCCGCGACCGCCACGGTGGCGGCCATGCGGCGCGACGCGGTCCCCGCCTCCGTGCAGAGCCTGCCCACCAACGGCCACAACCAGGACGTCGTCCCCTTCGGCACGCAGGCCGCCCTCACCGCCCTCGCCCAGGCGGAGCGGCTGCGCTGGCTGCACGGCTCGCTGGCCGTCGCGCTGCGCCAGGCCGCGCACCTGTCCGTACGGGGCTCCGGGCGCGGGCCGACCGCCCCGCGCTGCGCGGCCGTGCTGGACCGGCTCGCCGCCGCGATCGCCCCCGTGGACCCGGACCGGCCGCTGGACGCGGACGTGCGGCGGGCCGCCGAGATCCTGGACGAGATCAACGACAGCGAGGAGCAGCAGCGATGACCGAAGCGGTGGGTGCGCACGAGGCGCGGGTGCGGGAGGTCCTGGAAGGGGCCCTCGGCCGCCCGCTGGGCGACTGGCCGGCCGACGCCCCCCTCGCCGGGTTCCCGTCCGCCGCCTACGACAGCCTGATGCAGCTGGAGTTCGCGACCCGGCTGGAGCAGGCCTTCGGCCTGGAGACCGGCTCCCTGGACACCTCCGACGTCACCAGCCTGGAGGCGGCGACGGCCCGCCTGTCCGAGCTGGTCTCCCGCCCGTGACGGCGGGCCACGGCACGACACCGGCCTACGAGGCGCTCCCCTTCGGCGCGTTGTGGGACCGCCCCGGGATCGGGAACCCGGCGCCGGGAGCGGCCGAGACCCCGGCCGGGGCCTGGCACCTGGCGTGGGACGCGCTCGACGCCGCCGAGGCCGCCGATGTGCTGGAGCGGCTCGTCGCGCGGGACTACGCCTTCCACACCTCCGGCTCCACCGGCGAACCCGTCCGGCGGACCCTCTCCGGGGACCGGCTGCGCGCCGACAGCGAGCAACTCGCCCGCCTGCTGCGCCCGTACGGGCCGCAGGCCGTCGTCAGCTTCGCGCCCTCCCGGCACGCCTACGGGGCCTCCGCGACGCTGCTGCTGCCCGCCGTGACCCGGCTGCCCGTCTGGTTCTGGCCCGCCTTCGACTCTCCGCCGCCCCCGGTCACGGCCCGCCGCATCGCCGTCGTCGCCATCCCCTGGACCTTCCGGATCCTGGCCCGCCACCCCCGCTGGCTCGCCGCTTTCGAGCACGTCACTTTCCTGCACAGCTCCGCCGAACTGCCCACGGAAGCCGCGCGGTTGTGCGACGGGCGACGCACCGCCATGGTCGAGGTGCTCGGCTCCACCGAGACCAGCGCCGTCGCCCACCGGACCGGCTGGGACCCGGACGGCCCGTGGACCCTCCTCGACGACGTCTCCTTCGCCGGCCCCCGCGAAGGCCGGGAGATCCCGCTCACCGTGTCCGGACCGCGGCTCTCCGCCCTCCCCGACGGCAGCCACCCCGCCCACCACGAGATGGACGACCTGATCCGGCCGCTCGGCGACCGGCAGTTCCTGCGCCTGGGCCGCCGCGCCCACCTGGTCAAGGTCAACGGCGTCCGGCACGACCTGAACGGCATCGCCGCGCGGCTGCGCGCCCTGCTCCCCGGAGCCGACGTGAGCTGCGTACGCGCCGCCGACCCGCTGCGCGGGGAGACGTACGACGTGCTCGTCGCCGGGGGCGGCCCGCTGACGGCGGACGGCGTACGGTCCCTCGCGCGCGGCATCGGCGCCGCGCCCCGGGAGGTCCGCCTGGTCGACCGGATCCCGCGCGGCCCCCTCGGCAAGCCCCTGGCCACGACCCCGGAGGAGCCCGTATGACCGCTGCCGGACGGCCCGCCGTCGCCGTCACCGCCGTGCACCTGGCCTGCGGGCTCGGCGACACCCCGGAGGCGGTGTGGTCCGCCGTCACCGCCGCCGTGCCCGGGCTCACCGCCCGCGGCCCCCGCCACCACTGCGGGCAACTCGCGCGCGGGGACGGCCCGGAGGAGGCCGTACGGCTCGCCGTGCACCACGCCACCGCCGCCTGGGCCGCCGCCGGGCTGGACCACGCCCGGCCCGCCCCCGCCCCCGAGCGGACCGCCCTCGTCCTCGGTACCACCGACTGGGGCGCCCCCGACTTCGCGCACCACCTCCCCGGCCACCGCGTCCGCGCCCTGGCCCGCCCGCACACCGCCGCCGACGCCATCGCCGCGGCCCTGGGCCTCACCGGCCCCCGGGAGGTGTTCGTCAACGGCTGCGTCGCCTCGGCCAGCGCCCTCGGGCACGCCGCCGAACTGATCCGGACCGGGCACGCGGACGCCGTCCTCGTCGGCGGGGTCAACCTCCTCGACGACTCCGTGCTCGCCGCCTTCGACAGCTGGCGGGCCCTGGACCGCGCGCCCTGCTCCCCGTACGGGCGCAGCGCCGGGACCAGCCTCGGCGAGGGCGTGGCCTTCCTCGTCCTGGAGGCCGCCGGGCGCCCGTGCGCCGACCCCCTGGGCTACCTGCTGGGCCACGCCCTCGCCGGCGACGCCCACCACATCACCGCCCCGCACCCGCAGGGCGAGGGCCTGCGCCGGGCCGTGACGGCGGCCCTCGCCGACGCCGGCCTGGCACCGGGCCTGGTCGGCTACGTCAACGGCCACGGCACCGGCACCCGTGCCAACGACAGCGCCGAACTCCTGGCGCTGGAGGCGGTGTTCGGGGACCGGCGGCCGCCCCTCAGCAGTACCAAGTCCCAGGTCGGGCACACCCTGGGTGCCTCCGGCACGCTGGAGGCGGCGGTCACTCTCCTCGGCCTGCGCCACCGGGCGCTGCCGCCCACCCTCAACTCCCCGG
This sequence comes from Streptomyces sp. NPDC048337, assembly GCF_043201175.1. Lineage (NCBI taxonomy): Bacteria > Bacillati > Actinomycetota > Actinomycetes > Kitasatosporales > Streptomycetaceae > Streptomyces > Streptomyces sp. NPDC048337. The sequence continues at coordinate 21,344 of NZ_JBICYR010000008.1, forward strand.
TGGGGCCCGCCGGATGGGACATCGTGGCGGGCGAGGCCCGCCCGGAGCCGAGGCTCCGCTACGCCGTCAGCACCTCGGCGGGCTTCGGCGGCCAGAACGCCGCCCTCGTCTTCGGCTCCGCCCCGCCGAACGCCATGCTCCTCTTCGGTGCCGCCCCCGTGCGCCGCGATGGTGACGAGGTCGTCGCGGAGGTGCCGGTCACCGGGGCCGGGGTGGTCCACCCCGCCGCGATCGGGCGGGCCGGGTTCCTCGCCCACCTGCGCACCGGCGGGGCCGCGCCCCTCGAAGCCGCCCTCGACGAGGCGAGGTTGGCCGAGCTCATCGACCCCGCCGACCTGCCCCGGCTCGACGCCTTCGGGCGGATCGTCCTCGCCGCGGCTCGGCTCGCCGAGTCCGACGCCCTGCTCGGAGCCGAGGCGGGGGGCGCTGTCGGGGCCGCCCGAGCCGGAGGGGCCGCGGGGGTCGCGGGCGCCGCTGGGGCTGCTGTGGCCGCCGGGGTCCCCGGGGCCGCCGGGGCCCGGCCCGAGTCCGAGCGGATCGGGGTCGTGCTCGCCACCGCCTCCGGGCCGGTCGCCACCCACACCGCCATGGCCGAGCTCCACGCCCGGGGCCTCGCGCCGAGCCCGCTGCTCGCCCCGAACGCCGTCGCCGGCGTGCCCGCCGGGTACGCCGCCCTCGCCCTCGGCGCCCGCGGCCCGGCCTGCGTGGTCTCGGCCGGTGACGCCTCCGGGCTCCTCGCGCTCGGCCAGGCCGCCGAGCTGATCCGGGCCGGCCGCGCCGACACCGTGTACGTCATCGCCGCCGACGAGGCCGCCCCCGCCCTGCGCACCGGCTTCGCCCACCACGGGCTGCTCGCCAAGGAGGCCGGCCGCCCCTACGACGTGGACGCCGACGGCGGGGCGCTCACCCCCGCCGGGGTCGCCCTGGTCCTGGAATCGGCCGCCTCGGCGGCCCGGCGCGGGGCCCGGGTCCTCGGCCGGGTCCTCGGCCACGCCGCGGCCGGAGCCCTCGACTCCGATCCCGACCCCGGTGCGGCCCTGGCCCGCTGCCTCGCCGGAGCCGCCCGCCGCTCCGGGCTCGCCACCGGCACCCCGCTCCACCTGTACGGCACCGCCTGGGGCCACCCGCCCGCCGACGCCGCCGAGGCGCGGGCGCTCACCGCCCTGCCCGGACGCCTGGCCAACATCACCGGCACCGCCGGGTACACGCAGGCCGCGGGCGCGCTGCTCTCCGTACTGGCCGCCCTGGAGGCGTGCGCGGACCCGTCGCTCGGGCGGCGCCCGCTCACCGGGACCCGGGATCCGCTCCCGGAGGTGGCCCGCGCCCTCGCCACCGCCTCCCCCGACCGTCCGACGGCCGCGCTGGTCGCCGCCGGCAGCCGGGGCGGCACCCGCGCGGCGGCCGCCGTCCGCGCGACCGACTGACGCGTCCGACCGAGAAAGGCACCGGCCCGCCGATGACCGCCGCCCCCCTGGCCCCGCCCGCCTTCTTCACCCCGGAGTTCTTCCACGACCCGCACCCCTCCTTCGACGCGCTGCGCGACCTGGCACCGGCCACCCGGGTCCTCGGGCCGAGCGGCAACCGGATCTGGGTGATCCCCGGCTACGAGGACGCCCGTACCGCCCTGACCCACCCCGACGTCCGCAAGGACGAATGGCGCCGGCCCGAGCTGCGCGACCGCCACCAGGTGGAACCGGAACTGCGCCGCGAGGTGGACGTCCGGATCCGCCACAACATGATCAACGCGGACCCGCCCGAGCACCAACGCCTGCGCCACCGCACCCAACAGGCCTTGAGCCCCGCCCGCGCCGACGCCCTGCGGCCGCGCCTGGCCCGGCTCGCGGACCTCCACCTCGACGCGCTGGCCGCCGCCGGCCCCGGCCCCGTCGACCTGCGCGGCGCCTTCGGCTACCCCTTCGCGCTCGCCGTCGTCACCGAACTCCTCGGACTGCGCGAGGACGAACAGCGGGACTTCCGCTCCTGGTTCCAGACCCTGATGGTCCACCGCAGCGCCCGGGCCGTCCGCGAGGTCTCCGCGGAGATCGCCGACTACGCCGAGGCCGTCGTGGACCGGCGGCTCGCCCGCCCCACCGGCGACCTGATCTGCGCGCTGGCCGCCGACCGCGACGGACACGCGGCCCTCGACCGGAGCGAACTCGCCTCCACCGTCTTCCTGTTGCTGATCGCGGGCGCCGAAACCGCCAACGCCGTCGCCAACGGCACCCTCGCCCTGCTGCGCCATCCCGAGCAGCTCGCCGCCCTGCGCGCCGACCGCTCCCTGCTGCCGGGCGCCATCGAGGAGACGCTGCGCTACGAGGGCTCCTTCCGCGCGGTCGGCCCCCGCTACACCGACCGACCTGTACGGTTCGGTGAACTCACCGTCCCCGAAGGGGAGTTCCTGCTGATCGCCCTCCAGGCCGCCAACCGGGACCCGCACCGCTTCCGCGACCCGCACCGCTTCGACATCACCCGCGCCGACCGGCAGCACCTCGGCATGGGCTACGGGGCCCACCGCTGCGTGGGTTCGAAGATCGCGTACGCCCAGCTGGAGATCGTCCACGAACGGCTCCTGGACCGCTTCCCCCGCATGCGCCCGGCCGTTGCGGCGGAGGAGATCCGGCGGCAGCCCAGCATGACCATGAACTGGCTGGAGTCCCTCCCGGTGACCCTCTGGTGACCCCCGCGACCCCCCGCCCGCAACGGCCCACCGAAGATCCCGCATCCCACGAAGGGACGTACGACATGAGCAGGAACCCGGACGACGTGAAGACCGTGCCCCTCACCCCCGAGGTCTACGCCTACCTGCTCGCGCAGGCCGAACCGCCGAGCCCCGTCCAGGAACAGCTGATCACCCGCACCCGCGCCCTCGGCGGCCCGGCCGAGATGCAGATCCCGCACGAGCAGGGCGTGTTCCTCACCCTGCTGGCCAAGCTGACCGGCGCCCGGCGGATCGTCGAGGTCGGCACCTTCACCGGCTACTCCACGATCGCGCTGGCCGAGGGGCTGGTGCCCGGCGGCCAGGTCATCACCTGCGACATCTCCGAGGAGTGGACCTCCATCGCGCAGGAGGCCTGGAAGGAGGCCGGGGTCGCCGACCGGATCGACCTGCGGCTCGCCCCCGCGCTGGAGACCCTGGCGGCGCTGCCGCCCGAGCCGGTGATCGACCTGGTCTTCCTGGACGCGGACAAGACCGGCTACCGGGCCTACTGGGACCAGCTGGTGCCGCGGGTCCGGCCCGGCGGGCTGCTCCTCGCCGACAACGTCCTCTACGGGGGCGAGGCGGCCCGCGCCGACGCCGAGGGCAACGGCCTGGCCATCCGCGAGTTCAACGCGCACGTCCGCGCGGACGACCGCGTCGAGTCGGTGCTGCTGCCGATCGCGGACGGCCTCACGCTCGCGCGCAAGCGCTGACGCGGCCAGGCCCGGGCGCGGCCCCCGGCTCAGGCCCCGGAGCGCGAGGCGGCCTCCAGTCGACGGCGCTGGTCCGGGTGGCTGGGGTGCCGGTCTGCGGCCTCCAGGCTCGCCTCGATCTCGTCCAGCGCGCGGCGGGCCGTGGCGATCCGCTCCCGGACGTCCGTCCCGTCCGCGTCGGGGCCCGCGGACGGCGCCGGCACCCGGCCCGCTTCCGCCTCGATCTCGCGCGCCTCGTCGAGCGAGTTGAGGACGACCCCGATGAGGACGTTCACCAGTACGAAGGAGGCGAGCAGCGCGTAGGAGGCGTAGTAGATGATGCTCAGCCGGGAGATCTGCAGGCCCGCGCGGACGGCATCGGTCAGCCCGTCGAGCGTGGTGAGCAGGAACAGGGTCAGCATGGCCCGGCCGACGGAGCCGTAGTGCTGGGGGTCGGAGTCCGCGAAGCAGACCCAGCCGACCATCGCGTACACGTACAGCACCAGCGCGCCGACGAAGAGGAAGCTGGCGGTGCCCGGCAGGCTGCGGCCGACGGCGATCAGCAGGATCCGCAGGTGCGGGAGGAAGCGCGCGGTGCGCAGGACGCGGGCGAGGCGCAGCAGCCGCAGCACGGTGGTGTTCTCGCGGACGAAGGGGACGAAGGCGGAGGCCACGATCGCCAGGTCGAAGAGGTTCCAGGGGTCCCGGAAGAATGCTTTCGGCCGGTCGGCGTACGCGCCCATGCGCAGCAGCATCTCCAGGGAGAACACCACGAGGCAGCAGTTCTCCGCCGCCTGCAGCACCTGCCGGTACTCCTCCGCCAGGCCGCTGTACGTCTCCACCCCCATCAGCCCCGCGTTGAGCAGGATCACGCAGAAGACCACCAACCCGAAGGCGGGCGCCTCCGTGGCCACCCGGCATCGGGCTGCCAGCTTCATGCGGCCGCGGCCGGCCGGCTCCGGGACTGTCATCGCGCTCCTCGTACGGTCGACATCGCGGGGCGCCGCGCCCGGCGGGGCGCGGCGGGTCCCGCCCTTCTAACGCCACACACCCGATCGGGTTTCACCGCCGGACGCACGTCAACGCGCCGGGGCCCACCGGTTGGCCCGGCCGGCCGCAGGGCGGGGCCGCCGCCCGGGTCTGATCCGCCGTCAGGCGAGGGGCTTGGCGCGGACGTGCATGCGCTCGCCCTGCCGGCCGAAGAGGCTGAGGATCTCGACCGGGCGGCCGTCCGCGCTGCCGAACCAGTGGGGGAGCCGGGTGTCCCACTCGGCGGCCTCGCCGGGGCCGAGGACCAGGTCGTGCTCGGCGAGGACGAGCCGCAGCCGGCCGTCCAGGACGTACAGCCACTCGTAGCCCTCGTGCGTGCGCAGATCCGGCTCGCTGCCCCGGTCCGGGATGATCATCTTGTACGCCTGGAGGGGGCCCGGGCCGCGGGTCAGGGCCACGGAGGTGCCGCCGTTCGGCAGGGAGCGGGGGGTCAGCCGTACCCGGGGATCGCCCACCTCGGGGGCGCCGACCAGGTCGTCCAGGGGCACGCGGTAGGCGGCGGCGAGCGGCAGCAGCAGCTCCAGGCTGGGGCGGCGCTGGCCGGACTCCAGCCGGGACAGGGTGCTCTTGGAGATGCCGGTCGCCTCGGAGAGCGCGGCCAGGGTGAGACCGCGCCGGTCGCGCAGCCGCCGGAGCCGGGGGGCGACCTCGTCGAGGACCGCCCGGTGGGGCGGTGGTGCGTCCGGAGCCGGGTCCTGCGGGGTGCCCTGTGCCGGGTCGTGCCGTGTGTCCATGCGGGCATTCCACCCCGCCGTCCCGGAAACGGCAACAAGAATTGCCGTTCGCGGTCCGGGGGCGCACGCTCCTCCGCATGAGCACACACAGCGCACACGGACACGGACACCATCACGGGAGCGGCCACGGCTCCACCGAGATCGACTGGGAGGTCATGGCCGCCCACCTGGAGCGGAACGGCGAAATCCAGCTCCCGGTCCTCAGCCGCACCGCCACCCGCCTGAGGGAGCTCCTCGGCCCCGAGCACGAGGTCCGGCGGGTCCTCGACATCGGCAGCGGGCCGGGCGTCATGACCTGCGTCCTCGCCGAGGCCTTCGCGGACGCCGAAACCGTCGCCGTGGACGGTGCGCCCGGGCTGCTCGACCACGCCCTGGCCCGCGCCGAGCGGCTCGGCCTCGGCGGCCGGATCGCCACCCGGCACGCGGAACTCCCCGAGGGCCTGGACGACGGCCTCGGCACGGCGGACCTGGTCTGGAGCAGCAAGGCCGTGCACCACCTCGGCGACCAGCAGGGCGCGCTGGACGCGCTCGCCGGTGTGCTGAGGCCCGGCGGGCTGCTCGCCGTGGCGGAGGCCGGACTGCCGATGCGCTTCCTGCCGCGCGACATCGGCATCGGGAAGCCCGGCCTCCAGGCCCGGCTGGACGCCGTCCAGGAGCACTGGTTCGAGGTCATGCGGGCCGAGCTGCCCGGAAGCGCCGCCGTGGTCGAGGACTGGCCCGCGATGCTCGGCCGCGCCGGGCTCACCGAGGTCGGCGGCTTCACCTTCCTCCTCGACCTGCCTGCGCCGCTGGGCGAGCCGGCCCGCGCCTTCCTGCACGCCCATCTGACCCGGCTGCGGGAGGCGATGGGCGAGAACCTCGACGCGGAGGACCGCAAGACCCTCGACGTACTGATCGACCCCGAGGCACCGGAGGGCATCCTGCGCCGGCCCGACGCCTTCCTCCTCTCCGCCACCACGGTCTTCACGGGCATCCGTCCGCCGGTCGGCGCCTGATGAAGCCCACCGGCACAGGCCGGGCCGAAGCGGTGGCCGGACCCGCGGTTCCGGCGCCCTCGGTCCGGTGGGTGCTGGCCGCCCTGTCGTTGTCGATGCTGCTGTCCTCGCTGGGCACCGGCATCGCCAACGTGGGGCTGCCGACCCTCGCACAGGCCTTCGGCGCCTCCTTCCAGGACGTGCAGTGGATCGTCCTCGCCTACCTCCTGGCCGTCACCACCGTGATCGTCAGCGTCGGACGGCTCGGCGACCTCGTCGGCCGCCGACGGCTCCTCCTGGCCGGCGTCCTGCTCTTCACGGCGGCCTCGGTGGCATGCGGCTTGGCGCCCACGCTGGGGCTGCTGATCGCCGCCCGGGCAGCGCAGGGCCTCGGCGCGGCCGTCATGATGGCCCTGACCATGGCGTTCGTCGGCGAGGCCGTGCCCAAAGAGCGCACCGGCAGCGCGATGGGGCTGCTCGGCACCATGTCCGCGATTGGCACCGCGCTCGGTCCCTCGCTGGGCGGCGTGCTCCTCTCCGGATTCGGCTGGCGGGCCCTGTTCCTCGTCAACGTTCCGCTGGGGCTCGTGACCCTGCTGCTCGCGCAACGGCACCTGCCCGCCGACCGGCGGCGGGAGCCCACCGCCGACCGGGCCCGCTTCGACCACCTCGGCACCCTGCTGCTCGCCCTGACGCTCGGGGCCTACGCCCTCGCCATGACGAGCGGGCGCGGCCGTCTCGGTGCGCTCAACCTGGCGCTGCTGCTGGTCGCCGCCCTCGGAGCGGTGCTGTTCGTACGGGCCGAGGCGCGGGCCGCGTCACCGCTGATCCGGCCCGCCGTGTTCCGTGATCCCGCACTGAGCGCGAGCCTGGCCATGAGCGCGCTCGTCTCCACGGTGATGATGGCGACGCTGGTGGTCGGGCCGTTCTACCTCGCCCGCACCCTCGGACTCGGCGAAGCGCTCGTCGGACTCGTGCTGTCGGTCGGGCCGTTGGTCGCCGCGCTGACCGGGGTGCCGGCCGGGCGCATCGTGGACCGCTTCGGCGCGTTCCGTATGACGGTCATCGGGCTCGCCGCCATGGCGGCCGGTTCCCTCCTCCTGTCCGTGACCCCGCGGACGCTCGGCGTCCCCGGCTACCTCGCCCCCCTCGTCGTCGTCACCGCCGGATACGCGGTGTTCCAGACGGCCAACAACACCGCCGTCATGGCGGCCGTCCCCGCGGACCGGCGGGGCGTCACCTCCGGCATGCTCAACCTCTCGCGCAACCTCGGCCTCATCACCGGCGCTTCGGTCATGGGTGCCGTGTTCGCGCTCGCCTCGGCGGCCGCCGACGTGGCCACGGCGAGCCCCGACGCCGTCGCCCGCGGCATGCGGATCACGTTCGCGGTCGCGGGCGTGCTGATCGTCGTCGCACTCGCCATGGCGGCGGGGAGCCGTACCCTCGCGCGACGAGGCGCCAAGTCCGGTACGTGAACAGTCGGTTGATCTCCCCGTGGAGCGGACCGCCGGCGCATATGCTCCGCCGTACGTCCGTGCATTCGAATGTCTCGAGAACCGTAAGGGGACCGCGCCGTGAGTGTCCGCATCCAACCCTCCTCCCAGGTCGACGAGACGGCCGAACTCGGAGAGGGGACCACGATCTGGGATCTGGCGCAGATACGGGAGGAGGCCCGGCTCGGGCGCGGGTGCATCGTGGGACGCGGCGCGTACGTGGGGCCGGGCGTACGGATCGGGGACCACGTCAAGCTGCAGAACTACGCCCTCGTCTACGAGCCGGCCGAACTCGGCGACGGGGTCTTCATCGGCCCGGCGGCCGTGCTCACCAACGACTTCTACCCGCGGTCGGTCGACCCCGACGGCGCGCTGAAGCGCGACGGGGACTGGGAGCCCGCCGGGGTCGTCGTCGCCGAAGGGGCCTCGCTGGGGGCCCGTTCGGTGTGCGTGGCGGGGGTGCGCGTCGGACGCTGGGCGCTGGTCGCGGCCGGCGCCGTGGTGTCGCGGGACGTACCGGACTTCGCGCTCGTCGCGGGAGTGCCGGCCCGGCGGATCGGCTGGGTGGGCCGGGCCGGGGTCCGCCTGGTCGAGCGCGCGGACGAGCCGGGCGTATGGGAGTGCCCGCGCACCGGGGCGCTGCACGAGGAGAAGGACGGGACCCTCACCGAGCGGCCGTGAAGCGGAACTGACGCTATGTCGGCAATTTAGAGCAGCGGCATTTCCTCAAAACCACAATCAACGAACATCCATGGGCATACCGTGTCCCTGCACACGGGAACTGGGCAGGCAACAGGCTTGGCCCAGTGGGGGGTTGTACACGACGAGGGGCATCGCGGGCAGTGCCCTGCCGGCGCGGATCCACCGCGCCTGCGGACACTGCCGATCACGCGTGCCCCCGTCCGCGGCATCGCTGGGGGGTCCAGACGCAGCCGTCGGACGGCTCGTGCATCGGCGGGGCGACACCACCGCCGGGCACGCGCACCGTCATGCGCAGTCCCCCTCCACGGAGTGACGACCGCCAGGTCCGTCCGAGGAGCGATCAGAGGGGATAGGTGTGTTGGAGCCGAACAGCTCGGACATACGGAGTGCGCAGGGCCGTCGGGAAGTCGGGGTGGGGACCCGATGACCGCCACACGATTAGGAGCACTTGCCGGCGAGGACGCGTCGCTGCACGCCCTCGCCGAACGGCTGCTGGCGCTGGCCGAGGCCGGGCTGCCCGCGATGTACCTGCCGGACGCCGAGACCTTCGTGTTCACCCGGGCGGGGAGGATCGCACCCGACGGCACCCGCTCGCTGGAACAGCGGGGGACCAGCACCCGCTACGCGGCCATCACCGCGCTCGGGGCCCGCTTCCTGCCCGAGGAGCGGCAGCGCGCCCTGTTCGGCGGACGCACGGCCGAGGAGTTCACGGGACTGCTGGTACAGCGCCTGCCCGCCGTCAAGAACCTGGGTGACGCGGCGCTCATCGCCTGGGCCGCCGCCGAGACCGGCCACCCCAAGCTCGCCGACGCCCTCGACCGGGTGGCGGCGCTGGACGTGCCCGGACGGCCGCAGTACACGGTCGAGGCCGCCTGGGTGCTCTCCGCACTCGCGGCCGCCCGCGAGTCGGCGGACGTCGAGTACCGCCTCGCGGCCGCCCGGGACCGGCTGCTGGCCGCCAGGACGGGCGACAGCCCGCTGTTCCCGCACGCCACCGCGCCGGGACTGGTGCCCGGATACCGCTCCCACGTGGCCTGCTTCGCCGACCAGACCTACCCGCTCCAGGCACTGGCCCGGCTGCACGCCAGCGGCGACGACCCGCGGGCCCTCGACGCGGCCGACGCCTGCGCCGCCCGTATCTGCGCCCTGCAAGGGGACGGCGGACAGTGGTGGTGGCACTACGACGCCCGCCACGGCGGCGTGATCGAGGGCTACCCCGTCTACAGCGTCCACCAGCACGCCATGGCCCCCACCGCGCTCTTCGACCTCGCCGAAGCGGGCGGCACCGACTTCGGCGCGCACCTCCGCCGCGGCCTGCGCTGGATGACGCGGGTGCCCGAACTCGCCGGGCCCGCCGGCACCCCGCGCGAGCCGATGATCCGCGAGGACTTCGGCGTCACCTGGCGCAAGGTCTACCGCGGCGACCCCAAGAAGGCCGTCCGCGCGGCCCGCGGGCTCACCACCCGCGTGCTGCCGCAGGCGCGGCTCGCCCCACTGGACCGGGTCTTCCGCCCGGCCTCCGTGGACCGCGAATGCCGCCCGTACGAGTTCGGCTGGATGCTGTTCGCCTGGCTCGGGGGGCTACCGAGATGAGACCGAGGCAATCCCTCTTCGGGGTCATGCTGGACCCCCTGACCATGGACGAGACCGTCCGGCGCTGCCTGGACGCGGTCCGGCGAGGCGAGCGGATCGAGATCGGCATGGTCAACGCCGCCAAGCTCGTCAACATGCGGCGCGACCCCCGGCTCGCCCGGGCGGTCTCCGGCTGCGACCTCGTCCTGGCCGACGGGCAGGCCGTGGTCTGGGCCGGCCGCGTCCTGGGCGTGCGGCTGCCCGAACGGGTCGCGGGCATCGACCTGTTCATGCGGCTGCTCGCCGCCGCCGAGGCGGAGGACATCTCCGTCTACCTGCTCGGCGCCCGGCAGCAGGTCCTGGACACGATGCTCCGGCGGATCGCCGAGCGCTTCCCGAAGCTGCGCGTCGCCGGCAGCCGCAACGGCTACTTCGACGACTCCGAGCAGGAGCCGATCGCCGACGCCATCGCCGCCAGCGGGGCCCAGCTGCTGTTCCTCGGGATGACCTCGCCGAAGAAGGAGATCTTCACCGCCGGCCACGGCACCCGCACCGGCGCCCACGTCGTGCACGGCGTCGGCGGTTCCTTCGACATCCTCGCCGGCATCACCAAACGGGCCCCCCTGGTCTGGCAGCGGATGGGACTCGAATGGTTCTACCGCACCCTCCAGGAGCCGCGCCGGCTCGGCAAGCGCTACCTCACCACCAATGCCGCCTTCCTCGTCATGACGGCCCGGGAGCTCATCCGCCGGACCCCGTCTGCAGGTTCCGCGAACAGGAGTCACTGCTGATGCGCGTCGTCGTCGTGGGACAGGGATACGTCGGCCTCCCGCTGGCCATCAGGGCCGCCGAGGTGGGCCACCAAGTGATCGGTTACGACGTGGACGCGCGGCGGGTCAAGAGCCTCGCCGCCGGCGAGTCGTACGTGGAGGACGTCTCCTCCGAACGGCTGAACCGCGCCCTGGAGCGCGGCGCCTACCGGCCGAGCGAACTCGCCCGGGACTGCGGAGGTTTCGACGTCGCCGTCGTCACCGTCCCCACCCCGTTACAGGACGGCGCCCCCGACCTGCGCTACATCGAGGAGTCGGCGCACACCCTGGCCCGCTTCCTGCGCCCGGGCGCGACCGTCGTCCTGGAGTCCACCACCTACCCGGGCACCACCGAGGAGCTCTTCGCGCCCATCCTGGAGGACGGCTCCGGCCTCACCGCCGGAGCCGACTTCCACCTGGGCTACAGCCCGGAGCGCATCGACCCCGGGAACACCGTCTGGGGCTTCCAGCAGACGCCCAAGGTCGTCTCCGGCGTCGACGCCGCCTCCCTGAAGGCCGTCGAGGCCTTCTACGGGGAACTCGTCGACACCACCGTGCCGGTGCGCTCGCCCAAGGAGGCCGAGCTGGCCAAACTGCTGGAGAACACCTTCCGGCACGTGAACATCGCACTCGTCAACGAGATCGCCATGTTCGCCCGCCACCTCGACATCGACGTGTGGCAGGCCATCGAAGCGGCGTCCAGCAAGCCCTTCGGCTTCATGAAGTTCACCCCCGGACCGGGCGTCGGCGGCCACTGCCTGCCCATCGACCCCTCGTACCTGAACTGGCGGGTGCAGCGTGAACTCGGCCAGAACTTCCGCTTCGTGGAGCTCGCCAACGACATCAACAACCACATGCCCGAGTACGTGACGCGCCGGGTCATCGACGCCCTCAACGGCAAGCGCCGCTCCGTCAACGGCTCCCGGATCCTGCTGCTGGGCCTGGCCTACAAGAAGAACACCGGCGACGCCCGCGAGTCGCCCGCCGTCCGCATCGCCGAACTCCTCCTCGACATGGGCGCCAAGGTCCGCGCGGTCGACCCCCACGTGGTCGAGGACGTCAAGGTCGACGCCCGGCTCTCCCGGGTGGAGGCCACCCGCAAGGAACTGGCCGCCGCCGACGTGGTCGTCCTGCTCACCGACCACGACTCCTTCGACTACCCGTTGATCAGCGAGCACGCGTCCTTCGTCCTCGACTGCCGCAACCGCATGACCGGCCCGAAGGTGGAGGTGCTCTGAGGCCATGACCAGGATCATCTGCGTCGCCGGAGCGCGACCCAACTACATGAAGATCAAACCGGTGATGGACGCGCTGGAACGCCGCGGCGTCGAGGTGGTCCTCGTCCACACCGGGCAGCACTACGACCCGTCCATGAACGACGTGTTCTTCCGCGACCTCGGCATCCGCACCCCCGACCTGTACCTGGGCGCCGGATCAGGCACCCACGCCCAGCAGACCGGGCGGGTCATGGCCGCCTTCGAGCCGCTGCTCGACGAACTGACCCCGGACGCCGTGGTGGTGGTCGGCGACATCAACTCCACCCTCGCCTGCGCCCTGGTCACCGCGAAGGCCGGCCCGCTGCTGGCCCACGTGGAGGCCGGGCTGCGCAGCCGCGACTGGAGCATGCCCGAGGAGGTCAACCGGGTCGCCACCGACCGGGTCAGCGACTACCTGCTGGCCCCCTCGCCCGACGCCGCCGAGAACCTGCGGGCGGAGGGCTACCGGGAGGACCAGATCCACGTCGTCGGCAACGTCATGATCGACACCCTCCTCGCCAACCTCGACCGGGCCCGGCAGTCGGACGTCCTCGACCGGTACGGGCTGACCCGCGGCGGGTACGGCCTGGTCACCCTGCACCGCCCGGCCAACGTCGACGACCCCGCCGCCCTCGGCGGCCTGCTGAAGGCCCTGGGCGAGATCGCCGAGCGCTGTCCGCTGCTGCTGCCCGTGCACCCGCGGGCCGCCGAGCGACTGGCGGACGTCGGCGTACCCGGCGGTGTCCGGCTGGTGCCCGCGGCCGGGTACCTCGACTTCATCGCCCTCCAGGACTCCGCCCGCCTGGTGCTCACCGACTCCGGGGGCATCCAGGAGGAGACCACCGCCCTCGGAGTGCCCTGCGTGACCCTGCGCGAGAACACCGAGCGCCCCATCACCGTCGAGGAGGGCACCAACGTCCTGGCGGGCACGGACCCGGAGCGCATCCTCGCCACCGTGAACCGGGTGCTCGACGACCCGCCCGCCCCCCGCTGCCCCGCGCTCTGGGACGGCCGCGCGAGCGACCGCATCGCCGAGGTCCTGCTGGCCGGCGGCTCCGCGGACACCCGGCCCAGACCCACCGACCTCGTCCCGACCGGGGCCGGGACCGCACCGCAGTAACCGTACATTCGAGGGGGAAGACCATGGATCTCGCCGAAATCTGGCGGGTCATGCGCAGGCGCTGGTACGTGCTGCTGCCCGGACTGCTGATCACGGCGGCGCTCGTCGTCGGCGTCCACCTGGTGGTTCCGGTGACGTACAAGTCGCAGAGCACCGTGACCCTGCTCAACTCGGAGAAGGGCACCGTGGCCTACGACGGCAACCCCTTCCTGAGTACGCAGGCTTCCCTCACCGGCATGGCCGACGGGCTCGCCCGCAACCTCAACTCCGACGCCTCGTTGGCCGACCTCAAGGAGCTGGGCGTCACCGGAACCCCCGAGGCGAAGATCGCCGACAACGCCCTTGGCCCGTTCATGTGGCTCACCGTCTCCGGGAGCGACCCGGACCGCGTCCTGGAGTCGGACCGGAAGCTCACCGGCTACGCCGAGAAGCGGCTGACCGAGTTCCAGGCGAAGCAGAAGGTCGCCCCGGACGCCATGATCCGCATGGCGACGATCGTGCCGCCGCAGAAGCCGGTCGCCGAGACCAAGACCAGGCTGCAGTACCTCGTCATGGCCGGGGGCCTGGGCCTGGTGCTCAGCCTGGTCGCCGCCTTCTACGTGGAGGCGCGCAAGAGGTCGCACAAGACCGGGCCCGAGCCCGAGGAGGAGCCGACCGCCCCCACCCCCTCGACAGAGGAACCGGTGGTGGAGAGGACGCTCGCCATCCGGCGGCCGCCCGCCTGGGCGCGGTCCGCCGCGGAGACCGAGGCGGCACGGCCCGGCACGGCCGTGCCGTCCGCCGACGCCGAGCCGCTCGACGAGGAGTCGACTCATGGACACCGTCCGCGCACCGGACAGTGAGACCGGTGAGCCGAGCGACGCCCCCGCTCCTGCCTCCCTCGGCGGGAAGGTCCGTTCGGCAGCCCGGTGGAGCCTGATCAACACCGTCGTCATGCGCCTGGGCAACTTCGCGACCGGCATCGTGCTGGCACGCTTCGCCCTGGGCCCCGCGGAATGGGGCGTCTACGGCATCGCCCAGACCGTGCTGCTGGTCCTGCTGTCCGCGAACGAGCTGGGCGTGGGCCTGGCCATCGTGCGCTGGGAGGGAGACGCACGGCGGTTCGCGCCGACCGTACTTACCCTCAGCACCCTCTCCAGCGGCCTGCTGTACGTGGCGCTGTTCGCGGCGGCACCTACGGTGGCCGGCCTGCTCGGCTCGCCGGACGCCGCGGGTGTCCTGCGGGTGATGTGCCTGTGCGTGGTGATCGACGGGGTGGCACAGGTGCCCGGCGGCTTCCTCACCCGGGAGTTCGCCCAGGGCAAGCGGATGGTCATCGACGGACTCAACTTCCTCATCAGTACCTCGGTGACGCTGCTGCTGGCCTTCGAGGGCTGGGGCGCGATGAGCTTCGCCTGGGGAGCCGTGGCCGGGAACGTCGTGACGCTGATCGGCTGCTCGCTGGCCGCGCCGGGCACCCTGAGGTTCGGCTGGGACCCCGGGCAGGCCAGGGCGCTGCTGAAGTTCGGGCTTCCGCTGGCGGGGGCGAGCATGCTGGCCCTCGCGGTGGTCAACGTCGACACCATGGTGGTCGGCGCGACGCTGGGCAGCGTGTCCCTGGGTTTCTACGTGCTCGCCTTCAACGTCTCCGGATGGCCCGTGCGGATCATCTCCGAGGCCGCCCGCCGGGTCTCCTTCGCCGGCTTCTCCCGCCTGGCCGAGTCGCCACAGGCGCTCGCGCAGGGCTTCAGCCGCGCCCTGGGCGTGGTGATCACCGGCACCGTCCCGCTGTGCGTCCTGCTGGCCGGCCTCGCGGAGCCGGCCATCCGGCTGATCTACGGGAGCCAGTGGGCCCCCGCCGCCGCGGCACTGCCCTGGCTGATGGCCCTCGGCCTGATCCGCATCGGCGGCGAACTCGCCTACGACTGCCTGGTCGCGATCGGACAGCGCCGGTCGCTCTTCCTGGTGCAGGGCCTCTGGCTGGTGGCCCTGGTCCCGCTGATCCTCGTCGGCGCCCGCCTGAACGGCATCGTCGGAGCCTCACAGGCCCATGTCCTGGTGGCCGGCGGCATGGTGGTGCCGGTGTTCCTGTACGCGCTCGGCCGTGGAGGCATCGGTGTCAGCTCGATCGCCAGGGCCTGCGCGTGGCCCTTCCTCGGCGGCGGCGTGATGGCCGCGATCATCCTGGGCCTGGAGAGCCGGTTCGGCGACAGCCGGCTCGGGCTCCTGGCCGTCGCCGCGATCGCCCTGGCCGGCTACACGCTGTGCGTACTGCCCAGCCGCGACTTCCTGCGCGGCGTCGGCCGCGCCGACCGGCCTACCCGACAGAACATGAGGTGAGCCCGATGTCACGGCGCATCAGCCGCAACTCGCGCGTGGGACTGCTGCTCGCGGCCTTGTTGGCGGTCCTGGGCGCGGCCTGCTCGGGACCGGACCGGTCCGCGGCGCCGGAATGCCCGGACGACTCGAGAACCTGCCCTGCGAGCGGGTCCCCGGCGGCACCGAGCGCCGGTCCGCCGACCTCGGTCGGCCAGGCGACGGGGACCCCCGCTGCCTCTCCGTCCCCGACGGGGAAGCCCACCGCGACCCCGGGCACCGGCACCGCGTCCGGCACACCCGAGGCCAAGGCCGCCTGCGCCTCTCCCGGCGCGTGCGGCTTCCCCGACGCGAGCACCACCGGTCCGCGGATCCCCCTCACGCCCCACAACACCGGGTACATGGCCGTCCGTGAGAACGGCCTCGTCATCCGGGGGTGGGACATCACCGGCTCGCTCGACGTCTACGCGAACGACGTCACCGTCATCGACAGCAAGATCACCTCCGACAACTGGTGGGGCATCAACCTGCGCCCCGGTTACAGCGGCCTGCGGGTCCTGCACTCCACCATCACCGCCGTGCCCGGCAAGGGGCCGGACAACGGCGGCGTGGACTACGCGGTGTCGAACATGGGGGGCAGCTCCATCGAGGTCGGCTGGTGCGACGTCTCGGTGTTCGGCGACGCCCTGGCCATGGGACAGGGCAATCTGCACGACAACTACGTGCACGACATCGTCCCGTTCGTCAACCTGGGCGGCGAATGGCAGCACACCAACGCGGTGATCAGCGGCGGCGGCAACACCGGGGAACTGATCATCCGCCACAACACCCTGCTGAACCCGAGCAGCCTCACGCAGGGCGCCTCGGGCAGCATCGGCCTGTTCGCGGACACCGGGGTGGTCCGCAACGTCACCGTCGACAACAACTGGATCGCCGGCGGCGCCTACGCCCTCTACGGCGGCAGCACCGGCGGCACCGGAATCAAGGTCACCGACAACGTCTTCTCGACGCAGTACCACCCCGCCGCCGGCGGATACGGCGTGGTCGCCCACTGGAACGACAGCGGAGCCGGAAACGAGTGGCGGGGCAACCGGATGTCCGACGGCCGCCCGATCCGGCCGGAGCCGGCCCCGTGAGCGGCCTCGCGCGCCGTGCCGCGCGGGCGCCCTGGACGCTGCTCAAGGCGGTGTTCGGCTGGCTGGTGCTCTTCGAGGCCAGGAACAAGGTCCTGCTGGCCCCCACCGCGGTGCGGCTGCGCCGGATCGAGGACGCCGAGACCCGGCGGCTCGCCGCCGCCCTGTCGTCGCCGCCCTCGGCGCTGGTCGCCACGGTCATCGCCACCCACCGGCGCCCCGAGGCGCTGCGTGCCGCGGTGCGCTCGGCCCTGGACCAGACCGTTCGCGACCACGTCGTGATCGTGATCGACGACGGAGCCGGACTGCCGGAACTCCCCGACGACCCCAGGCTGTTCGCCGTCTCGCTGGTACACAACACCGCGGTGGCGGGCGTCGTGCGCAACGTGGGCATCCGCCTCACCCGCTCGCGGTACGTGGCGTTCCTCGACGACGACAACCTGTGGGAACCCGACCATCTGGAACGGGCGTTGACGGCCTTGGAGTCTCCCGGCGGACCCGCCGGCGTCTACACGGCACTGCGCCGCGTCCTGCCCGACGGCAGCGAGAAGGACGTCCTGTCGGTCCCCTACGACCGGCGCCGCGCCGCCCGCGAGGCCTTCCTCGACACCAACGCCTTCGTCGCCCGCCGCAACCGCTCCCTGCGCTTCAGCCGTCTGCGCCGGACACCGGAGGTGCTGCCCCGCGAGGACTGGGAGCTGATCCGCCGGTACGGCCGCCGACACCGGGTGCTCCATGTGCCGCACCCCACCGTCCGGTACCTGATGAACCCGGCCAGCTTCTACACGCAATGGGGGCAGCCCAGTTGAGGCTCACTCCCGATCCGCTCCGACCACAGGTGGTTGATTCGATGCCCCGATCCCGGGCCCTGAGGAACAAGTTCGTCGACGCGCCCGGCTCGCTGGGGGAACGCATGCGCGCCGCCCGCTGGGAGCGGTTCCGGCGCTGCTTCCCCGGCATCGAGAGCATGAGCGTCGTGGACCTGGGCGGCACGGCCGAGATGTGGCTGCGCGCACCGGTGCGCGCCAAGCACGTCCACCTGATCAATCTGGAGGAACATCCCGCCGAACTGCCCGACTGGATCACCGCGGAGATCGCCGACGTCACCGACCCGGTGGTCGCCGCCGACCTGAGCGCCCACGGCGGCTACGACCTGGTGTTCTCCAACTCGACCATCGAGCACGTGGGCGGCCACAGCCAGCGCCGGAAGTTCGTCGCGGCCGTCGGGCAACTGGCGCCGCGGCACTGGATCCAGACGCCGTACCGCTACTTCCCCGTAGAGCCGCACTTCGTGGCGCCCGGCTTCCAGTTCCTGCCCCTGGCCGCCAAGGCCCGTCTGGTACGGCGCTGGCCGCTGGTCCACAGCCGCCCCGACAGCCCGGAGTCGGCGATGAACGCCGTGATCAACATCGAGCTGCTGACCCGCACCGAAATGCGCTACCTGTTCCCCGGGTCGGTCCTCCTCAGCGAGCGGGTGCTCGGTGCCCCGAAGTCGCTCATCGCCGTACGAAGGGAGCCCACATGCTGAACAACCTGATCAACCGACACGACGCGGACCGGCTGCTGCGCAAGGTGCGGAAGCTGGACCTGGATCCGGTGCTGGCCAAACTGCGGGTGCGCGGCGGGGCGCGGGTGGTCCAGCACTGGTCCCAGGTCGACCCGTCGCTGACCGAGTGGTGGGCGATACCGGCGGTCATCAAACGGTGGAACCTGCTGATGACCGGCGACGCGGACACGTCCTTCCCCGAATACGTGGCCGCCAAGCACTTCGCGCCGCGCACCGATCTGCGCGGCCTGTCGCTGGGGTGCGGCACCGGCGGGAACGAGCTGCTCTGGGCGAAGACCGGTGCGTTCGGTCTCCTCGAGGGCGTGGACGTGGCCCAGCAGCGGATCGACTTCGCGACCCGGGCCGCCGTCGAGGAGGGCCTCGCCGACGTCCTGCGCTTCCGGGTGACCGACGTCAATCAGATGGCCAGTGACGGGGAACGCTTCGACGTACTGCTGGGCCTGCAGTCCCTGCACCACTTCGACCACCTCGACGAGACCCTGCCGCGGCTGTCCCGGCTGATCGAGCCCGGAGGGACGTTCGTCGTCGACGAGTTCGTCGGGCCCACCCGGTTCCAGTGGACCGACGGCCAGCTGGACGCGGCGAACGAGCTGCTGGCCAGGCTCCCCGAGGAGCGGCGGCGGCTGGCCGACGGCCGGATCAAGCGGCGCGTCGTACGGCCCAGCAGGCTGTCGATGGTGTTGGACGACCCCTCGGAGGCGGTCGACGCGGCGGCGCTGCTGCCGGGCCTGCGGCGCCACTTCGAGGTGGTCGAGGAACGGCCGTACGGGGGCACGGTGCTGCACATCGCCTTCTCCGGGATCGCGCACAACTTCCGCGACCAGGAGCCGGAGACGCTGGCGCTGCTGGAGCGGTGCTTCGCCGCGGAGGACGCCGCCCTGCCGGAGGTGGGGCACGACTTCATCGCCATGGTGTGCCGACCGCGGAGTTAGGGGGGTTCATGAGTGCAGTCGAGGCCACCGACAGATCGGACGGGCCCGCTGGAACGCAGGACGGCGGATCGAGGCTCCCCTCGCTGACGGGGCTCCGGTTCGTCGCCGCGTTCCTCGTCTTCTGCTTCCACGTCTCGATATCGGGCCTGTTGGCTCCGTCGTCGACGCAACACGCCTTCGCCCGCACGGCGGGCGCCGGCGCCGTGGGCGTTTCGTTCTTCTTCGTCCTCAGCGGCTTCGTCCTGGCGTGGTCAGCACGGCAAGGGGACACCGCCCGTGCCTTCTGGCGGCGTCGAGCGGCGAAGATCTACCCGAACTACGTCATGGCCTTCGTCATCTCCCTCGTCGGGCTGTATGCGACCGGCCATGCCGTCGGGTTCCTCGTCGGAGCGGCGAACCTGGGGCTCGTTCAGGCGTGGTGGCCGGACCCGCGCGTCTATTTCGGTGCGAACTCGGTCAGTTGGTCGCTCGCGTGCGAGGCGTTCTTCTACGCCCTGTTCCCGGCGCTGCTGCCCGTGTTGCGCCGCATTCGTCCGGAGAGGCTGTGGGCGAGCGCCACGGCGTGCGTAGCGGCCGTGTTCGCGGTGCCCGTGATGGCGACGCTGCTGCCTGCCGAGCGGCACTACTGGTTCGTCTACATCTTCCCGCCGGTCCGCCTGCTGGAGTTCGTGCTCGGGATCCTGATGGCGCTCGTCGTGAAGAACGGGCGTTGGCCGCGGATTCCCGTGTGGTCCGTCGCGGTGCTTCTCGCCGTCGCCTACGCCGTGACGCCGTACTTCCCGCCGGACGCGGAAACGTCGGCCGTCACCGTGATCCCGTTCGCGCTGCTCATCCCTGCCGTGGCCGTCGCCGACGTCGAGGGGAGGCCGAGCGTGTGGCGGAGCCGGTCCGCGGTGTGGCTGGGAGAGATCTCCTTCGCCTTCTACCTGATCCACCAGTCGGTGATCGTGGATCTCATGCGGGGGCTCGGCGCTCAGGGTTCGGCCCCGGCAAAGGCCTGGACGCTCACCGTCGGGGCGCTCGTTCTCTCAGTGGCGCTCGCGGGGCTCATGCACCGTTTCGTCGAGGTGCCGGTGATGCGGCGACTCGGACGCCGGGAAACGCGCCCCTGATCACGGCCCCGGCGTGGCGTGCAGGGCGCCCGGTCGGGCGAGGGCGGCGGCGGCCGCTCGGCTGGCCGGGCGGCCGAGCGCGGCGCGTGATGTCTCCCGGAGCAGGACCGCGGTGCGGAAGGCGGCCGTGGCGAGGGGGCCGTGCCGCCGCCCGTACAGACGGACGCGGTTGAGGGTGAGCAGGGTCCACAGCCGGGGCGACACCCGGGAGTCGCCCCCCAGGTGAACGGCCTCGGCCGTCGGCTCCAACCGCGTGACGTATCCCCGGTCCCGCGCACGGAGGCAGTATTCGGTCTCTTCGGAGTAGAGGAAGAAGGACTCGTCCCAGGAGCCGCAGGCGGACAGGCAATCCGAGGAGAGGGCCATCAGGGCTCCGGTCGCCCAGTCCGCCTCCGTGGGCCGCTCGTACGCGGCGGGGTCGGTGACCAGTTCGCTCAGGCGGGGGAAGCGCCCGGCCCGGCGGTTGCCGATGACGGCCTCGCCGAGCGCGCGGGTCACGCTCGACTCCCGGCGCAGCGAGTGCACGAGGGTGCGGCCGTCCTCCTCGTACAGCAGCGGCACGCTGATCCCGACGCGGTCGCCGTCGGCCGCGGGCGCGCCGAGCCCGTCCACGAGCAGTTTGGCGCAGCCCCGCCGCATCCGGATGTCCGGGTTGCAGACGAGGGCCGCCCGCAGGCCCCCCTCCCGGTCGGTGGCGGCCGCGAGGGCGGCGTTCACCCCGGCCGCGTACCCGGCGTTGCGGCCGGTCTGGACGACCGTCGCGTCCGGGGCCAGGGAACGGATCAGCTCCACGGTGTCGTCGGCCGAGTCGTTGTCGGCGACGACGAGCCGCCAGTCGAGCCCGGCCATGCCCTCCGGCAGGGAGGTGAGGAACTCCGGCAGCACCGCGGCGCTGTTCCAGGTGACGACGACGACGGCTACCGGACCGCTAGCGGGGGTTCGCATGAGGACTCCATGGTGAGG
The DNA here is from genome assembly GCF_043201175.1 of Streptomyces sp. NPDC048337. Lineage (NCBI taxonomy): Bacteria > Bacillati > Actinomycetota > Actinomycetes > Kitasatosporales > Streptomycetaceae > Streptomyces > Streptomyces sp. NPDC048337. The sequence goes on from NZ_JBICYR010000008.1 coordinate 42,446, forward strand.
GGCTTCGGCGCCGCGCGCCGGACGAAGCCGAGGTAACTGCCGCCGGCGGCGATCGTCAGGAAGAACATCCCGGCGAACATCGGGAAGCTGAGGGCGTCGAAGGTGGCGCTGCTGACCAGGGCGACGAGGGCGGAGGCGAAGAACGCCTGCCCCAGCTCCCGGTCGGATTCGTCGCCGGCCAGTCGGCGGATGGCGCCGCCCTGGTGGATCCCGGTCAGGAAGAGGGCCAGGAGGGCGAACAGCCCGAGCAGGCCCGTCTCCGTCAGCGTCAGCATGTACTGGTTGTCGGTGAAGAAGTACAGCTCGGGGATGAAGGTCCCCAGGCCCCGCCCGAACAGGGGCCGTCCCTCCAGGTAGGGGACGATCGCGCCGTACTTGACCGTACGGGCCTGGGTGCTGCTGTCGGAGTTGCTCAGGAAGGAGCCGAACAGGTCGGTGATGGTCCCGATCAGCCCGGGGACGATCACCTTGAAGCAGGCCACCGAGGCCAGCAGCACGCCGATCGCGGTCCACCGGCGCTGCGGCTTCCACCGCGGCACCATCACCAGGACCACGATGAGGGCCCCGATGATCGACGTCCGCGACACCGTCAGCGGTAGCGCGCCGCCCATCAGCACCACCGGCGCCCAGCGGCGCCACCAGCGCAGGTGGGCGCGTACCGGATCGAAGGCCTGCTGCACGGCGAAGGGCAGCAGCAGGGCGAGCATCCCGCCGAACTCCAGGGGGTGCGCCGTGGTGGAGCGCGGGCGGGTGAAGGCGCCGCGGTCCATGGCGCCGAGCTGGGGGACGCTCGACTGGAGTCCGGGGATGCTGATCTGGTCGGCGATGTTCGTGGCGGTGAAGAAGTCGTAGAAGCCGACGGCGGCGACCACCGCCGCCATCACCACGGCCCTGCGCAGCAGCACGTCGAGTCGGGCCCGGTTGGAGACCGCGGCGGAGACCAGCACCACCAGGGACACCCAGACCAGCAGCGCGATCAGCCCGCGGTCCGCGCCGAGGACCTCCTTGCGGGAGGCGCCCCGGGTCGCGTTCGCCACGTACGAGGCCAGCACCGAGACGGCCAGCAGCCACATCATCACCCGGGGCAGCCGGGTGCCGGGGGCGGCCCGGATCCGGCCGGTGAGCCAGGCCGCGAGGTACCAGAACAGGCCCAGCAGCGCGAACACGTTGGCCGGCGTACCCACACCGCCCATCCCGGGCAGCGTCAGGCTGGAGGGGATGAAGAAGGCCAGCGCCAGATAGCCGCTGAGCAGCGTCACCGCGTCCAGCCGGCGGCCCCGGGCCCGCCTGCGGGCCCGCCACGCGCGGACCCCGCCGGCCGACCCGGCCGCGCGCCTGCGGCGCACCGCCACCACCAGGGTCTCGGTCACGAACGACAGCGTGAACCCGGCCGTGGTGCAGAGGATGATCACGCCCAGCACCTGCTGGTAGCGGGTCTTGAGCTGGGGCCGCGGGATCTGCGGCAGCACCACGGGCGTGGTGTGCACGGCGTACGCGGGCTCGACCTTGGCCGCCGCCTGGAGCGCGCCCAGCTGCTCCCCGGCGAAAGCGGTGAGGATGCTGGTCTCCCGCAGCACCTTCTCCCGGTCGGTACCCGTGACGGTCAGCGTGAGCAACGGGCCCGAGGCGTTCGCGGCGAAGGAGACCGTGTACGGGTCCGTCACGCCGAGGCCGTTCAGGTCCCGCGCCGCGTCCGTCCCCGACAGGGTCCTGATCAGCACGTCCGCGGTCACGACCAGCGAACCGCCCGCATTGGCGACGGGGTTGCCGAACGCGGGAGCCAGCTCGGACACCGCCTTGGAATCGATCAGCGCCACCGAGCTCTGCGACTGGTACTCCACCGGAACCGAACGGTACAGCTGGCCGGCCGCGAGCAGACCGATCAGCGTCAGCGGCACCATCACGTACCAGCGGCGCCGCAGCACCGCGAGTATTTCACCGATGGTCACGAACACTCCCTGGAGGCACCGGATTTGATGGCGCGCCGACACATGGGCTGACAGGATCGATCACGACGTGGGGAACGGAAGGAATCGTGTGTCGCCTGGTGAGTTGGTTCGCGCGCTGCGTCGGCGCTGGTACGTTCTGGTCGTGGCGATGGCGCTGGCGGCCGCCGGAGCCCACCAGGTGCTGCGCCCCACTCCGACGTACCTGAGTTCGGCGATCATCGTGCTCAAACCGCCGGTGACCGGCAACCAGCCCAACCAGCTCACCAATCTGCAGCCGCCCCTCGCCGCCGTCTCCTACGCGGCCGTACAACAGCTGCAGTCGCCCGCCGGAGCCGGCGAGCTGCGCGCCGCGGGCGTCGACGGCACCTACCGGCTGATCCCCCGCAACAGCGGCACCAGCGTGACCCCGAGCTACCTGATCCCCTCGCTGCAGATCCAGGCCGAGAAGTCCGGCCCGGATGCCGCGGACGCGGCCGTACGGAAGATCATCGAGCTGTACACGAAGCACGTGACGGACCTGCAGTCGCAGCAGGGCATTCCCGACGCGGCCCGGATGAGCATCACCCTCCTGGTGCCTCCGAACGCGGTGGCGCAGAGCGGCACCAAGAGCCGCGGCCTGGCCGGGCTGGCCCTGCTGGCCGTGGTCGGCGGAGTGCCGGCGGCCCTGTGGACCGACCAGCTGCTCGCCCGCGGGTCCCGACGGGCGAGCAGCTGACTGGAACGGACGGTCCATCAGATCCCTCGGCGCTTCCAGGACCGCCACCACAGCCACTCGCGCCCCCGGTCGACGACGGCCGACAGCACCAGCGGCTGGAGGTACGGCATCACGCCCGCCCCGATCCGCCGGCGCAGGCGCAGCGCCCGGTACTCGCCGAGCGCGGTGTAGCCCCCGGGCAGGCACTCGGCGGCGAACGCCACGAGCTCGTCCACCGGAACGACCCCGGTGCGCCCCCGGTCGTAGGCCCGGTAGGCACGCCGCAGCGCGTACCGTGCGAGCCGGGTGCGCGCCGCCCGCGACAGCCGGTCGGCCTCCGGGAGCAGGTCGGCGCACTTCTTCAGCACCGAGTCGAAGGCGACGAGGCGCTGGCGCAGGTCGTCGAGCTGCCCGCCGAAGTCCGTGGTGGACATGTTGTTGCCGTGGACCCGGTAGAAGGCCTGGTCGGCGCCCTGGACGTAGCCCACGTCGGCGTGCGCCGCGAGCCGCATCCACATCTCGATGTCACCGGCGTGCGGGAGCTCCGGGTCGTAGCCCCCGACCTCGCGCTGGAGGCTCGTACGCACCACCACCTCGGGTGAGGTGATGCACCCGGTGCCCTCGCGGAACCGGCGCTCCAGCCACCACCGTCCCGGGTAGACCACCGAACCGGTGCCGCGCGTGCGCGCGGCGGGCAGCGGCCCGCCGTGCCGGAAGCGCAGCGGCCTGCCGTAGGCGAAGCCCGCCTCCGGATGCGCGTCGAGCAGGGCGGCGGCGCGCACCAGGGCCCCGGGGACCAACCGGTCGTCCGCCGAGAGCAGCGCGACGTAGTCCCCGTCGGCCCACTCCAGCAGGCCCTCGTTGTAGGTGGCGATGTGGCCCTGGTTCCGCTCGTGGACCCGTACCTCGATCCGCGGGTCCTCGGCCGCCAGGGCCCGTGCCACGTCCGCGGAGTCGTCGGGCGAGGCGTCGTCGATGATCAGTACCCGGACGTCGACGCCCTCCTGTTCGTCCAGGACGCTCTTGACGCAGTCGGCCAGGAAATGGCCGTACTTGTAGCAGGGGATCACCACGCTGACCGTGCTCACTGGTCGGTCACCTCCGAGGCGGTGGTTGACTGCGCGGTGGCGGGCGGGGTGGTGGTGAAGATCGGGCCGACCCAGTAGTTCACCGAACCGAAGGTGTTGGCGGGGAAGGTGGTGGCGGCCCCGTACTTGTAGAGGCCGTTGGCGGCGCCGGGGGCGTCGGCCGGGGCGACCAGCGGGTAGGAGCGGTGCGCGGCGCCGAAGTAGCCGCCGTCCACCGCGTAGTTGCCGTTCGGCGCGTGGTAGGAGGCGACGTAGGTGGTGCCCGCGGTGACGGGCACCGGGGTGGCGAACTTGAGTTGCTGCCATCCGGTCAGGGTTTCGCTGCCGAAGGTGCCGGTGGCCAGCAGCGTGCCGTCGGCTCCCCACAGACTGCCCGTGTGCGTGCCGGAGTTGTTCGGCCCCTTGTAGAAGGTGACGCCGGTGATGTAGCCGTTCACCGCCGACTGGAAGCGGGTGCCCAGCTCCACCGAGTTGGGGTCGTTACCCGTGTTGGCGGTGCTCGGAGTGGCCGTACCGCTCCACAGCGTGCAGGGGCAGTTGACCGTCGGCGGGGTCGCGCTCGTGGTGAAGTTCCACGTGACCGGAGCGGTCATGGCATTGCCCCACAGGTCCGAGGCCTGCACGGACGCGGTGTACGTGGTGTTCAACGCCAGCTCGCCTGCCGGGGTGAACGTCGCGCTGTTCGACGCGCCGAGGACCTTGCTGCCCGGCACGGCGTTGCCGTTCGGGTCCTTCAGGGTGAACACCAGGGTGTCCGCGTCGACCGCGTTGCTGAAGTTCGCCGTCACCGTCGCCGTGATCGCGGTCCCGGTCGCCGCGGACTGCGGGGTGATCGAGGTGACCGTGGGCGGAGTCGTACTGGCCGTGGCGGTGTCCAGGACCGCGTCCACCCAGTAGTTGCTGCCGTTGGACGCATTGTTCGGGAAGCCGCCCGTGGTGCTGTAGCGGTAGACGCCGTTGCCGCCGTCGGTGCCGCTCTTCAGCGCGGTGAGCGGGGCCAGCCCGGCTTCGGCCGAGGCGAAGGTGTTGTCGTAGGAGTAGCCGCCGTTGGGTGCGAAGTAGGAGGCGATGTAGGTGGTGTTGGGCTTGATCGGCACCGGGGAGGAGAAGTTCAGCTGCTGCCAGCCGGACGCCGTCTCGTTGGTGAAGGTGCCGGTGGCCAGGCGCTGGCCGCTGCTGGTCCACAGGCTGCCGGTGTGGGTTCCGGTGTTGACGGGGGACTTGTAGAACCGGATGCCGGTGATGGAGCCGGGCACCGACGAGCGGATCTTCACGCCGAGTTCGACGGCGCCGCCGTCACCGCCGTTGACCGTGCCCGGCACGGTCGCGGCCGGCCAGACGGTGCACGGGCACTGCTGAGGGCCGACGGTCACCGCCACGGTGGTGGTGGCACCGATGTTCACGCTGTCGTCCACCGCGCGCACCTTGATCTGGGCGGCGCCCTGGGAGGTCGGCGTCCACGTGTAGCTCCAGGAACCGAGGCCCGTGGTCGCCTTCCAGGTGGTACCGCCGTCCGTGGAGATCTCCACGCGGGCCACCACCCCGCCGCCGGTGTCGGCCGCGGTGCCCTTGATGGTCACGGGCTTCAGGGCCGGCACGGTGGCGTTGGCCGCGGGGGTGGTCACGGTGACGCCGGGTCCCACGGTGTCCGTGGAGGCCGTCGCGGCGACCAGGTTGCTCTGCAGGGACTTGGGCTGGACGCCCATGTCGGCGAACACGTTCACCGTGGCCTGCTGCATCCGCTTGTCCTCGGTGACCACCGCGTCGTCCGGATTGCCGGTCGGCATGTTGGTCAGACCCCAGGACCACTGCACCGTGCCCGCGCCGAAGACGAGGGCGTGGGAGGTCTGGTCGCGGAAGGCGACCAGGCTGTGCGTCGCGGTGCCGTTGCCGTAGGTGTTCCCGTAGTCGAGCCGGTACTTGCCGTCGTTGATGTCCACCGTGGTCGAGGACATGGCGATCTGGCCGGGTGGCCGGTAGCCGTCCTCCACGTCGCTGTCCCATTCGTAGCCGAGGGTGCCGACCGGGAACGTGGCGGTCTGGGAGGGGGTCAGGGCCGCGACGGTGGTGCCCCGCCACAGCCGCATCTTGGCGAAGGAGCCCGGCACGGTGATCGCGTCGGCCCGGTAGCCGTTCACGCTGAACAGCGAGCCGGTCAGCTGGTTCTGCGGCTGGTAGGTCCGCCCGTTGGTGCCGCTCTTCGGGTCCATGAAGGTGCCCGTCCAGATCCCGCTCGGGTCGGGGACGCCGTTCGGCGTGGGGAAGGACAGCTTGGTCTCCTTGTAGCAGACCAGCGTCCTGTTGGCGGTGTTCGCGCCGTCGATGCTCGGGGCGAGTCGGGTCTTCCAGAAGACCTCGTTGCCGCTGAAGTAGGTCTGGTTGACCCCGGCGCGGCGCGCGTTCAGCGCGTTGGTGAACTGCTCCTGGGTCCAGTACTCGTCATGCCCCGAGGACATGAAGACCTTGTGGTTCTGCAGCTGCGTGGCACCCCGGGTCGACATGTCGATCCCGGACATGTAGCTCACGTCGTACCCGTTGCGCTCCAGCCACGAGACCATCTGGTACTCGGAGCCGTAGATCCCGTTCTCCCCGCCGATGTCCATCGGCCGGTTGTAACTGACCTCATACGCACGCCCGTCCGGGGCGGGACCGGCGCCGTCGTACAGGTCCTGGCCGCCGTAGTTGTTGTACGCCTGCCAGGTCTGGTCGCTGGTCTGCACCACGATGTCGGAGTGGCTGGAATCGTTGCGGACGACGAACGGGTAGGGCATCACGCCGTTGCCGTCCGCCTGGTCGAAGTTGGCGATGTACAGGCCCGAGACGGCGTCGGACGGCACGCTCCACGACGCGGTCACCGGCCAGTTCCCGCAGTCGACCAGGCCCGTGGCGGCCTTGGTCGTACAGCTCTTGGGATTGCCGCCCGGCGCGAAGTTCGCCGGGTACGTCTGGGCCGCCTGCGCCGCGGTCGACATCAGGCGGGCCCCGTTGCCCCCGTAGTGGCCGAGCCGGTAGACCGAGACGCGGTAGGCGGTCGGCGACTGGATCTTGAACTGCAGCGTTTCGCCGGCCTGGACGCTGGTCTGGGCGGGGAACCCCTTGATGTCGCCGTACGCGCCGGCCGCGAACCAGTCGGACATGGGAGTGCCCGGCTTGGAGTTCTCGCACACGATCGCGTTGCTCCCCGGGCCGCAGGGGTCGGCCGCACTGGCCACCACGGCCGGCGGCAGGACCGTGGCCATGAGAGCGGCGACCACGGTGAAGAGACCGTATCGGAGGAGCCTTCTCCGTCTGTTCATCTGTTCCTCTTCCTGCGTCAGCGCAGCGCGCCGGCGAGCGCGTCGACGACCCGCTGCTGTTGGGCAGCGGTGATCTGCGGGAAGAGCGGAAGGGAGAGCATCCGGTCCGCGGCCCGCTCGGCGTGGGGGAAGTCACCGCGGCCGTGACCGAGGTGACGATAGGCGGGGGTGAGGTGGACCGGGGCCGGATAGTGCACGCCCGCACCGATGCCCTCCGCGTTGAGCTTGCCGACGACGGCGTCCCGGTCGGCCCCGTCGACCCGTACGACGTACAGGTGCCACACGTGGACGTTGCCCTCGGCCGTGACCGGCAGGGTGACCCGTCCGGCGGCCGCGAGATCGGCCAGCAGGGCGTCGTACCGGGCGGCGGCGGCCCGCCGGGCCGCGTTCCCCTCGGCCAGCCGGGCCAGCTTGGCCCGCAGGACGACGGCCTGGAGCCCGTCCAGCCGGCTGTTGAACCCGGCGACGTCGTGCACGTACTTGGCGACCCCGCCGTGGTTGGCCAGCGCCCGTACGAGGCCTGCCGTCTCCTCGTCGTCGGTCACGACCGCGCCCGCGTCGCCGTACGCGCCCAGGTTCTTGCCCGGGTAGAAGCTGGTCGCGGCGATGCCACCGCTGCCGGGGGAGCGGCCGTCGCGGGTCGCGCCCTGGCTCTGCGCGGCGTCCTCGACGATCCGTACGTGCGCCGGGAGCCGCGCGGCCAGCGCGGAGGTGTCGGCGCACTGCCCGTACAGGTGGACCGGGACCACCGCGCGGGTGGCCTTCCCGACCGCGTCCAGCGCGGCCCGCGGGTCCATCAGGAGGGTGTCGGGGAGGCAGTCGACCAGCACCGGACGGGCACCGATCCGGGCGACGGCGCCCGCGGTGGCGATGAAGGTGTTGGCGGGCAGCACCACTTCGTCGCCGACGCCCACCCCGCTCGCGCGCAGGGCCAGTTCGAGGGCGTCGGTGCCGTTGGCGACGCCCACGCAGTGCCCGACCCCGGCGAAGTCGGCGTACTCGCGCTCGAAGGCGGCGACCTCCTCACCGCCGATGAAGGCGGTGCCGGCCAGCACGCGGCCGAAACCGGCGCGCACGTCCTCGGCGACCTCGGCGTGGGCCGCCTTCAGGTCGACGAGCGGTATCTGGTTCATATGACTGGGCTCCCCATCCGTGATTCCGGCCGTGTGTCAGGTGTGCGTGATGCGGAGGCCCCGGGCCCCGGCGTGCGTGATGCGGAGGCCCCGGGCCCCGGCGTGCGTGCTTCGGTGGTCCCGGGCCCCGGCGTGCGTGCTTCGGTGGTCCCGGGCTCGGGCGGGCGGGCCTCCGCTACACCTGCTTCCGGCGTCCGTGCCTCCGGCCGGCCGGGTCGGTTCGTCTGGTCGGAGTCCCCAGAAGCCGTCGCGTCGCGCGCCTCGCGCGATTCGCGCGCCAGCTCGTCGAGCGCCGGACCGCCCGCCCCGCGCAGCCGTCGGGCCGGGCTGCCCGCCCAGACCTCGCCGGGCGGCACATCGGCCAGGACCGTGCTTCCCATACCGGTCAGGGACCAGGCGCCGACCTGCGTGTACTCGCGGACCAGCGACCCCGCGCCCACGTACGCCCCCCGCCCCAGCCGCACCCCGCCGCCGAGGCGGACCCCCGAGGCGAGCGTGGCGAAGTCCCCGACCGTGTCGTCGTGGGTGAGGACCACCTGCGGCATCACCGCCACATGGGCCCCCACCCGGACGGCGGCGGTCAGCACGCAGTGTGCGAGCAGCACCGAGCCCACTCCGAGCGTCGAGGACTCCGACACCACCGCCGTGGGGTGGACCACCGTCGCGTAGCGGTGCACGGGCAGCCCCAGGCGCCGCACCAGCCGGGCCCGGACCGCGTAGTCGCGGGGACTGCCGACGCAGACCACCACGCGGGCGTCCGACAGCTCGTGCACCCGCTCGCAGCCGCCCAGCACCGGCACCCCGTCGACCTCCCGGCCGTGCAGGGCCGGGTCGTCGTCGAGGTGCCCGGCGACCCGCCAGCGCGGGGCACGGCCGCGCGCCATGTCGGCGGCGGACACGTCCCGTACGGCCTGCGCCGTCTCCCGGGCGAACCCGCCGGCGCCGACGATCAGCAGCTCCTCGGTGCCCGGCATGCCGCTCATCCGCCGGCCGCTTCGCGCAGTGCCGCCACCACCCGGTCCTGCTCGGCCTCCGTCATGGTGTGGAACAGCGGCAGGATCAGGGAGTCGCGGCTGATCCGCTCGGTCACCGGCAGCGGAGCCGCGCCGTGATCCGCGTAGGCCGGTTCCAGGTGCGAGGCCATGATCCCGCGCCGGGCCGAGATGCCGGCCGCGGAGAGCCGGGCGAGCAGCTCGTCCCGCCCGACCGGGAAGTCCTCGGCCGGCAGCACCCAGTACGACTGGAAGTTGCCCTGGCCGTAATCGGGGTCCCGCACGGGGCGCAGGCCCGGGACCGCGCCCAGCAGCTCCGCGTACCGGGCGGCGAGCGCCCGCCGCCGCGCCACGATGGCGTCCAGCTTGCGGAGCTGCACCAGGCCGACCGCGGCCTGGATGTCGGTCATCCGGTAGTTGTAGCCGACCTCCAGGTAGCTCTCGACGATCGGCTTGCTGCTCGCGTGCCGCTGCGCGGCGGACACGTTCATGCCGTGCTCGCGCAGCCGGCGCAGCCGCTCCGCCCACCGCGCGTCGTCCGTGGTGATCATGCCGCCCTCGCCGGTGGTGATCACCTTGCGGGGGTGGAAGGACCAGGCGGCGAGCAGCGCGCCGTGGCCGACGGACTTGCCGCCCACCGTCGCGCCGATGCCGCAGGCGGCGTCCTCCACCAGCGGGAGGTCCCACTCGGCGCACGCCGCGCGCAGGGCGTGCACGTCGGCGGGCACCCCGCCCTGGTGGACGGCGAGGACCGCCTTCGTACGGGGGGTGCGGACCGCGTCCACGGTGGCCGGGGTCAGGTTCCCGGTGGCCTCCTCGACGTCCGCGAAGACCGGGCGGGCCCCGACGTAGCGCACCGCGTTGGCCGTGGCGATGAACGACAGGGAGGGGACGACCACTTCGTCGCCCGGACCGAGCTCCAGCGCGATGAGCGCCAGATGCAGGGCGGTGGTGCACGAGCTCACCGCGATGCCGTGCTCGGCCCCCACCCGGTCGGCGAAGGCCCGCTCGAACTCGGCGACCCGGGGGCCCTGGGCCACCCAGCCGGAGAGCACCGCGTCGGCCGCGGCCTTCGCCTCCTCCTCGCCCAGCCACGGCACCATGACGGGGATGCGGTCGGGCGCGGGCACCGACGAGGGTGTGGGTCCCGGCGCGGTGAGCGGCCCCGGTGGGGCGACCGGCGCTGGCCCGCCCACCGGCGCGGGTTCCGGCCAGGCGACCGGCCCCGGCGTGGGTTCCGGCGCGCTCATCGGCCCGCCTCCCCGTTCGCAGCCCGGCCGGAGGCAAGGGCGCGCTCGGCCCGCCACCACTCCACCAGGTCCCGCAGCCCGCTCCGCAGATCGATCTCCGCGGTGAAGCCGAGGCGCCGCGCGGCCCCGGAGGTGTCGGCGAGCCGCCGCGTCACCCCGTTCACGGCGCGGGCCGGGCCGTGCACCGGCACCAGCCCGTCCGCGCCCATCGCCTCCAGCAGCCCGAGCGCGAGGTCGAGCAGGCTGGTCTCGGTCCCGCTCGCGACGTTGAACACCTCGTCGGTCAGATCCGACTCGGCGGCCAGCAGATTGGCCCTCGCGATGTCCCTGACGTCGACGAAGTCCATGGTCTGGGTGCCGTCGCCGAGGATCAGCGGTGGCTCGCCCGCGGCGATCCGCTCCATCCAGCGGATGAGCACCTCGGTGTACAGCCCGTGGATGTCCATCCGGGGCCCGTACACGTTGAAGTAGCGCAGCGCCACGTAGTCCAGTCCGTACATGGAGTGGAAACTGCGCAGCACACCCTCGTTGAAGGCCTTCGCCGCCCCGTAGAAGGTGTCGTTGTTGTACGGGTGGTGGCGCTCGGTGGTCGGGAAGGTCTCGGCGAGCCCGTAGACCGAGGCCGAGGAGGAGGCGATCACCTTGCCCACCCCGGCGGCGGCCGCCGCCTCCAGCACGTTGAACGTGCCGTCCACCAGCACCTCGTTCGCCAGCCGCGGCTCCTCCGCGCACTGGGTGATCCGGATGGCGGCGAGGTGGAACACCAGGTCGGCGCCCTCCGTCGCCTTGCGCACGGTGGGCACGTCGCGGATGTCGCCGTCGACGACCTCCACCACGCCGCTCGGCAGCGCGCGGGCCAGGTTCGCGGTGCGCCCCCGGACGAAGTTGTCGAGCACCACGACCTCGCGTGCCCCGTTGTCCACCAGCAGGTCCACGACGTGCGAGCCGATGGTGCCCGCCCCGCCCGTGACCAGGATCCTCTTGCCTTCTACGCTGCTCAACGCCCCGCCCCCACTGACTCGGTCATGCTTTTCCGTGTGCGCGTCTTCTGTGCGTGCGTACGATCAGCGACCGGTGCGCAGTCCGACCACGGCACCGCGGAACTCCAGGCTCCTGGAGGCCGCTTCGAGGATGTCCAGCACCCGCAGCCCGGCCCGGCCGTCGGTCAGTGCCGGCCGCCGCGTCTCGATCGCGTCGGCGAACTCCTCGACCATGCTGCGCAGTGCTTCCTTCTCGCCGATCGCGGGCGCGACCATGTCGCCGGTCCGGTAGGAGACGAGCATGTCGCGGCGCTCGTCCGCGCCGATCTCCTGCGAGGCGGCCAGGTCCACCCCGCGGTCGAAGACCGCCACCCGCTGGGCGGGGTTGAGGTCGTCCCAGACCAGGGTGCGCTTGGAGCCGCCGACCATGGTGGTGCGCACCTTCGTCGGGGAGAGCCAGTTGACGTGCACGTGCGCGATGGCGCCGGTGTTGAGCTGGAGCGTCAGATAGGCCACGCAGGACTGCCCGGCCCCGATCGGGTCGGCTCCGTGCGCGGCGACGGCGACCGGCTGGACGTGGTCGGGGAGGATGAAGTCGAGGATGGAGAGGTCGTGCGGGGCGAGGTCCCACAGGACGTCGATGTCCTTCTGGACCAGGCCCAGGTTGATCCGTACCGAGTCGACGAACTGGATCTCGCCGAGCTCGCCGGAGCGGACCATCTCCCGGATGCGGGCCACCGCCGGGGTGTAGCAGTAGGTGTGGTCGCACATCAGCGTGAGGCCGCGTTCCTCGGCCTCGGCCACCAGCCGCTGGCCGTCCTCGTACGTGGCGGCGAGGGGCTTCTCCACGAGGACGTGCTTCCCGGCGCGCAGGGCGGCCAGGGCCACGTCCAGATGCGTCCCGGCCGGGGTGGCCACGGCGACGGCCTCGACGGCCGGGTCGGCGAGGACCGCCGCGTAGTCCGCGGTCGCCTGCACGGTGGAGTATCGGCCGAGCACCTGCTCGGCCCGGTCCACGTTCAGATCGCAGAGCCAGCGGAGCCGGAACCGCGGACTGGACTGGAAGTTGCGGACGAGGTTGGGACCCCAGTAGCCCGCGCCGACCACGGCGACACCTAACGGGTCCCCGGGCTCCCGGCCGCCCGCGTCCTGCACCGTGTCCTTCACAGCGTTCCCCTTCCTTCCGCGACGCACGCCGGCTGGCGTGTCGACAACTCATGGCCGGGACGCGTGCGAAGGATGGAGGTGCCGTCGGCGGCGGGCCGGACGCGTGCGCGACCCGTGCGTGACCCGCTCAACGGTGATGGCCCCCCACAACCGATGCCCTACGTAAGCCGCCTGCTTTCGCCCCCCGGCGTTCCGGATTGATCCCCACATCGCCGAAGCGCGCCGAATCCGGTCGGCGACGTTCAATCTAGTCCACCAGGCGTACTGCTGGGCAGAGTTGGGGGAATCGCCCGGTGCACGTGTTCGAGCGTGCATACTGCCCGGGTGACCAGCATCGTGATACCGGCCCACAACGAGGGCCGGGTCATCGGCCGCCTCCTCGACGCGCTCCTGGCCGGCACCGAGGCCGAGGACGCCGACATCGTCGTCGTGTGCAACGGCTGTACGGACGACACCGCCCGGGTCGCGGGCGCGCGCGGCCCCCGCGTACGGGTGGTCGAGATCCCGACTCCCTCCAAACACACGGCACTTCGGGTCGGCGACGAGCACGCGCGGGGCTTCCCCCGGCTGTACGTGGACGCCGACGTGGTGGTCGGGGCCGCCGATGTACGGGCCCTGGCGGGCGCGTTCGCCGGGAGCCCGGAGCTGCTGGCCGTCGCGCCGGACCGGGAGATCCCGCTGACCGGGTGCGCATGGCCGGTACGGGCGTACTACGGGGTGTGGCAGCTGCTGCCCGCCGTCCGCGAGGGGCTGTTCGGCCGGGGGGTCATCGGGGTGTCGGAGGCGGGGCACGCGCGGATCGCCGCGCTGCCCCCGCTGATGGCGGACGACCTGGCCGCCTCCCAGGCCTTCGGGCCGGGGGAGCGGCGCGTGGTCGGGACCGCCCGGGTGGTGGTGCATCCGCCGCGCACCTGGTCGGACCTGGTCAGGCGGCGGATCCGCGCGGCGACCTCCTCGGCCGAGTTCGAACGCTTCCAGGCGTCCCGGGGGGACGGGACGCCGGGCGCGCCGCCCTCCGCCCGCACCGGCACGGCCGATCTGCGCGCCCTGCTGCGGGCCCGGCCGCGGCTGCTCCCCGGGGTCGTGGTCTTCGTGGCGGCGGCCCTCGCCGCACGGCGGGGATCGCGCAAGGCCATCCGGAACGGGGACTTCTCCACCTGGCTGCGGGACGAGAGCAGCCGGCGGAACTGAGCCGGTGGGGCGGGCCGTTCGCGCCGAACGCCCCTCCGTTGCCCCGTACAACCACTATGTTTCCACTCGTACGTTCGAGTGATGTGAGACCGTCGCCACCGGGAGCTCCAGACCATGTACCTCGCGGACCGCTCCGCCCCCTCCGGGGCGCAGACCGGGCCGGACCGCGGAGCCTTACGGGCACCCGCCGTCACCTCGGCCGTCCTCGCACTCGGCACGGTCAGCATGATCACCGACATCTCCTCCGAGATGGTCACCGCCGTCCTGCCCCTGTACCTGGTCGCGGGGCTCGGCCTGAGCCCCCTCGGCTTCGGCGCGCTCGACGGCGTCTACAACGGGGTCAGCGCCCTGGTGCAGCTGACCGGCGGACACCTCGCCGACCGGGTCCGCAACCACAAGCTGATCGCCGGACTCGGCTACGGCCTCTCCGCCCTGTGCAAGCCGCTGCTCCTGCTCGCCCACAGCCTCGGCCCGGTCGGCGTGGTCCTCGCGCTGGAACGCACCGGCAAGGGGCTGCGCACCGCCCCGCGAGACGCCCTGATCTCCCTGTCCGCGCCCGCCGGGGCACAGGGGCGCGCCTTCGGCGTACACCGCGCCATGGACACCACCGGGGCGCTGCTCGGCCCGCTCGCCGCCTTCCTCATCCTGGGCGCGGTGGCCGACGGCTACGACACCGTCTTCGGCGTGAGCGCGTGCGTCGCCGCGCTGGGGGTGGTGGTGCTGGTGCTCTTCGTACCGGGTACACCGGCACTTTCAGCCACGGCCGGGCAAAATCCGGCCCCGCCGGCGTCTGAGGCGCGGGGTCCGGGGCGGAACCCCGGCTCCCGGCACAGCCGGGCGCACCCCACCGCGGGCCCGCGGGAGGCGCTGGCGCTGCTGCGCCTGCCCCGGCTGCGCGCGCTCGCGGCCTGCGCCGCCCTGCTCGGCCTCACCACCGTCAGCGACGCCTTCGTCTACCTGCTCCTGCAACGCCGCACCGGCATCGGCGAGCAGTGGTTCCCGCTCCTGCCCCTCGGCACGGCCGCCGTGTTCCTGCTGCTGGCCGTGCCCGCCGGGGCCCTCGCCGACAGGATCGGCCGGCGCACCGTGTTCCTGACCGGGCACGCCCTCCTGCTGGCCGGGTACGGGCTGCTGTTGTGGGCCCCCGGCTGGCCGGTCCTGCCCTACCTGGTCCTCGTCCTGCACGGCCTGTTCTACGCCGCCACCGACGGGGTGCTGCCGGCCGCTGTCGCCGCCACCGTGCCCCGGCAGCTGCGCGCCACCGGCCTGGCCCTGGTCGGCACCGGCCAGGCGCTGGCCCGCTTCGGCTGCTCGCTGGCCTTCGGCGGGGCGTGGACGCTGTGGGGCCCCGGCCCGGCCCTCTCCGCCGCGGCGGCCGGCCTGCTGTGCTCCGCCGTGGTGGCCGGCTTCGTCCTGCGCCCGACCGCCCCCGCCGCCGACCTCTCCCCGTGAGGAACCCGATGACGCTGTCCCGCCGCCTGCTCGTCCTCGCCGCGGCAGTGCTCCTGCTCGCCGGCCTCGCCATCACGCTGGTGCTGCGCGGCGCCTCCCGCGCCGACCAGCCGAAGGCGGGCGGCCCGGAGGTCGGCGCGGGCCGGGTCACGCTCACCCAGCAGGACACCCTGGCCTTCCTCAACGTCGGCGGGGGCCCGCACCGCGGCGCCCTCGTCTCCGTCCCGGCCCAGGCGCCCGAGGGCGGGCGCGCCGCCTCCGAGCTCACCTGCCAGCGCTTCCACGCCGCCGCGGGCACCGGCGTGTGCCTGCGCTCCACCCCCGGCGCGCTCGCCCAGGACAACCGCGCCCTCATCGTCGACGCCGAGCTGCGCACGCGGCGCGGCTTCCCGCTCGCCGGCACGCCCAGCCGGGCCCGGGTCTCCCCGAGCGGCCGGTTCGCCGCCTGGACGGTCTTCGTCTCCGGCGAGTCCTACGGCTCCGCGTTCTTCTCCACCCGTACCGCGATCGTGGACACCCGTACCTGGGAGCTCGTACCCAGCCTGGAGGAGTTCGCGATCCTCATGGACGGCAAGGAGTACCGCGCGGCGGACGTGAACTTCTGGGGCGTCACCTTCTCCAAGGACGACGACACCTTCTACGCCACCCTCGCCACGGCCGGCCAGACCCATCTGGTCAAGGGCTCGATCTCCCGCCGTACCGTCACCACCCTCGCCCAGAACGTCGAGTGCCCCTCCCTCTCCCCGGACGAGACCCGTATCGCGTACAAGAAGCGCGTACAGCGCGGCGCGTCGCTGTGGCGCGAGCACGTGATGGACCTCGCGACGCTCCGCGAACACCCCCTGGCGGAGAAGCGCAGCGTCGACGACCAGGCCGCCTGGCTCGACGACCGCACCCTCGCCTACGCCCTCCCCACCGAGGGCGTGGTCGACAGCACCGACCTGTGGACCGTCCCCGCCGACGGCAACGGCACCCCCCGCCTCCTGACCCCGTCCGCCTCCTCTCCGGCCCGCCTCGGCTGACCGCGCGCCGGCGTCGCCTCCGGATCCGTACCGGGTGTGAGGGGCCCGTCACCGCACGCTCCTTCCGAAAACCTGCACATCGTGTGCGTGTCCGGGACGGGCCGCCTCCACAACTCCCCGAAAGGCAGGGGTCATCGCCGCTGATTGGTGGTGGTTTGCCCCGTTAGGTTCCTTGTAAGCAACGGGGGGCGCGTATGTGTTACTCGATTCTGTGGAGAAGCCGTCACTTTTCGGTGAATGAAGCTGCACGCGGGTCGGGAGAGGTGGTCATCCGGCGGTGATGGGGCGTCAACGGGATTGGCCGGGCAGCCCGTTCGCGTGCTTTCATCATGCGCACTGCGGCAGGTGTGAATGGCGGACGAGTTCCGCGCCGCCCGACTTCCGCGGGAAATGAATTCCTCCCCCCAATGAAAGGTGCGCATCATGCGTAACGACATCGAGACCCGTGAGATCGCCGACACCGAGCTGGACGCCGTCTCCGGCGGCCTCGTCAGCGTGCACGGCGGCCTCGCCGGCGCCCTGACCAGCGACGTCAACGACGTCGTCGGCCTCGTGGGCTCCCTCAACACCGTCCAGACCGCGACGGGCATCGTGTCCCACGTCCCCGGCCTGGTCCAGGGCATCACCGGCGTTTCGGTGAACACCGGTCGCGCCGGTCTCTGATCGGGATATCCCTTGAACCCCGGAGTGCCCCCCACGGCTCCGGGGTTCAGGGCTGCCCCTGTGTCCCACCGGTACGAATGCAGTTGAAGGAATAGTCCGTGCAGTTTCGCCAAAAGGCTCTTTCCAAGCTGCAATCACCCGAAGAACTCGATCTGCCCGTGCGGTTCGCGCGCCCGCAGGGCCGGCTCGTCCTTGCCGTCACGCTCCTCGTCATGGCCGCCGCGGCCTTCTGGGCCTTCACCGGCACCGTGTCCTCCAAGCTGACCGCGCCCGGCATCCTCACCCACGCCGAGGGCAGCTACGTGCTCCAGAGCCCCGTCGCCGGACAGGTCACCGCGGTCCTCGCCGAGGAGGGCCAACTCCTGGCCCCCGGTGCGCCCCTGCTCACCGTCCGCACGGAACAGGGGGACCGTCCCGTGCGCGTGGTCACCGGCGGCCGGCTGACCACGCTGGTCTCCAAGGTGGGCGCGGTCGTCACGACCGGGGCGGACGTCGCGACCGTGGAGCGCGTGCAGGATCCGAAGGACCCCCTGGTGGCCATGTTGTACGTACCGGGCGGCAGCGCCTCCGCGATCCCCGTGGGCGCCGCCGTCGACCTGAGCGTCCAGTCCGCCCCGCAACAGCAGTTCGGCATGCTCCGCGGCCGCGTCAAGGCGGTCGGCCGCGCGCCCCAGACCCAGGCGCAGATCAGCGGCTTCCTCGCCGACAGCGGGCTCGCCGAGCAGTTCGCCCGCCACGGCAACCCGGTCGCCGTGCTGGTCCAGTTGGAGCGTTCCGCCACCACCGAGTCCGGCTACCGGTGGTCCTCCGCGGAGGGGCCCCCGTACGCCGTCGACTCGACGACCCCCGTCACCGGCGCCGTGCACCTCGCCGCCCGCCGGCCCGTCGACTGGCTGCTGCCGTGACCGCCCCGCAGCCCCACCGGCTCCCGCCCGCCGGACGCCGGCGCCGTCCGGAGCCCAAGGGCGGCACCCGCCGCAGGCCCGCGCCCGCACCCAGGGGCAGGACTCCCCGGCCGGTACGCACCCCCACCGTGCTCCAGATGGAGGCGGTCGAGTGCGGGGCCGCCGCCCTGGCCATGGTGCTCGGCCACTACGGCCGCTGGGTCCCCCTCGAAGAGCTCCGCATCGCCTGCGGCGTCTCCCGCGACGGCTCCCGCGCCAGCAACCTCCTCAAGGCCGCGCGCAGTTACGGACTGGCGGCGAAGGGCATGCAGATGGACCTGGCCGCCCTCGCCGAGGTGCGCGCGCCGGCCATCCTGTTCTGGGAGTTCAACCACTACGTCGTCTACGACGGCACGGGCCGCCGCTTCGGCCGCAGGGGCGTGTACGTCAACGACCCCGGCAAGGGCCGCCGTTTCGTCCCCATGGACGAGTTCGACACCAGCTTCACCGGGGTCGTGCTCACCTTCGAGCCCGCCGAGGGCTTCCGCCGCGGTGGCCGCAAGCCCGGCGTCCTGGGCGCCATGCCGGCCCGCCTGCGCGGCACTTCGGGCACCATGGCCGCCGCCGTGCTCTCCAGCCTCCTCCTCGTGGCGGTCGGCGCGACCGTACCGGCCCTGAGCCGCACGTACATCGACATGTTCCTCATCGGGGAGCAGACGTCCCTGCTGGGTCTGCTGTTCGCGGCGATGGCCGTCGCCCTCGTCCTCACCGCGACGCTCACCGCCCTCCAGCAGGCCAACCTGCTGCGCGGGCGCATCATCTCCTCCACCCTGGGCAGCGCCCGTTTCTTCCGGCACCTGCTCAGACTCCCGGTCGCCTTCTACTCCCAACGCAACCCGGCCGACCTGGTCCAACGGCTCCAGTCCAACGACGCCGTCGCCGAGACCCTCGCCCGGGACCTGGCCGCCGCCGCCGTGGACGCCGTGGTGGTCGTGCTCTACGCGGTACTGCTGTGGACGTACGATCCGCAGCTCACCCTAGTCGGCGTACTCATCGCGCTGCTCAACGTGGTCGCCCTGCGCATCGTGATCCGCCTGCGGGCCACCGGCACCCAGAAGCTGCGCGCCGAGAGCGCCCGCCTGACGAACACCTCGTACAGCGGCCTCCAGCTCATCGAGACGATGAAGGCCACCGGCGGCGAGAACGGCTTCTTCCGCCGCTGGGCCGGACAGCACGCCGTCACCCTCGACGTCCAGCAGCGGCTCGGTGTCCCCAGCGCCTGGCTGGCGATCGTCGCGCCCACGCTGGCGGCGCTCAACAGCGCGCTGATCCTGATGATCGGCGGCCTGCGGGCGGTCGAAGGGCACCTCACCGTCGGCCTGCTCGTCGCCTTCCAGGCCCTGGTGACCAGCTTCACCGCGCCGATCTCCCGGCTCGGCGGCGTCGCCGGCCGGATCCAGGACTTCGCGGCCGACGTCGCCCGCCTCAAGGACGTCGAGAACTTCCCCGTCGACCCGGTCCACGCGCGGCGCGAGCCCGCCGCCGGCACCCGGCGCCTCAAGGGACACGTGGAGCTGGAGAACATCACCTTCGGCTACAGCCCGCTGGACGCCCCGCTGCTCAAGGACTTCTCCCTCACGGTCGGACCCGGGCAGCAGGTCGCGCTGGTCGGCGGCTCCGGAAGCGGCAAGTCCACCGTCTCCCGGCTGATCTCCGGCCTCTACGCCCCCTGGGAAGGGGCCATCCGCATCGACGGCATGCGGCTGGAGGACATCCCGCGCGGCGCGCTGGCCGCCTCCGTCTCCTTCGTCGACCAGGACGTCTTCCTCTTCGAGGGCACCGTCCGCGACAACGTCACCCTGTGGGACCCGTCCATCACGGACGAGGCCGTCACCGCCGCCCTCAAGGACGCCGCCGTCCACGACGTGGTCGCCCGCCGCCCCGGCGGCATCCACAGCCGCGTCGAGCAGGACGGCCGCAACTTCTCCGGCGGGCAGCGCCAGCGCCTGGAGATCGCCCGGGCGCTGGTGCGCCGCCCCAGTGTCATGGTCCTCGACGAGGTGACCAGCGCCCTGGACGCGGTGACCGAGCAGCTCATCATCGACAACCTGCGCCGCCGCGGCTGCGCCTGCGTGGTCATCGCCCACCGGCTGAGCACGGTGCGCGACAGCGACGAGATCGTCGTACTCGACCGGGGGACGGTCGTGGAGCGCGGCCGGCACGAGTACCTGGTCGCCGCGGGTGGCCCGTACGCCGAACTGGTCAAGGAGCACTGAGGTGACGTACGCGCACGACGGCACGGTCACGGCAGTGGCCGGCGCGGTTCCCGACCCGGTCGTCGCGGCCCTGGGCGGCCTCGGCACGCCCGTCGACTGCACGGGCCTGCGCAGCGTGCCCCTGGAGGGCCCGCTCGTGCTGTGGCTCGTCGTCCAGGGCGAGCTGGACCTCTTCGCCGTCGACGCCGAGCAGGCCGGGCACTGGCACTTCCTGGGCCGGCTGGAGCCGGGCACGCTGCTGCTGGGCCCGCCCGAGGGCCCGCACCACACCCTGGTCGGGCGGCCCCTGCAAGGGTGTTGGTTGCGCCGGATCGAACTGCGTGAGCTCTACCGCCCGGAGTACGGCGGACAGTGGTACGAGGGACAGTGGTACGCCGACCAGGGGCAGTACGGAGCCCACGCCGCAGACCGGCCGAGCCCGCTCGAGGACGCCTTCGCGCGCGGCATCGGCCGCGGCCTGCGCGTCCTCTACCAGGCACCGCTGGACGGCAGCGCCACCACCGGGCACGGCGGGGCCGACGACGACATCCTGTGGATGCAGATCGCCCCCGGCAGCGTCCAGTACGGCGCCGTGTACGAGGCGGAGGCGGTCGGCACCCTCCTCGTCGACGCGGCGATGTGGCAGGGCATGGTCGACCAGCAGTACCGCCTGCTGTACGCCCTGGACCGCTGGATCGAGCGGCTGGAGCGCGCCCACGAGGACCGTACGGCGGCCGGCATCGAGGCGGGCCGGGCCGCCCGTACCCAGGCGGACCGGACGCTTCTGGCGTCCATCGACCGCTCCCGCCGGGACTCCCACCGCGGCGCCGACGCCGACGCGACCTTCGCCGCGTGCCGGCTGGTCGCCGCCGAGGCCCGCATCGCGCTGACCGAACCGGACGGGGCGGCCGGCGGCACCCCCGAGCAGGGCGACCGGACCGACCCCGTCGAACGCATCGCGCTCGCCTCGCGCATCCGCACGCGTACGGTCCGGCTCTCCGGACGCTGGTGGCGGGAGAACAGCGGCCCGCTCGTGGGCCGGCGCGAAGAGGACGGCGCGCCCGTCGCCCTGCTGTGGCGGCGCGGCCGCTACACGGCGGTCGACCCCGCCACCGGCACGCGCGAGCGCGTGGGCAAGGCCAACCAGGCCGCCTTCGCACCGGACGCCGTGATGCTCTACCGCCCGCTGCCCGACGGCCGGGTGGGCCTGCCGGCGCTGCTCCGCTTCAGCGTGCGCGGCACCCTCCCGGAGCTGCGGAGCATCGTCCTGGGCGGGCTGGTCGCGGTGGTCCTGGGGGCGCTGGTGCCGATCGCCACCGGCCAGGTCCTCGGCCGGTACGTCCCGCAGGGCGAGACCGGCCTCATCGTGCAGACCGGGCTGGCACTGATCGCGACCGGCGTCGTCTCGGCCGTCTTCATGCTGCTGCAGAACACCTCCCTCCTGCGCATGGAGGGCCGTATCGAGGCCACCTTGCAACCGGCGGTCTGGGACCGGCTGCTGCGGCTGCCGACCACGTTCTTCACCGGCCGCTCCACCGGCGAACTGGCCGGCGCGGCGATGGGTATCAGCGCCATCCGCCGCGTGCTGTCGGGCATCGGCTCGGTCTGCGTACAGGCGGGCACGGTCGGCACGATGAACCTCGTCCTGCTGCTCGTCTACAGCGTGCCGCTGGCGATGGCGGCGCTCGCCATGCTGGTCGTCGTCGCGGCGGTCTTCCTGGGCCTGGGGCTGTGGCAGCTGCGCTACCAGCGCCGGCTGATCAAGCTCGGCAACCAGCTCAACAACCAGGCCTTCCAGACCCTGCGCGGCCTGCCCAAACTGCGCGTCGCCGCCGCCGAGAGCTTCGCGTACGCGGCCTGGGCGCGGGAGTTCGCCCGTACCCGCGACCTGCAGCAGAGCATCGGCCGGATCCAGAACACCATCACGGTGCTGGGCGCGGTCTACCTGCCGCTGTGCACGCTCGTGATGTTCATGCTGCTGGCCGGGCCGGCCCGCGGCGCCATGTCCGCCCCCGAGTTCCTCACCTTCAGCACCGCCCTGACGATGCTGCTGTCCTCGGTCACGCAGCTCACGGGCGCCCTCATCTCGGCCGCGTCCGTACTGCCGATGTTCGAACAGATCAAGCCGCTCCTGCGGGAGAGCCCGGAGGCGGGCCGCTCCAGCACCCGACCGGGCCGCCTGACCGGTGCCATCGAGGCCAAGGCCCTGTCCTACCGCTACGCGGACGACGCCCCGCTCACCCTGGACGACATCGACTTCACCGTCGGCGAGGGCGAGTTCGTGGCGATCGTGGGCCCCAGCGGCTGCGGAAAGTCCACCCTGCTCCGGCTGCTCATCGGCTTCGACAAGCCCGTCTCCGGCAGCGTGCTGTACGACGGCCAAGACCTCGCGGCACTCGACCAGGCGGCCGTGCGGCGCCAGTGCGGCGTCGTCCTCCAGAACGCCCAGCCCTTCACCGGCTCGATCCTCGACTGCATCTGCGGCGCGGGCACGTTCTCGCTGGAGGAGGCATGGGAAGCCGCCGCGATGGCGGGCCTGGCGGAGGACATCAAGGCCATGCCGATGGGCATGCACACCATGCTGTCCGACGGCGGCGGCACCGTATCGGGCGGCCAGCGCCAACGCCTGATGATCGCCCAGGCACTCATCCGCAAGCCGCGCATCCTGTTCTTCGACGAGGCCACCAGCGCGCTGGACAACGAGGCCCAGCGCGTCGTCATCGAGTCCACGCGCGCACTGCGCACCACCCGTATCGTGATCGCCCACCGCCTCTCCACGATCATGGATGCCGACCGGGTTCTCGTCATGTCGGACGGCCGCATCGTCCAACAGGGCCCGCCCGCCGAGCTCCTCGCCGACCCGACGGGTCTCTTCCACGACCTGGTCCGCCGCCAGCTGCGCTGACCCGCGGGGAACCGGGTACCCGCGCGACGGCGTCCCTCCAGGTCATGACGGAAAGAACCACGCAGGCCGGGCCCGCCCGAACCGGCCGCCTCCTCGCCGCCCTCGGCGCGACCACCGGGGCACTCGTATGGGCACCGCGCGCCGCGTTCAGCATCGACGGCGGATTCGAGGGCCACGCCCGCGACCTGAGCGTGGTCTTCGTCGACCTCCCGCTCATCCTGCTGGGCGGAGCCCTGCTCCCCTTCCTCGCCTGGAAGCTGACCACGAGGTGGGTGCACCGCCCCTGGGCGCCGGTCCTCGCGGCCCTCCTGGTCCTCGCCCTGGGCCTCTGGGGCCTCACCGAATGGTGGAACCCCCGCCAACTCCCGGACCCCGGCTACAGCGGCAACCTCTGACGGGCGCCCACCGCCCGGTTCCCGGTGGCCGCGCTGACCGAGCGTGGCACCCCGTGCGTGCACGTCGCCGGCGACGCGCGTCCGCCGGCCGCCTACCAGCGGGTCTTCGCCGACGAGCTGCGGGCCGAGCGACGCACCGGCGTCCACGGACGCAAGGCGGAGCCCGCCGCGCTCAATTGATGCGACCGTCCGCCCCGTTGATCACGGACCCACACCAGCGGGAGCCGGGCGAGAGCGGCCGCCGCATCCTCCGCGGGCCGGCCGAAGCACGCTCGCAGATCCAGCTCGACCGCCCGCACCGGCGGGATCGCCCAGCAGCGCCAGCATCTGCTCCGGTTGGTCACCGGTGCGGAAGGAGGAGAGATACATGCGCATCGGTGAACCCCAGTGCAGTGGCGTCGTTCTGTCTCAGGCGTTGGACCCGGCGTCGATCTCGGCGATCAGGCCCTCGATGAGGCCCCTGATCTCGTCGCGGATGGGGCGGACGGCCTCGACACCCTGGCCGGCCGGGTCCTCGAGCTCCCAGTCGAGGTAGGTCTTGCCGGGGAAGTACGGGCACGCGTCGCCGCAGCCCATGGTGATGATGTAGTCGGACGCCTGGGCGGCCTCGGGGGTGAGGACCTTCGGCTTCTGGTCGGAGATGTCGATGCCCAGCTCGGCCATGGCGGCCACGGCGGAGGGGTTGATCCGGTCGCCGGGCACGGAGCCGGCGGAGCGGACCTCGACGCGGTCCCCGGCGAGGTGGCGCAGGAACCCGGCCGCCATCTGCGAACGGCCGGCGTTGTGGACGCAGACGAAGAGGACGGACGCGGCAGGGGTGGAGGACATCGTTCTTCCTTGGGGTCGGGCAACTGCGAGGAGCGTCCGGCGTTGTGACTGCGCACGGAGCCAAAGATCAGCCCGGACTGGTGTCAGCCTCAGCTGATGTGACAGTATCAGTACATGATGACGTCAGTCGACACTGATCTGATCCGGGTTCTGGCCGACCCGCTCAGGCTCCGGATCGTGACCCTCCTCGCCAAGGAGACGCTCTGCACCACCCACCTCGTGGAGGAGACGGGCGCCAAGCAGACGAACCTCTCCAACCACCTGAAGGTGCTGCGCGAGGCCGGGGTCGTGGAGACGGAGCCGTGCGGGCGGTTCACCTACTACCGCCTGCGCCCGGAAGTCATCGAATCGCTCGCCGGTCAGTTCGCCGACCTCGCCGAGACCGCGCGCGCCACCGCCGAAGCGAACCTCAAGCGGTCCTGCCCATAGCCTTCGCAGCTTGTCTGCCCCGCCTCACCTGCCCGAGGAGAACCTGTCGTGACCGCCACCGAGCCCGCCGCGAGCGACGCCATGGCCCCCGCCGACACGTCGCCGCAGCCGGCACCGGGCGCGACCCCGCCCCGCACCCCGCTGATCGCCCGCGCCGCAGCCGAGCTGGTCGGCACCGCCGCCTTGGTGGCGATCGTCGTCGGCTCCGGCATCCAGGCCACCGAGCTCACCGACGACGTAGCCCTCCGGCTGCTGGCCAACTCCACCGCCACCGTCTTCGGCCTCGGCGTCCTGATCGCCCTCCTCGGCCCGGTCTCCGGGGCCCACTTCAACCCCGCCGTCACCCTGGCCGAGTGGTGGACCGCCCGCCGCGGCGGCGCCGGCGTCAACGCCCGCGAGCTCGCCGTGTACGTCCCCTCGCAGATCGTCGGCGCGATCGCGGGGGCGATCCTGGCGGACGCGATGTTCGGGGAGCCGCTGGTGCGGTGGTCGCGGCACGACCGCTCGGCCGGCAACCTCCTGCTCGGCGAGGTCGTCGCCACCGCCGGTCTGATCCTGCTGATCTTCGGCCTGGCGCGTACGGACCGCCTCCGGTTCGCCCCGGTCGCCGTGGCCTCGTACATCGGCGCCGCCTACTGGTTCACCTCCTCCACCTCGTTCGCGAACCCGGCCGTGACGATCGGCCGCGCCTTCACCGACACCTTCGCGGGCATCGCCCCGGCCTCGGTCGCCGGCTTCGTCGCCATGCAGCTGATGGGCGTGGTCGTGGGCCTGGCCCTGGTGGCGGTCATCTTCATGCGCGGCAGGACCGGCCAGGATCAGCCCGCCGCATGACGCGGCGCACCGATGTGGTGGTGATCGGCGGCGGCCAACCGGGGCTCGCCGCCGGCCACCACCTGCGCCGCCTGGGCATCGCCGAGGCGGACGCGGTCATCTGGTGCACGGGCTTCCGCCCCGCCCTCGCCCCCTTCGCCTCCCTGCGCCTGCGCGGTGCGCGCGGCCGGATCGCCACCGAGGGCACCCGCGCCGTGGACGAGCCCCGCCTGCACCTGCTCGGGTACGGCGACTGGACCGGGCCCGCCTCCGCGACGCTGATCGGGGTCGGGCGTCCCGCCCGGGAGGCCGCCCGCGAGATCGCCGAACGACTCGGCGGCCGACGGCAGCAGGCGGCAACCGCTCAGGGCGTGCTGATGATCGTGCAGATGTCGTCGGCCTGGCAGGTGGCGGGATCGGTGGCCGCCGCCCGTCGGGCGAGGTCGCGCAGGGCGGCTCGGGACTGGGCGAGTTCGGTCATCCGCCGTTCGATCTCGGTGAGGTGCTCGTCGATCAACGCGGCGACCCGCCCGCAGGGCGCCCGTCCGCTGTCGCGCAGCTCCAGTACGGACCGGATCTCGGCGAGGGTCAGCCCGGCCGCCTGGGCGTCGCGGACGAACCCGAGCCGCTGGACCGTCTCCGGCGGATAGTTCCGGTAGCCGCTCGACGTACGCGGTGGGGCGGGCAGCAGCCCGGTCTGCTCGTAGAAGCGGACGGTCTTGGCCGTCACGCCCCCGGCCGCCGCGAGGTCACCGATGCGCATGCCCATGCCTCCACGCTACGCCCTTGACCTTCCAGCGGACTGGAAGGTCTACGGTCGGCCACGAACCCCGAGCCGGAAGGAAACCGGGATGCGGATCACCATCCTCGCCGTGCCGGACTGCCCGAACCTGCCCCTGATCCAGGAGCGGATCACAGCTGCCCTCGACGGACGCCCGGCCCGGCTGGAGACGATCGAGGTGGGTGAAGAGGACGAGGCGGCCCGCCTGGGCATGGCCGGCTCGCCCACCATCCTGCTGGACGGCGTGGACCCCTTCGCGAGGCCGGGAGCTCTCCCCTCCGTCTCCTGCCGCCTCTACCGGGACCCGGACGGCCGCGCGGAAGGGGCGCCGACCGTCCGGGCCCTGCGCCGAGCACTCGCGGGCGGCGGTGACGGCTGCTGCGAGCCGGACCGGGCGGACGTACTCGATCCGATCGGCCGGGCGGGCCGGGGCCGACGCGCCCCGGCCGAGCGCGGCTTGAGAGCCGTCCACCAGGCGGTCCTGCTGCACCTCGCGACGACCGGCCACGCACCCGACCCCGCCGCCCTGGAGGCCGCCGCGGCCACGGCCGGACGTACCGCGGCCGAGGTGCTGGCCGAGCTGGACCGCGAGGACTTCCTGACCCTCGACCCGGCCGGACGGATCTCCGCGGCCTACCCCTTCTCCGCCACGCCCACCCGACACCGGGTCCGGTCGGCCGACGGCGTCCAGGTCTGGTCGATGTGCGCGATCGACGCCCTCGGCATCCGCGCGATGCTCGGCCGGGACGTCACGATCTCCTCCACCGATCCCGTGACCGGCGAGCCGGTCACGGTCACGTTCACCGGCGGCGTACCGACCTGGGAGCCGGCCACCACGGTGGTCTACGTCGGCCGACGAGCCGGCGAGGGACCCGCCGCGGCGGTCTGCTGCGACGCCCTGAACTTCTTCACCGGCCCCGCCTCCGCCGAACAATGGCAGCGGAACCATCCCGAGTTCCACGGCGAGATCGTCGGCCGCACCCGCGCCGTGGAACTCGCCGAGCAGACCTTCGGCCCGCTCCTGCGGGACTCCGGTCACGCCGCCTTCGCGGCGCCGGCCAGCAGCGCGCCCATCGCTGCCAGCACGGACGGCTCCACCCGGTAGTACACCCACGTACCGCGCCGCTCGGAGGACAGCAGCCCGGCTTCCTTCAGCTTCTTCAGGTGATGCGAGACGGTGGGCTGGGAGACGCCGACGTCGGAGATGTCACAGACGCATGCCTCGCCGCCCTCGTGGGACGCGACCGCGGAGAACAGGCGTAGGCGCACCGGGTCGCCGAGGGCCTTGAACATCTTCGCCGCGACCTCGGCCTCGTCCGCCGAGATGGGGCGCTCGTTCAGCGGCGGGCAGCAGGGCGCGACGGCCTCGGGCTCCAGAAGCGGCAGGACCATGGCATTCGACATGTGTCTATGTTGACACACATCGAACCAAGGGGAGTGGTACTTCGACATCTATCTATGTTGACGCTTGTCGAATCAGGTGCCATGCTGGCCATGTAAATCCATCGACAGGCATCGAAGCAGCCAGGGAGCCGACCGTGAACGCGACTGCCACCACCGACCTGCCCGTCCTCGTCATCGGTGCCGGCCCCACCGGACTCGCTGCCGCCGCCCACCTCGTCGACCGCGGCATCGCCCCCCTCGTCCTGGAGGCAGGTCCCGCTGCCGGAGCCGCGGTCCGAGAGTGGGCGCACGTACGGCTGTTCTCTCCCTGGGGTGAGGTCGTCGACCCGGCCGCCGAGAAGCTCCTCGCCCCCACCGGGTGGGTCAAGCCGGAGCCGAGCGGCTACCCGTCCGGCGGAGACTGGGCCGAGCTCTACCTCCAGCCCCTCGCCGATGTCCTGGGCGAGCGGGTCCGCTACGACGCCCGCGTCACCGGTGTCTCCCGCACCGGCCGTGACCGCATCGTCGACGCCGACCGTGAGACCCAGCCCTTCGTGATCCAGTACGAGAACGCCGACGGCCGCGAGCACCGCGTCCTGGCCCGCGCCGTGATCGACGCCTCCGGCACCTGGTCCACCCCCGGCCCCGCCGGCGGCAGCGGACTCGCCGCCCTCGGCGAAAAGTCCGCCACCGACCACATCGCCTACCGCGTCCCCGACCTGAAGCACCCCGCCACCCGCGCCCGGTACGCGGGCAAGCGCACCGCCGTCATCGGCTCCGGCGCCTCCGCCTTCACCGCCCTCGCCTACCTTGCCGATCTCGCGAAGTCCCAGGACGGCACCGGCACGCACGCCACCTGGATCCTTCGCCGCGGCATCTCCGGCTCCACCTTCGGCGGTGGCGAGGCCGACCAACTCCCCGCCCGTGGCGCCCTGGGCCTGGCGGCGAAGGCGGCGGTCGACGGCGGGTACGCCGACGCGGTCACCGGATTCCGCACCGAGGCCGTCGAGCGGGACGCCGATGACCGCCTGGTGCTGATCGGCGAGGACGGCCACCGCCTGGACCCGGTGGACGAGGTCATCGTCCTGACCGGCTTTCGCCCCGACCTGTCCTTCCTGGACGAACTCCGCCTCGGCCTCGACGAGCGCCTCCAGGCCCCGGTGGAACTGGCCCCTCTGATCGACCCCAACCAGCACTCCTGCGGCACCGTTTACCCGCACGGCGTGAACGAGCTCTCCCACCCGGAGCAGGACGTCTACCTCGTCGGCATGAAGTCCTACGGCCGCGCCCCGACCTTCCTCGCCATGACCGGCTACGAGCAGGTCCGCTCCATCGCCGCCGCCCTCGCCGGCGACCGCGAAGCCGCCGAACGCGTCGAACTGACCCTCCCCGAGACCGGCGTCTGCGGCGGCGCGGGCCTGTTCGACCAGCCCGAGGCCGATGAGGCCGCCACTGCCGGCTGCTGCGCCACCCCGGGCCCCCTCACCATCGGTGCCACGGCCCCCACCGGCGTCTGCTGACCCCGGTATCCGACACCCAAGCCGACGCGGCCGCGCGCCGTTCCACCGGGCTCGGCATCCTCTGCATGACCGCAAGCCAGGCGGTGGAGACAAGGCTTCGCCGGCCGGGCCACCAGGCCTGGCCACGGCAGGGCCTGCCCCGGCAGATCCCAAAGCCGACACCCAGGCCACCTCGGCTGCGTACGTCACCGTCCGCAATGTCTACAACGGCCGCTGCCTGCAAGAGACGGGAGACACCTACGGCTCTGGACGCCGACTGGAGCACCATCGGCGGCAACGGCACCCGGATGCAGGTATGGGACTGCATAAATTCCGGTAGTGTCCGAAGCCGTATTGTTCGCGCCGAGGATCAGCGCTGAGCCGGTGGCCGCAGCAGCACGCCAGTGCTCCGGGCACCCGTCGGACATGGCGAAGTCAGAGCCGTCGTCCTGGATGCGTTCGGTAGTCATGGTCCGTTCTCCTCACCTTTTCGGTATGGGTGTTTGTTCACCCCTTGCGACGGTAGACAGCTGATGCGGACCGGCGGCAGGTGAGGAAATTGCGTATGGCCGGACGGCGGGGGACCATGGACACATGGCCCGTATCGGCCCGGGCGACTACCGGACGCTCTGGGCGGTGGTTGAACGCGGCATCACATGTGACCAGTCGGAGTTCCCCGCGGTGCTGGCGAACTCCGACTTGGCCGAGGTGTTCCAGGCCGATGCCGTGGACGCCTGCGAGATGAACCTCCGGGCCGGGCACTGCCGGCAGGTGGCGGCGTACCCGATGGAGCAGTTCGGACTCTCCACCGATGATCCGCAGGCATTCCGGGCCTTCCTCACCGGTCACCAGGCTGCCCGGTACTTCCAGAACGGCGGCCCCGAGGCCGCCGTCGACACCGCGCGGCTCACCACGCGGACCGAGTGGCGGGCCTCGGCTGCGTACGGCTTCCTGCGCGAGCACGCGGGCATGTCCGAGCAGCTGGTGATCCGGCTCCTGGGCAGCCCCGGCCTGGTCCGGGGTATGGCCGTCATGCGTGCCCGGACCGCCTTCAGCGCCCTGGACCTGGCCATGGCCCGTGAGTTGGGCACGGTACTGGGAGGCATACACGACCTGCGCTTCGGTCGGCGGGCCCCGAACCCTCACGGCATCCGGCTCACGCCACGCGAGAGCGAGATTCTGCATCTGTGGCAATACGGGCTCACCAGCCGGGCAATTGCACGCAGGCTCGGGATCACCCCACGCACCGTCGACAAGCACGCCGAGCACCTGCGCGCCAAACTAGGCACCCAGGACCGCACCAGCACCGTGCTGCGTGCCCAGGACCTGGGCCTGTGCGATCGCCCGAGAACAGCAGGTCTGCATCCCTGAGTCCCAGCCTCCGTGACCGTCCGGGCACTTGCGCGTCGGGATCGTAACCCCGATTCGCCAGGGGCCCTTCTCAGAGCCGCTCGGCCTGCTCCGTTGGGAGCTGACCGGGCCGGTCCGAATATGGTTCGGCCCCTGCGGGGGCGGTGCGGAGGCCGTGGCCTTTCGCTCCTCGTGAAGCCGTTGAAGGCGTGGAGCCGTACGAGGCGCTCCGCGGGGCCCACCAGCTGCCCGCGGGGGAGCTGGAACAGCCGGCCGATGGATTGTGGCGGGTGGCGCACCAGGCCACCGGACACACGCTCGCCACACTCGGCGACAAGCTGCGTGACACCGGCAAGCGGCTGGCCAAGCGGCTGCGCACCGCGGCGAACAAGGCTCGTTCCGACAGTGAGGCTCTCACCCCAGGTTTCTGTGGGCGGTGCGGATGTGATGAGGTGAGATGACCCGGCGCTGCGCGTGGCCGGGATGGGGGCGGGGGGACGGAGGGAACGTGGCACGGGTCGTCGTACGAGAATCCGGGCTGCCCGCGAGGAGCACGCCGCCCTTGGCCACGCCGGAGGCGACCGCCTTCGCCGCGCGCCTCCTGGACAACGGCTGGGCCGCGGTCTTCCTGGCCGCGGAGCCCTCCCGGCAGGGGCGGATGCTGCTGTGGAGACCCACCGGGGCGGCGGCCGCCCCGGACGCACCCCCAGCCGGGATCGGGCACCGAGCGTACCGAGCTCGTCCTTCCGCACGGCCGGGCGGTGCGCAGGCGCACCGTCGAGGGGTACACGCTGGCCGTCCCCGTCGCCGTATCCGCCCTGCTGGCGACGGGGGTGGAGACGGGGACGCGGGACGCGTCCGCCACCGCCTGGCAGGCCGCGGCCCAGCTCGCGCTGCGGCTGCTCGCCGACGGCCGGCTCTTCCCCGCGCTCACGCCCGAGGGCTACGACAGCTGGCGGACAGGCCCCTTCACCACCGCCCAGCACCAGGCCCTGGCCGCTCTCGCCGAGGTATTCCCGCCGCACGCCCATTGTCTGCCCGTTCCGGGTTCCGCCCCGCTGCGGATCGCCGAACCGGCCGTCCTGGTACGGGAGTTCTGCGATGCCGTCGCGGACAGTCTGGCCCGCACCCCGGCCATGCCCCTCGCCATGGGCCCCGTTCCGTACGCCTGGCAGCAGGCGCGCCCCCTACCCGCCCTGCGCGCCTGGGCCGAGGAGACCGAGGCCGCGCTCACCGCCGACGTTCGCGTCTCACTGCGGGTCGAGCCGCCGACGGGCAGGCGCGGGCAGTTCCGGGCCGTGCTGCAGCTGCACACCGCGGCCGACCCCGCACTCGTCGTCGACGCCACCCACCTCTGGAGCGCACCGGCCGAGGTGGAACGCCTCCTCGGCTCGCGCGTGGAGACCGAGACGCTGCTCGCGCTGCGCCGTGGCGCCCGCGCCTGGCCGCCCCTGGCCCGCCTGCTGGGGGACGCCGCCCCCGACGAGCTGCGGCTGAACGACGACGAACCCATGGAGCTGCTGGGCGATGCCACCGGCCCGCTCGCTGCCGCCGGGGTGGCCGTGCACTGGCCGCGCGAACTGGTCAAGGCGCTCACCGCCACCGCCGAGATCACCCGGCGCGTCGCCCCCGGCTCCAGCGTGGGCCGGCTCCTGGACACCGACGCGCTCCTCGACTTCACCTGGCAGCTCTCGCTCGACGGCGAGCCGCTCACCGAGGCCGAGATGGACGAGCTGGCCGAAGCCCGCCGCCCGCTGATCCGGCTGCGCGAACAGTGGGTGGTCGCCGACCCCAAGCTGGTGGCCCGCGCCAAACGACGCCGGATGGATCCGCTCACCCCGATGGAGGCCCTTTCCGCCGCGCTGACCGGCGAGGCCGAACGGGACGGGGAGACCACCGCCTGCCAGGCCGCCGGCGCGCTCGGGGAACTGGTCGAAGCGATCCGCGACCCCGCCCTGCGCACCCCCGTCGAGCAACCCGCCCTGCTCAAGGCCACCCTGCGCGACTACCAGAAGCGGGGTCTCGCCTGGCTGGCCGAGATGTGCGCCCTCGGCCTGGGCGGCTGCCTCGCGGACGACATGGGCCTGGGCAAGACCATCACGCTCCTCGCCCTCCACCTCCACCGCCAGAGCGACCCCGCCACCGCCGGTCCCACGCTGGTGGTCTGCCCCGCCTCGCTGCTGGGCAACCGGGAGCGCGAGGCGGAGAAGTTCGCGCCCGGCACGCCTGTCCGCCGCTACCACGGCGGAGATCGGCTTATGACCGGTCTGGCCGACGACGAGATCGTCCTGGTCACCTACGGAGTCCTGCGCCGTGACCGCGAGACGCTCGCCGAGACCGCCTTCTCGCTGGTGGCCGCCGACGAGGCCCAGCACGTCAAGAACCCCTACGCGGTCCGCCCGTGAACTGCGCGCCCTGCCGGCGAAGGCCCGCGTCGCCCTGACCGGCACCCCCGTCGAGAACAACCTCTCCGAACTGTGGGCGCTGCTCGACTGGACCACCCCGGGGCTCCTCGGCCCGCTATCATCCTTCCGCGACCGCTACGCCCGTGCCGTCGAGTCGGGTGAGGACCCCGAGGCGGCGGAGCGGCTGTCGCGTCTCGTACGTCCCTTCCTGCTGCGCCGCAAGAAGTCCGACCCGGGCATCGCGCCCGAGCTGCCGCCCAAGACCGAGACCGACCGCGTCGTGTCACTGACGGCCGAACCGGCGGCCCTGTACGAGGCGGTGGTCCGCGAGACCATGGGCAAGATCCAGGAGTCCGAGGGCATCGCCCGGCGCGGCCTGGTCCTGAAGCTGCTCACCGCGCTGAAGCAGATCTGCAACCACCCCGCCCAGTACCTCAAGGAACCGCACGTGCCGGGCCGCGGCGCACCGCCGGCCGGCCGCTCCGGCAAACTCGACCTGCTCGACGAACTCCTGGACACCCTCATCGCCGAGGGCGAGTCGGTCCTGGTCTTCACCCAGTACAAGCAGATGGCGTCCTTGCTGGAGAAGCATCTCGCCGCCCGCGGTGTCCCCGCCGTCTTCCTGCACGGCGGAACCCCGGTAGCCCGCCGAGAGGGGATGGTGGAACGCTTCCAGGCCGGTGAGGTACCCCGTCTTCCTGCTGTCGCTCAGGGCGGCCGGCACCGGACTCAACCTCACCCGCGCCACCCATGTCGTGCACTACGACCGCTGGTGGAACCCAGCCGTCGAGGACCAGGCCACCGACCGCGCCTATCGCATTGGGCAGGATCGGCCCGTCCAGGTGCACAAGCTCATCGCCGAGGGAACCGTGGAGGACAAAGTGGCCCGGCTGCTCGATACCAAACGGGCCCTCGCCGAAGCCGTCGTCGGCTCCGGCGAGGCCGGTCTCACCGAACCGTCCGACGTCGACCTCGCCGAACTCGTCGCCCTGGGACGGCGGTCATGAGCCCCGCTCGGCCGTCGCCCGCCAGGCCCCCTGCCACGGCGGGATCCGCCCGCGCCGGAGCCCGCCGCGCGCCGGCCCGGGGCAAACGAGCCTTCGCCGCCACCTGGTGGGGCCAGGCCTGGGTTACCGCCCTGGAGGACTCCACCCTGGACGCGGCACGCCTCTCCCGCGGCCGCACCTATGCCCGCAAGGGACTGGTCGGGGCGCCCGTCGTCACCCCCGGTCGGGTCGAGGCCCTCGTCCAGGGCAGCCGCCCCAGCCCCTACCGCTCCTCGGTCCACCTGCCGGTTCTCACCGACACCCAGTGGGACATCCTCCTCGACGCCATCGCGGCCCGCGCCGGGCACCTCGCCGCTCTCCTCGACGGGGAGATGCCCTCCGAACTCGTCGACGACGCCGACGAGGCGGGCGTGCCCCTGCTGCCGCGCCCCACCGAACTCGACCCCGAATGTTCCTGCCCTGACTGGGGCTGCCCCTGCAAACACGCCGCCGCGCTCTGCTACGCCATCGCCTCTGCCATCGACGCCGATCCGTTCGTGCTGTTCGCGCTGCGCGGCCGTCAGCGCGAAGAGATCTTCGCCCAGCTGCGCGCACGCCGCGCGAAGCCTCAGCAGCGAGCTGCCGTACCCGGTGCTGCGGCGGGTATCCCGGCCGCCGCCGCGTACGCCCGCTGGGCAGACCGCTCCGACCGGCCCGGCGCGCTCCCTGATCTTCCGGCGCCGGCCTCGCACACCCTCGCGCTGCCCGTTCCCCCGCCGACCGCCGCCGGCCTGGGCGCCGAGGAACTCGAACACATCACGGCCGACGCCGCCGTACGCGCCGCACGGCTCCTCACCGGCGATGTCACCAGCCTGCACCTCACCCAGCACCAGGACGCGGTACGGATCGGCGCCACCCGCCCGCGACCTGGGCGGATCCACCACCTGACCCAGTCCACCGGCGTCAAGCCCCTTGAATTCGCCCGCCTTACCCGTGCCTGGCACCACGGAGGCCCCACCGGCCTCGCCGTCGCCGAGCAGCCCCACACCCCCGACCCCGCCATCATGGCCACCGCACGCACGAACCTGACCGAGGCCCTCGCCGAGATGACCGACACGGCCGTCCCCCTCAAGGCCTGGCGCAACCGCCTCACCCTCAACGATCAGGGACTCCAGCTCCGCCTCGGCCCCGACCACCGCTGGTACCCGTACGTCCACCAGGACGGCGACTGGTGGCCCGCAGGCCAGGCCGACACCGACCCGGCCGCCGCACTCACCGCGGCCGGGCAACAAAGTCCCGCCCGCTCCCGTTCGCGCGAGGCCTGACGCACCCTGCCCGGGCGGGGCGCAAGCGTCCAGGAGGAACTGGAGCGACTCGGAGTCGGTCCCGGGCAATCAGGACACGTGCCCCATGTGTGCGGGACAGGTGAGGGGCGAGGGTGGGGCAACAGCGCGGATACGCCGCGCTCCACCAGACGGTGAGGCATTAACGTATGTCCGGATTACGCACCTCCACGCTGGCCGGGGCCGTTGCCGTGGCTGCCCTGATGACCGTGGCGGCGCCCTCGGGGGCCGCCGTCGCCGCGACCGGCGGCGGTGAGAAGCACTGCACGGTGCGGCCGAACCAGCGGGAGGCGGTCTGTTTCGACACCTTCCCGCAGGCGATAGCCCACGCGACGAACGGTGCCGTACGCCTCCCGGCCGGGGCGAAGACGGTTACGCAGCAGCAGCTCGACGCGGGGGCCGCCGCCGGCGGCTTCGGGGCGAACGAGGCGACGGTCATCGCCGTCATCTACAACGACTCGAACTTCGGGGGACATTCGTTCACCTTTGTCAAGGACCACGGCTGCGACGGTGACTGGGGGACCGTCGACTTCGAGGAGGGCAACCTCCGGTACTTCAACGACAACACCGGCTTCAACTGGGGCGACGAGATCGGCTCGGCCCAGGAATACGCGGGCTGCCACGGCATCTACTACGAGCACAGCTGGTTCAATACACGAAAGTCCGGCCGCACCGTCGAAGGCGTGTGGAGCGGGGGCTGGATGGACGACGAGGCGTCCTCCATCCGCTGGGTCTGATTCCCGGGCGGCGGGCTGCCGGACCAGGTGGCCCGCCGCCGCGGGTGGTCACGGTCCGCCGCCCAGGCCTGACTGGCGGGCTCGCACGATGGCCTCGGCCCGCGTCGCCGCCTGAAGCTTCGCCAGGATGTTGGACAGGTGGTTGCGGACCGTCTTCGGGCTCAGTGTCAGACGCCGCGAGATCGCGAGGTTGTCCAGCCCGCGGGCCACCAGGTCCAGCACCTCCCGCTCCCGCGAGGTCAGCTCCGGCAACGGCACCGGCCCGCCCCCCGCCGCCGCGTGGCCCAGCAGGTACTCCATCGCCCGGCTTGCCACCGGGGGGCCCAGGATCACCTCCCCGTTGGCGACGGCCCGCACCGCCCGCTCGATCTCCGCCGGTGCTGCCCCCTTCAGGAGGTACCCCCGCGCGCCTGCCCGCATGGACGCGAAGACCGAATCGTCGTCGTCCAGCATCGTCACCACCAGAACCGCCGTCGGCGGGCACAGCCGCAGGATCTCGCGCGTCGCGTCCACCCCCGACAGGGCCGCGTCGCCCAGGTGCAGGTCCATCACCACCACGTCCGGGGTGAGGGCGACCGCGGCCGCCACCGCCGATTCCACCGAGGACGCCTCACCCACGACCTCCACCCCGGCCAGCGAACCCAGCAGCGCCGACATCCCCATCCGGAAGACGGGGTGGTCGTCCACGACCAGCACCCTCAGCACGCTCAGCACGGGAGCCTCAGTTCCAGGCGGGTGCCCCTACCGGACTCGCCCGGGGACCAGGTAGCGGTGCCGCCGACACCCTCGGCCCGTTCGCGGATCGAGTCCGTGCCGACCCCACGCCGGACATCCGCGGCCATGCCCCGCCCGTCGTCCTGCACCGATACGTTCAACAGCTGGTCGGCGATGGAGAGTTCGACCGCACACAGGCGGGCCTGTGCATGCCGGGACACATTGCGGATGGCCTCCGCGACGATCGCGTACACCGCCCCCGCGACTTCCGGTGGCGTGCCGTCGACCCCGTCACCCTCCGCCCGTACGACCACCGTCAGTCCGTCGGCCTCGTACCGCATCACGAGTTCCCGCAGTGCCGGTACGAGGCCCAGCTTGGCCAGCACCGGCGGGACCAGCCCCCGCGCGAGCACCCGGACCTCCTCCACCCGTGCGTCGACCTCGCCCCGCAACCGGCCCAGCAGCTCCTCCGCCCGGTCAGCGCCCTCCGGCAGAAGATTGCGGGCGGCGGACAGCCCGAGCCCTATGCCGGCCAGAGCCGGGCCGATCTCGTCATGCAACTCCCTTCGCAGCACTCGCCGTTCGTCGTCCCGGGCCGCCGCCAGCCGCCCGCGCGACTCTCGCAGCGCCCGCGTGACGGCGGCCAGCTGTACGGCGGTGGCCACCAGCGGGGCCACCTCGGCGAGGGCGGCGCGGGCCCGCCGGTCGAGACGCTCACCGGGGCGCGGGGTCACCAGCAGCACCCCGACCGGCTCCCCACGTACGACCAGCGGCACCTCCACGGCATCCGTCGCCGCCCCCGCCGCCGCCTCCCGTGCCTCGCCCGCGTCGAGGATCCGTGCGGATCCCAGGTTGAAGGAGGCCGCGATGGACTCCGCCATCCCCGCGAGCGATTGCTCCGGGGTTCCCGCGCTCCCCAGATGCCGCCCGACCCGGCTGAGCGCGGGCGCGGCGGCCTCCCCGTACACGAGCCGGTCCACGCGACGCTGCAGCCAGCCGCGGAAGGGCTGGATGCCGGCGGCGGTGGCCGCGGTGGCCAGCACCCGTGCCAGGGCGTCGTCGCCGGGGAGTACGAGCCCGAGGAGTGCGACGGTGGCGAAGTAGCCCGCCACCAGCATTCCCGTGAGCAGTGTCCACACCAGGGTCCGGTTGACGGCCAGATCGATGCCGAACATGCGCCGGCGCAGCACCGTGACCAGGATGGCGGCCGGGAAGAAGGCCTGCGAGGCCAGGTGCGTGAGCGGAATGAACAGTGCGAAGGCCAGGCTGGGTTCGCCCTCCGGCCATACGAGCAGCGGGACGAACGTCGAGGAGATCAGCGCGACACCGATGGCGAGCCAGCCGAGGCCGCGCGCGGCCGGATCCCGGTACCGGCACCAGGCCGCGTGCCCCGCAGCGGCGAGGCCGAGCGCCACGACGGCCAGCTGGATCCACCAGGCGACGGGTTCCGCGAGGCGCGCCCAGGACTCGCCCCGGATCGCGAGCGGTGAGAAGGACTCGCCCGACGCGGGCCACGGCCAGGGATCGAGGAGTCGGACGAGGAGGGTGGCGCCGATGGCGGCCACGCCGGCCCCGATGGCTGCGCGAGCGGATCGTGCCGGGCTCTCCTCAGTCAGCAGGTATGGCACGACGAGCATCAGGCCCAGGGTGCCGGGCACCCAGGCCGTGCCCTGCAGAATCGCCCAGCCCGGCGGCAGGTCGTCCGGCGACGGCGGGGCCATGACGCTCAGCTGCGCGACGACGGCGGCGACGCCCGTGCCCGCCGCCGTCAGGGCGACGAGCCAGCCCACCAGGTGCAGGCGGCGGCTCAGTACGACGGCCGCGACGAGCCCGTACACGAATGCGTTGGCGGTGTCGACGATGAAGAACCCCTGGTCGCTATTCCAGGGTGCGCCCGCCATGACGGCGAGGACGATCCCGGCGACCGCGAGCCCCCAGGTCGACACGAGTACGGCGGTGGCCACCCCCCGATGGCCACCGCCGCTTCGCTGTTGCTTGCGTCCCGCTACCTCAAGATCCCCCAAGTCCCCCATGCCATAAGGGTCTCAAGGCAGCGCGTACCTGTCACAGGGTCAGGCCGGGACACGCCGACCGAAGGCGAACGCGGCACCGAGGATGAGCAGGTACGGTACGCCGACCATCAGAGCCATGTACTGGAACGGGGTCACCTGCGTCACGGCGAGCAGAAGCCCGAAGACCACACTCACCACCCCGATCCAGCGCCCGACGGCCCCCTGCCGGAAGGCCGCGACGACCAGGGCGGCGGCGGTGAGCAGCAGTCCGGTCCAGAGCCAGCCGTAGGTGCCGAGCTGCCCGAGCGAGGACATGAGGGTGTCCGGGTCGCTCTCGGCCCGCATCCGGATCTGGTGGAACGCCTCGGTCCCCATCCCGCAGCCGGCCAGGCTCATGACCCCGGTGAGCAGCATCCCGATGAACGCGGTCATCGGCACCAGGCTCCCGGCCGGGCACTGCCGCTCCAGCCGCCGCTTGAGCCCGGCACCGAAGACCACCGCCCCGAAGGCGGCCACGGTGAACGCCAGTTGCGTGGCGAACGCCCACCACATGGTCGTGTCGTCCAACCGGGCCACCATCGCGGCGTTGTCGCCGAGATCAGCCTCCTCGAAGGGCCACAGCGGCCCCGCCGCGACGAATACCCCGACCCCCGCGAGGGCGGTCACGATCCCGCCCCACCCCCAGAAGCGCCCGTCTTCCCCCGTACCGGCCATACCGTCCCCTTGTGGTGCCGAGCGGGAGCCCTTCCCCCGCCCCACCACAGTCCCGCGCCCGCTGTCCCGCCCGCATGGGCCTGGCGTCCCGACGCCTCGGGATTTCTGTCCCGCCACCTCGCGATGAGAAACCCGTTCTGAGGCCCCGCCGGTCGGCGAACGTTGGCCGATTCACGCTCTGTTTGACGCTTGCTGGCAGATGATGGGCTATGCGTCGTGTCGGGGATCATCGCGGCGGCTGTCGCCGTCATAGGAACGCTGCTTGGTGCGGTTATCGCGCACCGCTACCAGCTGACGACCGTTATCCTGTCCGCAGCCCACGCCGACCGCGAACGAAGCCACCAGCGCCTCCTTGATGCGTGCGCTGACTTCATTGGCCTCGCGGAGGACTACCGGCGGGCGCAGTACGACCGATGGACAAGCCAGCACACGGCAGCCGAATCAGAGGCGGCCCTCGCGGCACGGGCCGAGTCGTACCGGCTCTACGTCGAGGTCCGCAGTAGCGCCTTCCGGCTCCGCCTCGTCGCTCTCGGCCCGCATGCGCGGCACCTCGCCGAGCAGGCTGCTGCGATCCAGGCGAAGACCCGAGAGATCATCTTCGCTGCCGACAAGGCCGACATGCTCCTCCGAGGCGAGGCAGCGGAGCATGCCTGCGAAGCCTTCGTGATCCGCGCCAGAGAGGTGCTTAACGGCCCTCCCAGCTAGGGCTTGTCTTTGGCTGGGATCACGAGGCGGAGTGGAGGCTGCGGATCCAGGTGACCGCTGCGCGTAAACGCCCTGGCGATGGGGACGGACGTTCTAGTGCTGCTCGAATCGGGCGCGGCGTGCGATGGGGGTGAATCCGAGGCTCTGGAAAAGTGCGGCGGACGCCGGGTTGTTGACGTTGACGTCCAGGAAGACCTCGGTGTCGCCGTGCCTTCGCAGGTGGTTGAGGGCGGTGGTGGCGAGTGCTCGTGCGAGGCCGCGTTTGCGCCATTGCGGAATGGCGCCGACCTGGATCAGGAAGCCTTCTCCACAGGTCACGAAACCTATGGGTGTGCCGTTGGCCGTGCGGGCCACGAGGGAGCACTGGGGCACGAAGGAGTCGTCGACCGTCCAGTCGACCCACTGGTCTTGTGTCCAGTCGGGGAAGCCGGGGCGGTCCGCGAAGGATGCGCGGTAGGCCTCGTAGAAGGCGCCCTGCTTGGCGCCCGTCCATTGCTCTGCGTGAACGGCTGCGGGAAGGGGGCTTGGCGGAAGGGAAGTCGTCAGGTCGCGGCGGTGGATGTCCTCGGCGAATACCTGCCGGAATCCTCGCGAGCGGAAGAGCGCGGAGGCATGCGGGGTCAGCGACTCGGTCTCCAACTGCACGGGCCCTGAGCAGCCGTCGGTCTCAGCCGCCAGGTCGAGGAGGTCGTCGAGGAGTCGGGCCCCGAGGCCGCGTCCGCGGTGGGTGGGATCGACGAGCCCCGTCACCACGCAGGCGTCGGGCGAGGTGCGCAGCGCTCCGCAGGCGAGAAGGCGGCGGTCGGTGAAGGCGCCGACGGCTGTCACGCCGGTACCGGTGTATCGGCGCTCCAGGAAGGCTGGGCTTGTGGTGGCTTGGAGGCCGCCGTCGGATCCCAGGCACCTCTTGGCGAGGTCGACGATCGCGGGCATGTCCTGCGGGGACAGCGGGGTCCAGTCAGTCCGTTCGGCCACCACCATCGCCTCCTCCACGTTGAGGGGATCGTACGTGCGTGCAGACCGCGCAGCCACACGTTCGCAGTGCGCCGTACGACGAGCCGGCGTTGGTCGCAGGGTGTGACATCCGATCGGCGCGCGGGCGACTGGATGTCGGCCTGGGTGGTGGCGAGTTTGCTGCCCAGCACTGTTCAGTGGCTAGGTAGACAAGTTCGTCGGGATCTATTCTCCCCAACCGCTCCCCAACGGGGCTTCATTCTCCCCGGATTCTCCCCAGCCGGCGCCGCCCCCGACCCCGTCGGCGCGCTCACCGCTGCCTGGGCCCTCACCGAGGCCGTCGGCTGCCGGCGGCGCGGATGTAGTCCTCCCAGCGGGGCAGACCGTGGCGGGCGGCGCGGGCGTGGACGTGGGCGGTGACCTGGCGGACGTAGTGGGCGGGCATGGCGCGCTCGTGCGCGTAGGACGAGGCCAGGCGCTGATGGAGGCGGGGCGGCAGGTGGTTGGCCGACTGGGTGAGGAACCAGTCGCGCGCGCCGGTGCTGATCCGCATCACGTCGGGATAGACGGTGACGGCTCCTGCCTCGGCGCACGCGTCCACGAGCGAGTCCAGGGCCTCGGGGCGGTCTGCGGCGTGCGGGATGACGGGGGCGATGAGGACGCCGGCGGGGACCCCGGCGGCGCGCAGGGCGGCGATCGTGGCAAGACGGGCGCGAGGGGGTGCGGTGCCGGGTTCGAAAGCACGCCACACCCGCTCGTCGAGAGAGCCGAGGGACGTCATGACCAGAACGTCGGCGGCGTCGGCGGCTTGGGCGTAGAGGGGGATGTCACGGCGCAGCAGGGCGCTTTTGGTGGTCGTGGTGAAGTTGACGCGGTGGTCGGTGAGGGCGCGCAGGATGCCGGGCATGAGGCGGTAGTGGCCTTCGGCGCGCTGGTAGCAGTCCGTGGAGGTGCCGACCATGACCCAGTCGTCGCCGGTCTTTCCGCCGCGAAGTTCACGGCGGAGGATCTCGGCGGCGTTGGTCTTGACGACGACCTGGCTGTTGAAGCCGGCACCGGGGTCGAAACCGAGGCGGCCGTGGCCGTCACGGGCGAAGCAGTAGGTGCATGCGTGGGTGCAGCCTCGGTAGGGGTTGAGGGTCCAGGCCATGCCGCCCGGCCGGGCTCCCCGGATCTTGTTGAGGAGGGTGCGTGCGCGCTGCTCGTGGAAGGTGATCCCGTGGAATCCGGGCGCGGGTACGGGCGGCGGGGTGACGAGTGCCGCGTCGAAGAGTCCGGGGGCTTCCCCGTCGTGGTCGTTCACTCTCCGGCCCTCGACTGCTCGGCGGTGTCGGCGGCACGCAGTACGCGTTCACCCAGAATGCGCAGGTGGGCGGCGAGTTCGGGCGGGTCGAGCACATCGAAGTCGTAGCCGAGGACGGCGACCCGGTAGGCGAGGTATTCCAGGGAGTCGGCGCCGGTGAGCAGGCGGCAGGTGTGCTCGTCGATGGGTTCGACCACGCCGAGGGAGGGCGGTACGCGGTCGGCGACGGCCTGCGCGGGCGCGTGGATCCGGAGCAGGGCGCGCGAGCCCTCCGTGCCGCTGAGGGAGGCGGCGACCCAGCTCGCGGCGTCCGTGCCGCCGGGCAGCTCGCGTGGCGGCACGCGGGAGCCCGTACGGAAGGGGTCGGCCAGGCGATCGAGGCGGAAGGTGCGCCAGTCGGCCCGGTCGCAGTCGTAGGCCACCAGGTACCAGCGGCGTCCGGCGGCGACGAGCTGGTGGGGCTCGGTCAGACGGCGGGTCTCGGCTCCGGCGCCGGAGCGGTAGCTGAAACGGATCTTCTCGTGGGCTACGCAGGCGGCGGCGATGAGCGCGAGGTGTTCGGCGTCCGCGGTCGGCCCGCTCTGCGGGAGGGCCACCGCGGCTTCCTGGAGGGCGGTCACCCTGCGGCGCAGCCGGGAGGGAAGCACCTGTTCCAGCTTGGCGAGGGCGCGTACGGAGGTCTCCTCGATGCCGGTGACCGAGCCTGCGGCGGCGGTTCGCAGGCCGATGGCGATGGCGACGGCCTCGTCGTCGTCCAGCAGGAGGGGCGGTATGGCGGTGCCGGCGGTGAGGCGGTAGCCGCCGGTGTTGCCCTGGGTGGCGTGGACGGGGTAGCCGAGCTCGCGCAGGCGGTCGATGTCCCGGCGGATGGTGCGCGGGCTGACGGCGAGGCGTTGGGCGAGCTCGTGGCCGGGCCATTCCCGGGGGGACTGGAGCAGGGAGAGCAGCCGGAGCAGGCGGGCGGGGGTGTCGCTCATGGGCGGCAGCATCCCACTCCAATAGGACACTTTCTGGCCTATTGGGGGCGAGGGCGCGGCCGAAGGGTCGGGTGCGTCCAATAGGTCATGAATTGACCTATTGCACTTCTATGGTCGCTTTCGACGGCAGGGAGAAGCCCGCCCCACGACTAGAAGGAGCCCCCTCATGCCCGAGCAGATCCAGCTCTTCACCCCGATGGTCTACTGCGACGGCGCCCTGGAGGCGATCGCGTTCTACGAAGACGTCTTCGGCGCGAAGGAGATCAGCGACCGCCGCATGCTCGCCTCCCACGTCGTACCAGGTGCCGAGAACGACCCCCAGCTCAGCCGCACGGTCGTCTACGCCAAGCTCCAGTTCTCCGACGGCAGCGCGCTCAACGTCGCCGACCACTGGGGCGACCCCACCGCTCGCACCGGCACTCTGACCGGCAACAACATCCACATCGGTACCCAGCACACCAGCGCGGCCGCGCAGCGCAAGGCGTTCGAGAAGCTCGCCACGGGCGGCACGGTGCACGAGGAACTGGCTCCCAAGCCCTGGGGCGCCGTCTACGGCATCGTCCGGGACAAGTACGGCGTGATCTGGGAGATGAACTGCTACCAGGGCTGACCGGCACCGCGCCGGCGGGTGCGAGGCCCCTCCAGCCCCGCACCCGCCCCGGGCCTCCGTCTCCGACTGCTTCCGGCGGACCCCGGCCCCGCCGACTACGCCGACGCCATCCGCGAAACCGCCCTGTACGTCGCGGGGGCCGGGCGCCCACGCTGCGCCCTGTCCTCCCGTCCCCTCACAGGCCCAGGTCCTGGCGCAGGGCCTGCGCCGTGTGTGAGCTACGGTGCTTCACGAGTTGCTCGGGGGTGCCGGTGAACAGCACCTGCCCGCCGTGGCGGCCACCTTCCGGGCCCATGTCGATGACCCAGTCGGCTCGCTTGACGATGTCGAGATTGTGCTCGATGACGATGACCGTATTGCCCTCGTCGACGAGCCGGTCCAGCAACCGCTGCAGGGTGGCGATGTCGGCCATGTGCAGGCCGGTGGTGGGCTCGTCCATCACGTAGATGCCGCTGCGGCCGCCCAGGTGCCCGGCGAGCTTGAGGCGCTGGCGCTCACCACCGGACAGGGTCGACAGGGGCTGGCCGAGGGTGAGGTAGCCCAGGCCGACCTCCACGAGCGTGGCCAGAGGGCCGCGGACCGGCTTCTCGGTGAAGAAGGCGCAGGCGTCTTCGGCGGTCATGGCCAGCACATCGGTCACCGTCTTGCCGCGCAGGGTGTACGAGAGCGCTTCGGCGCTGTAGCGCGATCCCCGGCATGCCTCGCACACGGTGGTCACCGGGTCCGCGAAGGCCATGTCCGCGGTGATGGAGCCCTTCCCGGCGCAGGCGGGACACGCGCCGGCCGAGTTGAAGCTGAACAGGCCGGCGCTGACGCCACCGGCCCGGGCGAAGAGCCCCCGCACGGTGTCCATCGCGCCGACCCAGCTTGCCGGTGTGGAACGGGAATTGGCCCCGATGGCGCCCTGGTCGATGAAGACCGCTTCGGGGTGCTGGGCGGCGAACACCTGTGAGATGAGGCTGGACTTACCGGATCCGGCCACCCCGGTCACAGCGGTGAGTACGCCGACGGGCACCTCGACGGAGACGTTCTTGAGGTTGT
Organism: Streptomyces sp. NPDC048337; assembly: GCF_043201175.1. Taxonomy (NCBI): domain Bacteria; kingdom Bacillati; phylum Actinomycetota; class Actinomycetes; order Kitasatosporales; family Streptomycetaceae; genus Streptomyces; species Streptomyces sp. NPDC048337. The sequence goes on from NZ_JBICYR010000008.1 coordinate 87,346, forward strand.
GGAGGGTGGCGCCGCGTACCTCGAGCTGCCCGGCCGGGCGTCGTACGGCCGTCTTCAGCTCGACCGCGGAAGTGAGGTGCCGACCGGTGGGGGTGTCGGCCTCGCGGAGTTCGTCGACGGTGCCCTGGAAGACGACCTGCCCGCCGTGGCGGCCCGCGCCGGGGCCCATGTCGATGATGTGGTCGGCGCCGGTGATGACATCGCGGTCGTGCTCGACGATGAGCAGGGTGTTGCCCTGGTCGCGCAGCTGGGCCAGCAGCTTCCCGACCCGCCCGACATCGCGCGGGTGCAGCCCCGTGGACGGCTCGTCGAAGATGTACGTCATTCCGGTCAGGCTGGAGCCCAGGTTGCGTACGATCTTCAGCCGCTGCCCCTCGCCGCCCGACAGGGAGCCGGTCTCACGACCCAGGTGCAGGTATCCCAGCCCGATGTCCTCGATCCGCTTCAGTCCCAGGATCGCGGCCCGTGCCAGCGGGGTGCCGAGCGGGTGTTCCACCTCGGTCAGGACGCTGATCAGGTCGGTGATCTCCATGTTCATGTGGTCGGCGATGGAGCGGCCGCCGACCTTGGTCTTCAGGGCGGCCTCGCCCAGGCGTGCGCCGTGGCAGGACGGGCACTCGCCCTCGGTGGTGAAGCCCTCGACCGCGTCGCGGGTCCGCTTGGAGAGCGTGGACAGGTCCCGGTTGAGGTAGAGGCGGTTGAACCGGTCGACAAGGCCCTCGTACGTGACGTTCTGCGTGCCCATCCGGGTGGCCAGCTCGATCTTCACCTCCCCGCCCTGCGGGCTGCCGTGCAGAAGGGTGTCCCACTCCTTCCTCGTGTACCGCTTCAGGGGCTTGTCGTTGTCGAACAGGCCCGAGCGCGCGTAGAGGGTCCACTGCACACCTCCCACGTTGAACAGAGGGAAGAGCAGGGCGCCGGTGTTCAGGGACTTGTCCTGGTCGAAGAAGCGGTCCAGGTCGAGCTGGACGGTGCGGCCCAGACCCTGGCAGGTCGGGCAGGCACCCGCCGGGTCGTTGAACGAGTACGCCGTCGACATGCCCGCCGAAGGCTCGCCCGCGCGGGAGAACAGCAGCCGGATCAGCGAGGCGATGTCCGTCATGGTGCCGACGGTCGAGCGCGAGCCTCCGCCGAGCGGGCGCTGGTCCACGACGATCGCCGGGGACAGGTCCTCGATCGCGTCGGCCTCGGGCTTCTCGTACTTCGGCAGCCGGTTGCGTACGAAGGCCGGGAAGGTCTCGTTCATCTGGCGCTGGGACTCCACGGCGATCGTGTCGAAGACCACCGACGACTTCCCGGACCCGGAGACCCCCGTGAACACCGTGATCACACCCTTGGGGATGCGCAGGGAGATGTCCTGGAGGTTGTGCACCCGGGCCCCGGTGATCACGATCTCGTCGTGCGGACGCCTCGGATTCTTCGGGGCGGTCATGGCGTCACGCGCCCATCAGGCGCTGGTGGATGTCCAGGGCCAGACGCAGGGTGTCGGTGGCCGTACGCGGCGTGAGCAGGTTGTCCTTGGCGCCCGTGGCCAGGCAGTCCAGGACGTGGCCGATCGCGGCGGCGTAGATGTCGGCCGGAGCCAGGGCGATCTCCCGCTGCCCGGCGGGGGTGTACTCGGTGAGCCGCATGGACGGCCCGGCCGGGTCGTACGGGGTCTCGTGGAGTTGGAGGACGCCGTCGGTGAAGACCGCCTCGAAGCCGTGCGTGACCCCGTACGAGGCGGGCACGAGCGTGGACGTGGTGAACTCGACGAGCGTGCCGTCGTAGCCGAGTACCGTTTCGGCGGCAGCCCGCCGCGGGCCGGCGCTGACGCCCGCGGTCTGGATGGAGGCGGGCAGGCCCAGGGCGGCGACGATGTAGTCGAGGTCGGAGAGCATGACCTCCAGGGCCAGCTGCTCCAGGCCCAGCGTCACCGGGCCCCAGACCGGGCCGGCCTTGCGGTAGGAGCGCAGGGTCTTGAGCCCGCCGAGCGCCCCGTCGGCGATGGTGGCGTGCAGGTGCTGCACCGCGGGGTGCACCCGCATGAACATGTCGATGAACACCTGTCGGTCACTTGCCTCGGCGGCTCGGCAGATCTCCTCCGCCTCCGCCACGCTCGGGGCGATGGGCAGCTCGCACAGCACGTGCTTGTCCGCCGCGAGCGCCCGCAGGATGTGCTCCCTGTGCAGGGCGGTGGGCAGGCACACGTCCACCAGGTCCACGGCGGGGTCGCGGTAGATGTCCTCGACATCCGTGGTGGTGGCGAAGCCGAACTTCTCCGCGAAGACGGCGAGCTTCTCCGGGGTGCGGCCGAACACGACGACCTCGGTGTCGGGGCGGGCGGCGTAGACGCCCGCGTGGGCGATGGCGAAACCGGTACCCAGCAGTCCGATCTTCATGACGAGACATCTCCTGTGGAAGTTCGTACGGAATGCGCTGTTTCATCCCGTTGGTGACCTCCACGCTAGAACCGGTTTAGGACACCTCTCGTCACTAATTGGGCCCATAGTGGAAAACATGACGAGCGACATGCCCGCCCGGATGCTCCGCCTCCTCTCCCTCCTGCAGACCCGTCGCGAATGGCCCGGCCAGGAACTCGCCGAACGCCTCGGCGTGACCCTGCGCACCGTCCGCCGGGACGTCGACCGCCTGCGCGAGCTCGGCTACCCGGTCGAAGGCACCACGGGCCCCACCGGCGGCTACCGCCTGGGCGCCGGCGCCCACCTGCCCCCGCTCCTCCTTGACGACGAGGAAGCCGTCGCCATCGCCGTCGCCCTGCGCACGGCCGCCTCCGGCGTCACCGGCATCGAGGAGAGCGCCCTGCGGGCCCTGGCCAAACTCGAACAGGTCCTCCCCGCCCGACTGCGCACCAAGGTCTCGGCCCTGCAGGAGGCGACCACCGCGCCCCTCACCTACGGCGCCCCCGAAGGAGCACCTCAAGTCGATCCCTCGACGCTGTCCGTCCTCGCCGCAGCCTGTCGCGATCACGAGATCGTCACCTTCGTCTACACCACCCGACACGGAACCCCCGGGCCGCGCCGGTGCGAACCCCGGGCTCTCGTCCCGGCCGCGGGTCGGTGGTACCTCGTCGGGTACGACACCCACCAAGACGACTGGCGTCTCTACCGCCTCGACCGAATGTTCGAGCCCGCCCCCACGGGGCGCCGGGTCCCGCCGCGCGAACTGCCGGCCCCGGACCCTGGCGCCTTCGTCGCCGCCAAGATCGCCACCACGCCTGCCCGACACCGAGCCGTCGCCACGGTCCAGGCCCCTGCCGAGGTCGTGCTCGCCCGCACTCAGGGTCTGCCCGGGCGCGTCACCCCGATCGACGCCACAAGCTGCACGGTCGACCTCTCCGGCGACTCCCTGCCTCGCATCGCCCAGCTTCTGGCGGCCCTGGACGCGGACTGCGCGCTGGCCGCCGACCAGGAGGTGCTCCGCCACTTGCGCACCGCGGCCCAGCGGACCCTGCGCCTCACCGAGCCTTCTTCGGCCACTGAGACCGGAACGGCGTAGCCCCAGGGGGAGGCCGCCGGTTGAGCGGCGTGTGGGATTCTCCCCGAATTCTCCCCAACGCTCGCTGGATACCAAAAGCCCTGGTCAGGGGCTCGTTAAGGGCAGGGCGAGGAGATCATCCGCATAACTTCTCCCCAGGGCCTCCCCAGAGTCCGAAATGGGCGGCTCGTGTGGGAGGTGCAGGCGCAAACCGTGCGCGCAGCTCGAGTGGGGTCAGTCGCCTCTTAAAGCCAGTCCCGCCGCTTGAAAACTACGTACAAGCTGACGCAAACCACCCCCATCAAGCCGACTGCGAAGGGGTATCCGAAGCTCCAACTCAGCTCGGGCATGGAGTCGAAGTTCATGCCGTAGATGGTCCCCACGAGTGTGGGTGCAAAGAGAATGGCTGCCCAGCTCGAGATCTTCTTGATCTCCTCGTTCTGTTCGAAGCCGGCTTCGGCCAGGGCGCGCATTTCGGCGTTCTGTTGTTGGGAGACCAGGGTGGCGTTGACCGTCAGGATTTCGGTCAGGGCCTGGCGGAAGCCGTCGACGCGTTCGCTGGTGTGGGTGACGTGGTCCGCCACGTCGCGGAGGTAGCGCTGGAGTTCCTCGTCCGTGCCGTACTTCGCGAAGCCCGCCATCAGGCCGTGGAGCATGCCGACCAGGGGGCGGGTGGCGCGCTGGAACTCGACCATTTCGCGGGAGAGTTCGTAGATGCGGCGGGAGACCGCCGGGTCGCCGCGGAAGACCTCCGTCTCGATCTCGTCGATGTCGGTCTGGACGCCCTCGACGACCGGTGCGTAGCCGTCGACCACCGCGTCGAGGATGGCGTACAGGGCGGCCTCGGGGCCGAGGGAGAGGAGTTCCGGGGTGCCCTCCATGCGGCGGCGGACGCTGGAGAGGTCCGGGGCGCCGCCGTGGCGGACCGTGATCAGGAAGTCCGGGCCGACGAAGACGTGGAGTTCGCCGAACTCCACCTCCTCCTGGGCGTCGAGGTAGCGGGCCGCGCGCAGGACCACGAAGAGGGTGTCGCCGTAGCGTTCCAGCTTGGGGCGCTGGTGGGCCTCCAGGGCGTCTTCGACGGCGAGTTCGTGGAGGTTGAACTCGGCGGCCAGGGAGTGAAGTTCGGTCTCGGTCGGGCGGTGCAGGCCGATCCAGGCCATCCCGTCCGGCTCCTCGCGCAGCTGCCGGAAGGTGTCCGCCAGGGTGGCGGGGGAGGCGACCCGGCGGCCGTCGCGGTAGACGGCGGAGTCGATCACGCTGCGGTGGTTCGGGGGAGTGGGGGCGGCCGGTGCGGACTGCGGACCGGACGACTGCCCGCCCGCCGGGGGTGTGGCGCCCGGGGAGCCGGGGCGGCGCCACGCCGGGCGCTTCGCGGCGGACGGCGGGGTGCGGCGGTCTGGGCGCTCCGACATCGCAGGTCAGCTCCCGGTCGAACGTCTATTTACGGGCAAGGGGCAGGATATACGGGAGAAACGGGCATCGGGGTGTGTGGGTGGGGTCAGGGGATTGGGTTGTGGGCCGACATGCGTGAGTTGGCGGGCGTGCGTGAGTTGGCGGGCGTTTGTGAGTTGCGGACAGGCCGTGTCCGCAAGGAGGGATAGCTTGCTGTCATGGCCTCCAGGACTACGCATCCCGTACTCGACACCCGGTCGCTGAACCGTGCCACGCTCGCCCGCCAGCTGCTCCTGAGCCGCGCCGAGATGTCCGCCGCGGACGCCGTCGGGCACCTCCTCGGCCTCCAGGCGCAGAACGTGAAGCCCCCGTACTACCAGCTCCACGCCCGGCTCGCCGGCTTCCGGCCCGCCGAGTTGGCGGGGCTCATGGAGTCCCGCGAGGTGGTCCGGATGGTCACCATGCGCTCGACGATCCACACCCACACCGCGCACGACGCGCTGACGCTGCGCCCGCTCGTGCAGCCCGCCCGCGACCGGGAGGTGAACTACTTCCGCAAGGGCCTCGTCGGGGTGGACCTGGACCGGCTCGCCGAGCACGCCCGCGCCTTCGTCGAGAGCGAGCCGCGCACCATGGGCGAGATCCGCGAGGAGCTGCTGCGGCACTGGCCCGACGCCGACCCGCAGTCCCTGTCCGTCGCCGCCCGCTGCCGGCTGCCGCTGGTCCAGGTCACGCCCCGCGGGGTCTGGGGGCGCAGCGGGCAGGTGCGCCTCACCACCGTCGAGCACTGGCTCGGGCGGCCCGCCGCGGAGGCCGCCCGGGCGCAGCCCGTGGACGAGGTCGTGCTCCGCTACCTCGCGGCTTTCGGGCCCGCCTCCGTCAAGGACATGCAGGTGTGGGCAGGACTGACCCGGCTGCGCGAGGCCTTCGAGCGGCTGCGCCCCGGGCTCGAAGTCTTCCGGGACGAGGACGGCGTCGAGCTCTTCGATCTGCCCGACGCCCCGCGTCCCGACGCGCAGACCCCGGCGCCGCCCCGCTTCCTCCCCGAATTCGACAACCTCCTCCTCTCGCACGCCGACCGCGGCCGCGTGGTCCCCCCGGAGGTCAAGGGGCGCACCTGGACCGGGAACCAGGCCCACCGGACCCTGCTCGTCGACGGCTTCCTGGCCGGTCTCTGGAAGGAAGCGGACGGGGTGGTCACCGTGGAGCTGTTCGGGGAGGTTTCGGCGGCGCGGAAGGAGGAGATCGTGGCCGAGGGGGAGTTGATGATCTCCGCGATGGGCGGGTCCGAGGGTGAGGCCGGGAGGGGCTCCGGGCGCGGCTCCGTACGCTTTGGATCCATTCGCGGCTGACCGCCTCGCCGCTGCCCGTCCGTGCCAGACTGCGGGCATTCGTCAGTCGTTACCCGTCAGTCGTTACTCGTTACTCGTCACACCTGAAGTCGCCGTACCGATACAGGAGAGAGCAATGCGGATTCCGATGACCGTCACGGACTTCCTCGACCGGGCGGAGCTGGGCTTCGCCTCCAGCCCCGGTGTCGTCGACGAGCCGAGTCAACCGGGCCCGCCCGTACCCGAGTCCACGTACGGACGGCTCGGCGAGCGCGTACGGGCGTGGCAGGCGGGCTTCGACGCGCTCGGTGTCGGGGAGGGCGAGCGCGTGGCGGTCGTCAGCCACAACTCGGCCCGCATGCTGGAGCTGTTGTTCGCGGTGCCGATGAGCGGCCGGATCTGCGTACCGGTCAACTTCCGCCTCAAGCCCGAGGAGATCGAGTACGTGGTGCGCCAGAGCGGCGCCTCGGTCCTGCTCATCGACCCCGAGCTGGACGAGGCCCTCGCCGGCATCACGGCACGCCACCGGTTCGTGCTGGGCGCGCAGACCGACACCGAGCTGATGCGGTTCGGCGTCGAGCCGCGCCCCTGGTCCCGCCCGGACGAGGACGCCACCGCGACGATCAACTACACCTCGGGCACCACCGCCCGCCCCAAGGGCGTCCAGCTCACCCACCGCAACATCTGGGTCAACGGGCTCACCTTCGGGCTGCACACCCGCGTGTGGGAGCGCGACGTCTACATGCACACCCTGCCGATGTTCCACTGCAACGGCTGGGGCATGCCGTACGTGATGGCCGGACTCGGCGTCAAGCAGGTGGTGCTGCGCAAGGTCGACGGCGCCGAGATCCTGCGCCGCGTCGACGAACACGGGGTCACGCTCATGTGCGGCGCGCCCGCCGTCTGGAACGCGGTGCTCGACGCGGCGGCCGGCTGGGAGGGCGAGATCCCGGGCCGCGACCGCGTACGGATCGTCTGTGCCGGGGCTCCGCCGCCGAGCAAGACGATCCAGCGGGTGGGCGAGGAGCTGGGATGGGAGTTCACGCAGATCTACGGCCTGACCGAGACCTCGCCCCTGCTCACCTTCAACCGGGCCCGGCCCGAGGACGCCGCACTGCCCGCCGAGGAGCGGGCGCGCAAGCTGTCCCGGGCGGGCCTGCCCGCGCTAGGGGTCAAGCTGAAGGTCTCCGGGTCGGGCGAGGTCCTGGCCCGCTCGAACGTCGTGCTCGACGGCTACTGGGACAAGCCCGAGGAGACCTCGGCGGCGCTCCGGGACGGCTGGTTCCACACCGGCGACGGCGGGACCCTCGACGAGGCCGACGGCCACCTGACGATCTCCGACCGGAAGAAGGACGTGATCATCACGGGCGGCGAGAACGTGTCGTCGATCGAGGTGGAGGACACGATCTTCAGCCACCCGGCGGTCGCGGAGGTCGCCGTGATCGGCGTACCGCACGAGAAGTGGGGCGAGACGATCAAGGCCCTCGTGGTCCTCGCCGAGGGGGCGACGGCGGAGGAGGCCGACATCATCGCCCACTGCAAGCAGCGCATGGCCGGCTACAAGGCTCCGACGACCGTCGAGTTCCGCGAGGCGATTCCGCGTACGGCCACCGGCAAGATCCAGAAGTTCAAGCTGCGTGAGCCGTACTGGGCAGGCATGGACCGCGAGGTGAACTGACGACCGACCGGAAGCGCCCTGCGGGATCCGCGGGGCGCTTCCGTACAGGCGGCTCGCCCTACGCGGGCAGGTGCGCCTCGATCGCGGCGATGACCTCGGGGGACTCGGGCTCGGTGCGCGGACGGAAGCGGGCCACGACCTCGCCGGCGGGGGAGATCAGGAACTTCTCGAAGTTCCACTGGATGTCGCCCGCCTCGCCCTCCGCGTCCGGGACCTTCACGAGCTCCTGGTAGAGGGGGTGCCGGTGCTCGCCGTTGACCTCGGACTTCTCCAGCATCGGGAAGGTGACGCCGAAGCCGGCCGCGCAGAAGGTCTGGATGTCCTCGGCGTTGCCGGGCTCCTGCCCGCCGAACTGGTTGCAGGGCACGCCGATGACGGTGAAGCCCTTCTCCTCGTACTTGAACTGCAGACGGGCCAGCCCCGAGTACTGCGGGGTGAGCCCGCACTGCGAGGCGGTGTTCACCAGCAGGATCGCCTTGCCCTTGTGGGCCCCGAGGGTGGTGGGCTCGTCGGACAGGGTGGTCAGCGGGATGTCGTACAGGCTCATCGGGCTCTCCTGGCAGGAAGGGCAACGGCTGGCAAGCAGCGGATAACGCCTCCGAGCGTAGGCGATGGAGATCCCTGACCGCCGACCGCCGCCCCCTAGGCCCCGAGGCCGATCAGCTCGTCCGCCGGGTCGTTGACCGGCTGCGGCATGCCCGTGAGGTCCATGACGAACAGCGGTATCCCCAGGTCGTCCGCGCGGGTGCGGGCGTCCTCCGTGTACCCGGCGAGGGAGAAGTAGACGCTGGTCGCCGAGGCCGTGAGCCCGTTCAGCCAGACGCACTCCACGGCCCGCAGCCCGGCCGGCGCGGTGGTCGGGTCCACCTGTGCCACCAGTCCCGGAGCCCGCAGGTCCACGGCCGCAGAGGGGATCGGGCGCCCGTCGGGCTGCCGTACGTCCTGGAAGCCGAGCCAGCGCAGGTAGAGCGCGGCCGTGGCCACCGCGTCCCGGGCGGTACGGATGGTCACCGGCCGGAAGGCCGGGCGCGGCACCGGCGCGGTCGGCGGGAGCGGTATGTGCGCGGGCCGGGAGTCAGGGCCGTCCGGCCGGGCCTCGCGCCGCTCCTCCGGCCCGCCCTCGCCTACGGGCGCCACACCGTCGGCCGCCCGCGCCGGAGGCTCCGGATTCGCGGCCGGAGCCGTGGCGACCGCGTCCACCGGGTGGACCGGAAGCCGCACCACCGTCCCGCACGATCCGCACCCCAGCTCCGGATGCGGCCACTCGCTCTCCCGCCCGCAGGACCCGCAGCGCACCGCCACCCAGCTGTCCGACCAGGTCCGGTGGGTCAGCGGTACGGGCGGCGCCGCCAGATCGAGCGGCGGGTGGACCGGGCTCCCGCAGGCGCAGGGGAAGACCGGGGCGGTGTAGCCGTTCTCGCGCAGGCACGCCGGGCAGCGCACCGGTACCGCTTCCGCCATGAGACCTGGACCCCCTCCGTCGCTGTGCGTAGGTACATGCTCCACCACCCGCGACCGCCGGGGCGAGCGTGCGGGCGGATTCACGCCGATCCGCCCCCGAGGCCCCGGACATTTGTGCAACTCGTCGAATGAGATGCGGCTTTTGGTGGCTTCCGAGGTGACATAGCGCCTTGACGTGCGCGAGGAGGCCGCTTAGCTTGTTCCGTATAGCAGAACAAAAATTCCGGATGACGGAAAAAGTCTGACCGCCAGACCCGCAGGAGACCCTGATGCCTCGTATGACAGCCGCTGCCGCTGCAGTTGAGATCCTCAAGCTCGAGGGTGTCGAACAAGCGTTCGGCGTGCCCGGTGCTGCGATCAACCCCTTCTACCGCGAGCTCAAGAACGTGGGCGGCATCAGCCACACGCTCGCCCGCCACGTCGAGGGCGCGTCCCACATGGCCGAGGGTTACACCCGTGCCAAGGCGGGCAACATCGGCGTCTGCATCGGTACCTCGGGTCCGGCCGGCACCGACATGATCACCGGCCTGTACTCCGCGATCGCGGACTCGATCCCGATCCTGTGCATCACCGGTCAGGCCCCGGTCTCGAAGCTCCACAAGGAGGACTTCCAGGCCGTCGACATCGCGACCATCGCCAAGCCCGTCACCAAGGCCGCCACCACGGTCCTGGAGGCCGCGCAGGTCCCCGGTGTCTTCCAGCAGGCCTTCCACCTGATGCGCTCCGGCCGCCCCGGCCCGGTCCTCATCGACCTGCCGATCGACGTCCAGCTGACCGAGATCGAGTTCGACCCCGAGACCTACACCCCGCTGCCGGTCTACAAGCCGCAGGCCAGCCGCGCCCAGGCCGAGAAGGCCCTGAGCTTCCTGCTGGAGGCCGAGCGTCCGCTGATCGTCGCCGGTGGCGGCATCATCAACGCCGACGCCTCCGACCTGCTGGTCGAGTTCGCCGAGCTGACGGGCATCCCGGTCATCTCCACCCTCATGGGCTGGGGCACCATCCCGGACGACCACGAGCTGGCCGCCGGCATGGTCGGTGTGCAGACCGCTCACCGCTACGGTAACGCGACCTTCCTCGAGTCGGACACCGTCATCGGTATCGGCAACCGCTGGGCCAACCGTCACACCGGTTACAACCTGGACGCCTACACCAAGGGCCGCAAGTTCGTCCACGTCGACATCGAGCCCACCCAGCTGGGCAAGATCTTCGCCCCGGACTTCGGCATCGCCTCCGACGCCAAGGTCGCCCTCGAGCTCTTCATCGAGGTCGCCAAGGAGTGGAAGGCCGAGGGCAAGCTGCCGGACTTCTCCGCCTGGGCCGCCTCCGCGCAGGAGCGCAAGGCCACCCTGCAGCGCCGTACGCACTTCGAGAACATCCCCATGAAGCCGCAGCGCGTCTACGAGGAGATGAACAAGGCGTTCGGCCCGGAGACCCGCTACGTCACCACCATCGGTCTCTCCCAGATCGCGGCCGCGCAGTTCCTGCACGTCTACAAGCCGCGCCACTGGGTCAACTGCGGCCAGGCCGGCCCGCTCGGCTGGACCATCCCGGCCGCCATCGGCGCCGCCACCGCGCAGCCGGACGTCCCGGTCGTCGCCCTCTCCGGCGACTACGACTTCCAGTTCATGATCGAGGAGCTGGCGGTCGCCGCCCAGCACAAGGTCCCCTACGTCCACGTCCTCGTGAACAACGCCTACCTGGGTCTGATCCGCCAGGCGCAGGGCGGCCTCGGCATCAACTTCGAGGTCAACCTCGAGTTCGAGAACATCAACACCCCGGAGATCGGCGTCTACGGCGTCGACCACGTCAAGGTCGCCGAGGGCCTGGGCGTCAAGGCCATCCGCGTCACCGACCCGGACAAGCTGGGCGAGGCCTTCGAGGAGGCCAAGAAGCTGGCCCAGGAGTTCCAGGTCCCGGTCGTCGTCGAGGCCATCCTGGAGCGCGTCACCAACATCGCGATGAGCAAGACGGTCGACATGAGCGACGTCACCGAGTTCGAAGAGCTCGCGACCGAGCCGGGCCACGCCCCGACCGCGATCAAGCCCCTCCAGGTCTGATCCACCGCAGCACTACGAAGCGGCCCCCGCTCCTCCTCCGGGAGGGACGGGGGCCGCTCCGCTATTTCCCGCGCGGCGCTACCGGGGCCGTTCGGTGGCAGCCTCCGCCGTCGTCGGCCGCGGCACTCGTACGGTGATCAGATCGCCGACCCCCGCCACTTCATTCAGCGCCTGTGCCAGCCCCAGCAGCACCTGTCGTACCGACTCGATCTCTGCCCGCAACTCTCCCACCCGCGACCACCGCCGCTCGTGCGCGACCGGGTCGACATGGTCTCCGCGTGTCGCCTCGTGAGCAGTGAGCAGCGGATGCCAGCGGCTGAGCAGCGGCCGGATCGAAAGGTTCAGGACATTTACCGCCAGCACCCCGAAGGTCAGGTGTCCCGGCGGCACCCGCGGCGCCACCGCGGGGCCGTAGCGCCGCAGGATCTCCCGTGTCGTCGCGAAGACGGTGTAGAGCGACGACAGAGCCTCCCGAAGCAGCCCCTCATCCTCGCCCAGCTCAACGACCGAAACACGAGTGGCCAGTTCGACGTAGAGCTCCCACGCGGCCTCCCGCTCGGAGTCCACGGGCTCCCAAGTCCCGCTGATCTCCCCGACGAAGGGGATGGATAACTTGACGGTGATCTCCTGAGGGCCGAGGCCCCCACCGCCGCGCCGTCGCCCCAACCGCTGTCGCAAACCCATCCCTTGAACCTTCCCCCTATCAGAACTCTCCATGTCACCCTACGAGTTGCCAGAGATCACACAAGTACGGGACCACCCGGGGGACTCGGTATTGGAACGCGACGCCTTCATTTCCTACAGCCATACGGCGGACGTACCGCTTGCCGCCGCCCTTGAGAAGGGACTGCAGGGCATCGTCCGGACGCCCTGGCTGCGTCGCCCGGGGCTGAAGATCTTCCGGGACACCACCAGCCTCGGCGCGAGCCACGATCTCGGCTCGGCGATCACCTCGGCGCTGGCAGGCTCCCGCCACTTCATCTACCTGGCCTCCCCGGAAGCCGCGCAGTCCAAGTGGGTACGCCAGGAGATCGCGTACTGGCGCCGCAACCACGGCATGGACCGTTTCCTGGTCGCGTTCAGCGCCGGTGTGATCAAGTGGGACGACACGGCCGGAGACTTCGACTGGACGCTGACGGACGCGCTCCCACGAGAGTTGAGCGGAGCGTTCGCTTCCGAACCTCTCTACGTGGATCTCAGGCCCTTTCGCACGTGCGGCGACGGCGACCGCTCCATGGCCCAGGGCGCCGACTTCCGCGACAAGGTGGTCACCCTCGCCGCGCCCGTCCACGGACGCGAGAAGGACGAGCTGGACAGCGCCGACCTGCGGATGCAGCGCAAGGCGAGCTGGATCCTGCGCTCCTTCGTGGCCGGTCTCGTGGTCGTCTCGCTCATCGCCGTCAGCGCCGGCGCTTTCGCCTGGCAGCAGCGCGGCGAAGCCCTCGCCAGGGCCCGGACCTCCGCTTCCCAGGCCTTGGCCGCCCGTTCCGTGCACCTGGCCGACACCGACCCCCGCAAGGCCGCCCAACTGGCCCTGTATGCCGAGGCGGTCCGGCCGACGAGCGAGTCCGCGCAGGCGTTGGCCCGGGCAGTCGCGGCCAATGCCAACGTGGCCCGCCATTTCCAGGGCGGCTCCGGCGCCGTCGTCGACTTCAGCGGCTCCGGCGGGGGCACCCCGACCCAGGTGGCGGTCAGCCGCGACGGCAGCATGCTTGCCTACTACAGCGGATTCGACGCCGACGATCCGAACAATGAAGACGCGCACATCCACCTCTACGACATCCGCGGGGGCAAGGAGCTGCCCGTGCTGCGTGGCAAGGGATGGGCGCAGGGCGGCGGAGTCCTCGAACTCACGGCGGACGGCGGAATGCTCGTCGTGGAGCGCGCCTTCAACGAGGTCGAGGTGTGGGACGTACGGCGTGGGCAGCTGCTTCGGGAGATCGTGGCGAGCAATGGCAGGGACCTGCCCAACGCGGGGCTGCACCTGAAGGGCTTCGCACTGGCCCGTGACGGAAGCCGGATCGCCGCCGCCTTCTACGAGCCGAACGTCGACGCCCTGCGCATGGCGGTCTGGGACACCGCGTCCGGAGCCGAGCTCAGCAGGACCGACGCCGGCGCGGACTCCGTCACCCTCATCTTCGACGACGCGGGCCAACTGCGCGCCGACGACTCGGAGGGCGGGAAGTACCGTACGTTCAACGCCGCCACCCGCACCTGGAGCGCCGTCCGCACCCAGCCCCAGGACAAGGACAAGAGGACGGGCAGCACGGGCACCGCCTTACGCCCCGCCCCGGCCCCCGACAAGCGCGAGATGCTGATCGGCGCCGAGGGCGGAACCGTCGCCGTCTACGATGCGCAACGCCGCAGGCAGCGCACCCTGGGCTCGTTCTCCTTCCCCGTCCAGAGCCTCTCGGTCTCAGGCGACGGCACCTGGGTGGCAGCCGGTTCGAACGACGGCGCCGTCTCCCTCTTCCGCACGGCGGACCCCACCGTCGGTCGCCTCCCCAACGACGACGGACTCAAGTCGTCGGAGGTCACCGAGGACGGCCGCATCGGCCTCCGCAAGGACGCGAACCGCGGCACCGACGTCTGGTTGCTCACCGACCGGAAAGCGGGCCTGCGCAAGGCGGGGAACATGATGCACGAGGTGGAGGCCATCAGCGTTGCCCGCGACGGCAGACCCATCGTGGTCGCCGACAGCCGGGGTGCTCTCAGCGTGTGGGACGGCAAGACCGGCCTGAATCCCAAGGACCTCACCTTGTTCCTGGACGGCCCCTACCTGTTCAACGGCGAGGGCACCCGCACGATTCAGCTCGTGGGTGACGACGCGCACGTCGTCGGAGCCTGGCCGCAGGGGCTCAAAGTCGTCGACCTGCGCACCATGAACGTCAGCCAGGTCTTGGAGGACAAGGAGGTCCTGGGAGACCTCGCCGTCAGCCGGGACGGCATGACCCTGGCAGCCACGGACCAGGCGCTCGGTACCGTCACCGTCTGGCGCTGGGCGGACGGCCGGCTCCAGCGGGTCCGCCATTCCAAGATCACTGAGCGCAGGATCGTGGACTCCTCCGTCAGCGACGACGGCTCGAAGGTGGCCGTGGTCGACAGCGACCAGCGCATCACCGTCCTCCGGGTGGCTGACGGCCGCCTCGCCAGTGCCTCCACGGTCGCCCAGAACGCGCAGTCCCACGTGGTCTTCAGCCCGGACTCCCGGCTTGTCACGCAGCTCTCCTACACCGGTACGGAAAGCCGCCTCAACTTCTGGGACGCGGCGACGGGCGACTCCCTCGGCTTCTGGCCGCTCGGCGCCAGTGGAGCTGCCGGGGCTGCCGGAGGCGCCGAAGGCAACGGAGCCAGCAGGATCTTCACCGACCCGGAAGGCGGTCTCCTGGCCCTCGGCCCGGACGGCTCGCTGACCCGCCACACCATCGACGTCGCCGAGTGGCGCTCCACCCTGTGCGCCTATGTCCCCGACCCCCTGCCCCGGGCGGAATACGACCGTTACCTGAGTGACCTGGACGTCGACGCGCCCTGCGGCCGCCGCTGAGACCCCGCGCACGACAAAGCGCCGAGTCACGGGACCGTCCGTGACTCGGCGCTCTGGTTGTTACCGCCCGACGGAGCGAGGCTGGCGCGACAGGACGTTCGCACCGCCGGGCGGAGTCAGGTGGGGAGGTGTGCTCCTCCATATACAGGGGACTCTGTGCGTGGCCCCTGTATATAGAGGAGTGGCTGGGACCGCGGCGAGCGGGCGACGAGAACTCCGGCGTCGTCTCCCTCAGGTCAAGAGACGGGCCTCGGAACCCATTACCACCGCACTGGCTCGCTCGCCCGCCACGGTCCTCGTCCTGCCCTCACTGCGTACCACCCCTCATCCGGGTAAGCAGCTCGGGCTGGTACCCGGGGCCTGACCTCCCGTCAGGCCCCCGGTACGTTCATTCGGCTCAGGCGTCGCGCAGGGCGCGGACGGCCTCCTCGACGCGGCGGCCGTAGTCGGCGTCCGCGGCGTGGAAGTGAGCCAGGTTCTTCTCGATGACGTCCTCGAGGGTGACCTGAGACAGGCCGCCGGCGATGTTCGCCACCAGACGCTGCTTCTCGGCCTCCGACATCAGGCGGTAGAGCTCACCGGCCTGGAAGAAGTCGTCGTCCTTGGTGTGGGCCGGGGCCTCGTGGGTGCCCGTGTAGCCGGAGACGGCCTTCGGGGCGCCGAGCGCCAGACCGGTCTCGGCCGGGCCCTGGTACGAGTTGGGCTCGTAGTTCTTGTCGTGGCGCGAGCCGTTGCGCAGCGCCATGACGCCGTCACGGCCGTAGTTCTCGGCCTTGGTCGCCTTCGGGGCGTTGACCGGCAGCAGGGTGTGGTTCACACCGAGGCGGTAGCGCTGGGCGTCGGCGTACGCGAAGAGGCGGCCCTGGAGCATCTTGTCCGGCGAGGCGGTGATGCCCGGGACGAAGTTGTTCGGGGAGAAGGCGGACTGCTCGACCTCGGCGAAGACGTTGTCCGGGTTGCGGTCGAGGACCAGGCGGCCCACGCGCTGCAGCGGGTAGTCGCTGTGCGGCCACACCTTGGTGAGGTCGAACGGGTTGAAGCGGTAGTCCGCGGCCTCGGCGGCGGGCATGATCTGGACGTAGAGGGTCCAGCTCGGGTTCACACCGCGCTCGATCGCCTGGAGCAGGTCGGTCTGGTGCGAGTTGGCGTCCTTGCCGACGAGCTCGGCGGCCTGGTCACCCGACAGGCAGCGGATGCCCTGGTTCGTCTTGAAGTGGTACTTGACGAAGAAGGCCTCGCCCTGCTCGTTGGTCCACTGGTACGTGTGGGAGCCGTAGCCGTTCATGTGACGGTACGACGCCGGGATACCGCGGTCACCCATGAGCCAGGTGATCTGGTGCGTCGCCTCGGGGGCGTGCGCCCAGAAGTCCCAGACGTTGTCCGGCTCCTGCTTGCCCGTGAAGGGGTCGCGCTTCTGGGAGTGGATGAAGTCGGGGAACTTGATCGGGTCCTTGATGAAGAACACCGGGGTGTTGTTGCCGACGAGGTCGTAGTTGCCCTCTTCGGTGTAGAACTTCAGCGCGAAGCCGCGCGGGTCGCGGACCGCGTCCGCGCCACCCAGCGAGTCGGCCACGGTGGAGAACCGCAGGAAGGTCTCGGTCTTCTTGCCGACCGTGTTCAGGAAGGCGGCGCTGGTGTACGCGGTGACGTCGTCGGTCACCTCGAAGTAGCCGTACGCGGCCGAGCCGCGGGCGTGCACCACACGCTCCGGGATGCGCTCACGGTTGAAGCGGGCAAGCTTCTCAAGGAGCTGCTGGTCCTGGACCAGGAGCGGGCCACCGACGCCGGCGGTGGCGGAGTTCTGGTTGTCGGCGACCGGGGCGCCGGACTCGGTCGTCAGCGTGCGCTTCGACATGGTGACCTTCCGTACGGGTAACTGCTGACGGAAAGTGTCTTCCGCCATGCGGAGCCTAATTTCGGCGAGAACTAAACGTCAACAGTTTGTTGAACAAAGATGGAGAGAGGTAATCCGGACGGTGCCGGCGCTTGGGCGCGACAGGACAGGTGTCAGCACCGGCACCATCCGGAAACTCAGGCCCCCGTGAGGGGGGAGGCGGCCCGGGGGAGCGGGCCGCGGTGGATCAGATCTGGGCGCCGGAGAGGCGCTCGACCGCGCGGAGCAGCGCGGAGTGGTCCAGGCCGCCGTCACCCTGGGCGCGCAGCGAGGCGACGAGCTGGGCGACGACCGCACCGACGGGAAGGGCGGCACCGACGTTGCGGGCGGCGTCGGTGACGATGCCCATGTCCTTGTGGTGCAGGTCGATCCGGAAACCGGGCTTGAAGTCGCGGTTCAGGAAGTTGTCCTTCTTGCGGGTCAGGACCGTGGAGCCGGCCAGGCCGCCGTTGAGGACGTCCAGGGCGGCCTGGAGGTTCACGCCGGACTTCTCGAGGAAGACGACGGCCTCGGCGCACGCCTGGATGTTCACCGCGACGATGAGCTGGTTGGCGGCCTTCACCGTCTGGCCGGAGCCGTGCGGACCGCACAGGACGATGACCTTGCCGAGGGCCTCGAGGATCGGGAGGGCCGCGTCGAAGTCGGCCTGCTCGCCACCCACCATGATCGACAGGACGGCCTCGATGGCGCCGGCCTCGCCGCCGGACACCGGGGCGTCGATGACGCGGATGCCCTTCTCGGCGGCGTTCTTCGCGAGGTCGATCGAGGTCTGCGGGGTGATCGACGACATGTCGATGATCAGCGCGCCGGACTTGGCGTTCTCGAGGATGCCGTTCTCACCGTAGGAGATGGCCTCGACCTGCGGGGAGGCGGGCACCATCGTGATGATGACGTCGGCGTCCTTGACGGCCTCGGCGATCGAGCCGGCGGCGGTGCCGCCGGCGGCGGCCAGGCGCTCCAGCTTGTCCTGCTCCAGGGTGAAGCCGGTGACCGAGTAGCCGGCCTTCAGGAGGTTCTCGGCCATGGGGGAGCCCATGATGCCGAGACCGATCCACGCGATCTTGGGGAGGTTGCTCATGATGAGGGTCCTTCTCTTAATGCTTTGTACGAAAAGTGCGTGAGGTGCCTGGCTGATCGCCTGGACTTTGTCCTCTTACTTGGCGGCGCGGGCCTCGGCCGGCAGCCACGCGAAGGACGCGGCAGCGTCGGCGGCCTTGTACTCCAGGCCTACGTAGCCCTGGTATCCGGCCTTCTTCAGCTGGTCCAGCAGGTCCTCGAGGGGCAGCTCGCCGGTGCCGGGGGCACCGCGTCCGGGCTTGTCCGCGATCTGGACGTGCCCGGTCTTGGCGGCGTACTTTTCGATGACCTCGGAGAGGTCCTCATCGTTCATCGCCAGGTGGTACAGGTCGAGCAGGAACTTGGCGTTCCCGAGGCCGGTGGCCTCGTTCACCTTGTCCACGATCTCGATGCCGGCCGGGGCGCTCACCAGCGGGTAGAGCGGCGACTCGGGCTTGTTCAGGGTCTCGATCAGGAGGATCGCGCCGACGCGGTCCGCGGCGCGGGCCGCCACGACGAGGTTCTCCAGGGCGAGCTCGTCCTGGACCGCCGGGTCCACACCCTCGACACGGTTGCCGTAGAGGGCGTTCAGCGCCTTGCAGCCCACCGACTGGGCGAAGTCCGCCGCGATGTCGATGTTGGCGCGGAAGCGCTCCGACTCCTCACCGGGGACCGAGACCGCACCGCGGTCCGGGCCCGGCAGCTGGCCGGCGTAGAAGTTCAGGCCCACCAGCTGGGTGCCGGCGTCCTCAAGAGCCTTCTTGAGGGCGTCCAGCTCTTCCTGGGCGGGGGTGGGGGTCTCGATCCAGGGCCACCACAGCTCGACCGCCGTGAAGCCGGCCGCGGCGGCAGCCGCGGGACGCTCCAGGAGCGGGAGTTCCGTGAAGAGGATCGAAAGGTTTACATCGAAGCGCTGGTCCGTGTATCCCATGAGGGGTGTGCGCTCCTTCCGTATTGCGGAAGTTAGTTTCTGCTTGATGGAAGACTGCATGGAGGTTCGCGCGGCTGTCAAGTACGGACTCCCGAAAAGTCCCCACTGCCAGGTAGCTTGGCCAGCGTGCGATTGAGAGTGGAGTTCACGACCGAGCCCTTCGATCTCGAAGAGGCCCCCGCCCACGCC
The DNA here is from genome assembly GCF_043201175.1 of Streptomyces sp. NPDC048337. NCBI lineage: Bacteria > Bacillati > Actinomycetota > Actinomycetes > Kitasatosporales > Streptomycetaceae > Streptomyces > Streptomyces sp. NPDC048337. The sequence continues at coordinate 106,359 of NZ_JBICYR010000008.1, forward strand.
GTGGCCGCTCGCGAGGTCATCCAGAAGGCCCAGCTGGACGCGGTGGATGTCGGCCCCTTCGGCAATACCGCGGAAGGTGATGCCGAACGGGTGATCGCCGCGGTGGGCGCGCTGCTGCGCGATTCCCTGGAGGCCGGGGCCACGCGCGTGTCGCTCCAGGTCAATGTGCTCGGGGAGGACATGCCGTGACCGAACCCCGCGACCACCCCTTCGTCACCGCGGTCAAGCCGCTGGTGGACGCCATGGGCGGCGAGCTCATGGACCCGGCCCTCGCGCAGCCCGACGACGTCGTGCTCAGCTGGGAGGGCCAGGACCTGCTGGCCGTTCGCCTGCCCCAGCTCTCCGACTCGCTGGACCACATCCTGGCGGCGCTGGAGCGCCGGCACGGCCTACCGTTGTCCCAGCTCGACCGGAAGTCCAAGCAGGACGTCGTGCGGATACTGGAGGCGCGAGGCGCCTTCTCCGTCCGGCATGGCGTGGAAACGGTCGCGGGAGCCCTGGGTGTAAGCCGCTTCACGGTGTACAACTACCTGAACCGGGAAAACCCGAACAAGACCACCCAAGAGTGAAGCCAAGCGTGAACGCAGGCTGACCCACAGTGACGAGCCGCCGCCCAATTCATCCGGGCGGCGGCTTTTGTGTACGGGAAGTTTCAACAAAGTGTTGACGCCGTGTTGTCGAGGGCGTTAGCTATGCGCAGCCCGTCAAAGCAACAACAGGCCACGGAGGCCTACCGTGACTTCGAGTCCGACCCCGGGTCTCACCCGGTTCAACACCTTGGATGACAGCGCGGCCACGGCCGAGCTGCACGAGGTGTGCGCCAGCTCGGCATGGGGGAGCAAGATGCTCGCCCAGCGCCCCTTCGCCACCGCCGAAGCCCTCTTCGCCGCGAACGAGTCCGCCATGGCGGAGCTCACCGCGGCGGACCTGGGCGAGGCGATGGGAGGCCACGCGCCGATCGGCCGGCCGAAGCCGGGAGACCCGACCTCCGCCCGCGAGCAGCGTGGCATGGCCGGTGCCTCGGAGGAGCTCAAGAACGAGCTCCTCGAACTGAACCTGGCGTACCAGGAGAAGTTCGGCCACGTCTTCCTCATCTGCGCCACCGGTGCGACCGGTGAGTTCATGCGGGACGCGGTCAAGGTCCGGATCAACAACTCGCCGGAGCAGGAGCGAGAGATCGCTCGCGGTGAGCTTGTCAAGATCAACAAGATCCGCCTGACCCGACTCGTAGAGGGAGAGTGAGCATGAGCACCGAGACCACCGCGTCGGTGTCCACGCACATCCTGGACACCAGCATCGGCAAGCCCGCAGAGGGCGTCGCCATCGCGCTGTCGGCCCGTACGGGCCTCGACGGCGAGTGGGCGGCCCTGGGCGGCTCCGCCACCGACGCCGACGGGCGCTGCAAGGACCTGCCGGCCCTGCCGGAGGGCACCACACACGTGCGTCTCGACTTCGAGACCGAGACGTACTTCGCAAAGAAGCAAGCCGAGGCGCAGCAGGACGCCCCCCGCGTAAGGGACAGCGGTTCGTTCTTCCCCGAGGTCACCATCACCTTTGCGGTGAACCCGGGCGAGCACTACCACGTACCGCTGCTGCTCAACCCGTTCGGCTACTCCGTTTACCGAGGGAGCTAGCATGGCCACGATTCTGGGCCAGAACCAGTACGGCAAAGCAGAGAACCGCGTCGTCAAGATCACGCGGGACGGCGACACGCACCACATCAAGGACCTGAACGTCTCGGTCGCCCTCTCCGGCGACATGGACGACGTCCACTACTCCGGCTCGAACGCCAACGTCCTCCCGACGGACACCACCAAGAACACGGTGTACGCGTTCGCCAAGGAGTACGGCATCGAGTCCGCCGAGCAGTTCGGCATCCACCTGGCGCGCTGGTTCGTCAACAGCCAGGAGCCGATCCAGCGCGCGCGCATCCGGATCGAAGAGTACGCCTGGGACCGGATCGCCACCTCGGACGCGAACTCCAAGTTCATCGGCGCCGACGAGGTCAACCACTCCTTCGTCCGCAAGGGCATGGAGACCCGCGTCACCCAGATCACGTACGACGGTCAGAACTGGGAGGTCATCTCCGGCCTCAAGGACCTGATCGTCATGAACTCCACGAACTCCGAGTTCTGGGGTTACGTGAAGGACAAGTACACGACCCTGCAGGAGGCGTACGACCGCATCCTGGCCACCCAGGTGTCGGGTCGCTGGCGCTTCAACTGGACCGACGACGAGCAGCGGATGCCCAACTGGGAGAAGTCCTACGCCGAGACCAAGAAGCACATGCTTCAGGCCTTCGCGGAGACCTACTCCCTGTCGCTGCAGCAGACCCTGTACCAGATGGGTTCGCGCATCATCAACCACCGTTCGGAGATCGACGAGGTCCGCTTCTCGCTCCCGAACAAGCACCACTTCCTCGTCGACCTTGAGCCGTTCGGCCTCAAGAACGACAACGAGGTCTACTTCGCCGCGGACCGCCCGTACGGTCTGATCGAGGCCACTGTTCTCCGGGACGGCGTCGACGCCCGTATCCCCGTGGACATGACCAACCTCTAAAGCGCGGCACGCGCGTCCCGGGGCTCCGCAGTGGCCCCGGGGCGCGACACACCCCCCAACTTCCTGAATCGGCACCCGGACGCAACACACGGGGCGGCAGTACTGTCAGCTGTCAAGGCCCCCGGCTCCGGCACTCAAATCCCCTGGGTTTTGCCGTGCCCGCACCGCCACTGAAAGCACGAGGAAGTCCCATGGCAGCATCGGCAGCCCATGACAGCGCCGTAGAGCGCATCGTCATCGAAAACTGTGCGATCGCGACCGTCGACGCGAACGACACCGAGTACGCCTCGGGTCACATCGTCATCGCCGGCAACAAGATCGAGTCGATCGGCGCGGGCAAGGCCCCCGAGAACCTCGAGAACGTCGTCCGCCGCATCGACGGCACCGGGCACCTCGTGACTCCCGGTCTGGTCAACACGCACCACCACTTCTACCAGTGGATCACGCGTGGCCTGGCTACCGACCACAACCTCTTCAACTGGCTCGTCGCGCTGTACCCGACGTGGGCGCGCATCGACGAGCAGATGACGTACACGGCCGCGCAGGGTTCCCTCGCCGCGATGGCCAAGGGCGGTGTCACCACCGCGATGGACCACCACTACGTCTTCCCCAAGGGCTCCGGCGACCTCTCCGGCTCGATCATCCGCGCCGCCTCCGAGATGGGCGTCCGCTTCACCCTCGCCCGCGGTTCCATGGACCGCAGCGAGAAGGACGGCGGCCTGCCGCCGGACCACGCCGTCGAGACCCTCGAGGGTGCGCTCGCCGACACCGAGGCGACCGTCAAGAAGTTCCACGACGCCTCCTTCGACTCGATGACCCAGGTCGCCGTCGCCCCGTGCTCCCCGTTCTCGGTCTCCACCGAGCTGCTGAAGCAGGGCGCCGAGCTGGCCCGCCGCCTGGGTGTGCGCATGCACACGCACGGCTCGGAGACCGTCGAGGAAGAGAAGTTCTGCCACGAGCTCTTCGGCATGGGCCCGACCGACTACTTCGAGTCGACCGGCTGGCTCGGCGAGGACGTGTGGATGGCGCACAGCGTCCACATGAACGACTCCGACATCGCCGCGTTCGCCCGTACCAAGACCGGTGTCGCGCACTGCCCGTCCTCCAACGCCCGTCTGGCCGCCGGCATCGCCCGCGTCCCGGACATGCTGGCCGCCGGCGTCCCGGTCGGCCTCGGCGTGGACGGCACCGCCTCCAACGAGTCCGGTGAGCTGCACACCGAGCTGCGCAACGCGCTGCTGATCAACCGCCTGAACCCGGTCCACCGCGAGGCCGCGCTCAACGCGCGCCAGGCCCTGCGCCTCGGCACCTACGGTGGCGCCCAGGTCCTCGGCCGCGCCGACAACATCGGCTCGCTCGAGGTCGGCAAGTGCGCCGACCTGGTGCTGTGGAACCTGAACACCTTCCTGCACTCCTCGATCGCCGACCCGGTCACCGCGCTGGTCTTCGGTGCGGCGGCCCCGGTGACGGCTTCGTTCGTCAACGGCAAGCAGATCGTCGAGAACAACCGACTGCTCTTCGCCGACGAGGACGCCATCGCGGTGTCCACGCGGGAAGAGGCTCAGCGCCTCGCGCGGATCTCCGCGCAGGCCTGATCCCCGGAGTCCGGCCGGGGGGGACGGCCCCCGGCCGGTAAGCCGCGGACCCGAGCGGGGTCCGTCGGCAGCCGTTCCCGGGAAGCGCCCGAGGATCATCCGAGGGCGCGCCCGGGGGCGGTGACCCGTGCCATTCGCTGCGCAGCGATCACCTCGCGCCACTGCCACGGCACCGCCAGCTTCAAAACTGGTGATACACCACGCGGAACCGATTTGGGCGAATCGTTTCTGCACCCCTTGGGACAAGTATTCGCACCACCCACAACTCCATACAGGCTCGACTCGCACAGCTTTCGCACCACCTCCATGACACCCACGTCCCTGCCGACGTGTTTAACCGACCGGAGGAAGCCGTGGCCTCTACGCCCAGGTTTCGCAAAGATGCAGTCGCAGTACCGGAGGAGAAGCACCCGGTCGACGAGACCTTGCCTCCGCTGAAAATGTTCACGAGCGGCCTCCAGCACGTGGCCGCCATGTACGCCGGTGTCGTAGCCCCGCCCATGATCGTCGGCCCGGCCGTCGGTCTCTCCGCCACCGAGACCGCCTTTCTCATGGGCGCCTCGCTCTTCACCGCAGGGCTCGCCACCCTCCTCCAGACCCTCGGGTTCTGGAAGATCGGCGCCAAACTCCCCTTCGTCAACGGCGTCTCCTTCGCCGGTGTGACCCCGATGATCGCCATCGGCAAGGGTGAGGGGGACAATGCCATCCCCATCATCTTCGGCGCGATCATCGTCGCCGGAATCCTCGGCTTCTTCGCCGCCCCCTACTTCGGCAAACTCGTCCGGTTCTTCCCACCGGTCGTCACGGGCACGGTCATCACCCTGATCGGCGTCTCGCTCCTGCCCGTCGCCTTCAACTGGTCGCAGGGCGGGAACCGCACCGCGACCGACTACGGCTCGATGAAGAACATCGGCATGGCCGCCGTCACCCTGGTGATCGTCCTGCTGATGCGCAAGTTCCTGCGCGGCTTCCTCCAGCAGATCTCCATCCTGCTCGGCCTGGTCGCGGGCACGCTCATCGCGCTCCCGCTCGGCATGACCAACTTCGACGCCGTCAAGAACGCCTCGGTGGTGGGCTTCCCGACCCCGTTCCACTTCGGCGCCCCGCAGTTCCAGGTCGCCGCGATCATCTCGATGTGCATCGTCATGCTCGTCTGCATGACCGAGTCCACCGCCGACATCCTGGCGCTGGGCAAGATCGTGGGCCGCCCGGCGGACGCGAAGACCATCGAGGGCGGCCTGCGCGCCGACACCCTCGGCAGCGCGCTCAGCCCGCTGTTCAACGGCTTCATGTGCAGCGCCTTCGCCCAGAACATCGGGCTCGTCGCCATGACCAAGGTGCGCAGCCGGTTCGTCGTCGCGGCCGGCGGCGGCATCCTGATCCTGCTGGGCCTGTGCCCGATGGCGGCCTCCGTCATGGGTGTGGTCCCGCTGCCGGTCCTCGGCGGCGCCGGCATCGTCCTCTTCGGGTCGGTCGCGGCCAGCGGCATCCAGACCCTGGCGGGCGCGGCCATGGAGAAGGGCGAGAACGCCCTGATCGTCGCCGCCTCGGTGGGCATCGGCCTGATCCCGATCGCCGCGCCGGACTTCTACCACGCCTTCCCGAAGGACCTCCTCGTCGTCCTCGACTCCGGCATCAGCACCGGCTGCGTCGTGGCGATCCTGCTGAACCTCGCCTTCAACCACCTCGGCGCCAGGAAGGGCGCGGCCTCGGGGGCCGCGCCGGATCCGGTGCCGGTGCACTGACCCGGCTCCCGTCCGGACCGTCCACGGCGGTGCGCACGCCACCCACTGCGGGTGTGGCGTGCGCACCGCCGTGCCGTGTTTTCGGTGCCGTGTTTCCGCGCCCAGGGGCGGGCACCCGTCATGGGTGCCCGCCCCTGGGGTGCTGCCGTTGCTCTCGCTCGCGGTCGGTCTCGGGCCCTCGCTGTAAGCGATCAGAAGGGCCAGGGGAGCGGGATCGGGAGTGGGGGCAGCGGGATGGGGATGGGGATCTTGGGGATGGGGGGCAGGGGGATCGGGATCTTCGGCGGTGCCGGGATCGGGGGCAGGGGGATGGGGATCTTGGGGATGGGGGGCAGGGGGATCGGGATCTTCGGCGGTGCCGGGATCGGGGGCAGGGGGATGGGGATCTTGGGGATCGGGGGCAGGGGGATCGGGATCTTCGGCGGTGCCGGAATGGGCGGCAGCGGGATCGGGATCTTCGGCGGTACCGGGATCGGCGGCAGCGGGATCGGGATCTTGGGCGGAGCCGGGATCGGGGGCAGCGGGATCGGGGGCACCGGGATCGGGATCTTGGGGGGTGCCGGGATCGGGGGCAGCGGGAGCGGGCCCGGGTTCTGCGGCGGTGCGGGGATCGGGGGCAGGGGGCCCGGATTCTTCCCGGGCACCGGGAACGGAGGCCACGGTCCGGGCTTCGGCGGGGGCTGCTTGTCTTGGTCGCCGTGCCGCTTGTTGCCCTTCTCCGACTGCTTGTGATTTCCCTTCCCGTTGTTGTTGTTCTTTCGATCGCTCTTGCCGTTTCGCTTATCGCCGTCATTTCCGTGGCGATTGTCGTTGACCAGGTTCGCGTGACTGGTCGCAGCGGTGGTCCCGGGCGTCGCGGCGAATGCGCTCGCGGGTAGCGCGACGGCGCCGGCAGCCAGGGCGGTGGTCGTCGCCAGCATCACGAAACGCCGGGTCAGGGGGCTCTTGGGCATGAGGATCTCCTTGTGCGTGAAAGGGTGATTCACGGCTCCGGCGTTACGTCGGCCGTGCCGTGGATATGCACGAGCCGTGTCGGCCCGTGCATCCAGTAAGCCCGGGCCGAACGACGAGGGCATGCCCCTGCATCTCGCGACTTGACGTATGGGAATTCCGCGTTCCACACGGCCGCCTGTCGCGCCCCTTCAAGGCGATACGAGCCCCGACAGACGGGGGCTACCAGGCGGTACTCCCCTGAGCCTGCGACCTGCGCACGTACGGTGCCATGGCGGAGTCGGTGCCCTGCGGACCTGGCGGCCCCGCAGCAGGTAGCTCTGCGCGGGGGGCAGCTCGTGGGGATCCGCCGCACGCGAGGGACAGGTACCGGTGGAGTGCGTGCAGCAGGTAGGCCAGCGGGTGCTGTGCTCCACGCCGGAGGCGTGCGCGTCGCCGACGGCGGGTGGGGTCGGCCGGGTCGATGCCGAGTCCCTGCGGGACCTCGCCCCCGGCCCGCTCGCGGAGTCCGTACGGGCCCACGCGGCCCGGCCGCTCGCGCAGGGGCAGGCCTGGGAGGGGGGCGGCGGCCGCGCGTCGCCGGCACGAGCGCCGGCGGTGGTGGCCGAGCGGGCGGCGTAGCCGGTGCCACCCGTAACGGGCCCGGCAACGGGACTACGCGGGCGGAGACCACCGCATGAGGTTGCTCATCAGCTCGGCCTGTTCGACGGCGTCGTCGAGGGCGTGGTGCGTATGGGGTCGGCGGGAGAGCAGTTCGCGGGGCATCCGGCCCTTGACCGCGGCGCGCAGCGGGACCCGTGCCTTCACGGCGTACAGGGTCTTCATGTCCAGGCACCCGGAGTGCCCGAAGGGGCTGTCGCCGCCGAAGCGCATCAAGTACCAGTACAGGAAGGTCCAGTCGAAGGAGGCCGGGTAGCCGCACATCACGGGCTGCGCCCCGGCGGAGACCTCCCGCACCCAGCTCCGGAACTCGGCCATGGCCGCCGCGGGATCGGCGCCCTCCCGGACCAGCCGGTCGCGGTCCAGCCCGCTGACGGCGAGCGCCTCCGGCACGTACGCGTCGCTGATCGGCCGCAGCTCGCGGTAGAAGGTGTGCTCCCGCGGATCGGCGGCCGTATACGAGGCGCCGTCCTGGCGGCCCGCGACGGCGGCCCCGAAGCTGATCATCGAGTACGGCCCGGGGATGGGCCCGTCGGCCTCGATGTCGACGGAGATGTAGAGACTGGGACGAGCGGTTCGGGCTGCCATGCCCGCGAGCATGTCAGCCCGAACCGCCACCGATCACTTCGTTTTCGCGTACGGGCTACGACGCGGGCGCGAGGAACATCCCCGTCTGGTCCGCGCCGGCGGTGTTCTTGCAGCTGACGGCGGAGCCCGCGGGCTGCGCGACCGCCAGGGACAGGCAGCGGCCGACGGCCAGCTGCCCGAAGTAGTTGGGGTGCATGGACTCCTGGATCAGCCCCTGCGACTCGTTGTTGTCGATCCAGCGCGCCCACTCGCTCGTCGTCGCCGACGCGGGCACCGTGGAGCTCACCTGCTTGCTCGCCTTCGCGCACACCTCGCGCCCCTGCATCATGTCCCGCAGGTCCAGGAACTGCACGCCCTTGGCGGCCGCAACGCCCTTGAGGCGGCCCGCTATCTGCGGCACGAGGGAGTCCCGCGCCCAGTCCGAGTCCCGGTTCCAGAAGGGGCAGCCGCCGGTGTTGAGCCGGCTCCAGTCGCTCTGCGTGTAGCGGTTCTCCGCCCCTCGCGGTATCGGCGACGGGTAGGACTGCAGCACGATCCGGTACGAGGAGTCCGCGTACCCGGCCGCGCGCATCACGGCGCGCACCTCGTCCACCGACTTGCCGACGTTCGCCATCACGGCGTCGATCTTCTGGTCGACCCCGGCCTGCTGGTCGTCGTAGCAGTACGAGTTCCAGAGCACGAAGTCGTACGCGCACTCCTTGATGATGTCGGCGAAGCCGAGGTCGTTGCCGCCGATGGACAGCGCGATGACCTTGACGTTGTTGCTCGCGGCGACGGCGGCGAGCTGATCGGCCTGTGGGGCCTCGCCCTTGAAGGCGACGCCGCCGTTGGAGGCGCGGAACACGTTCTCGGAGGTCGCCCCGGAGCAGGCCAGGTTCACGGCCTTCTCGGCGATGGGTCCGGGGCTGATCACTTCGGCGGAGTCGGACCGGTGACAGCCGCCCGCGGTGGCCCCGTACACCTTGCCGGGATCGTAGGTGCTGCCGCTCACCCAGGCCCGGTCGGTCCCGTTGCGGCTGCCGCTGTTGGTCAGGCTGTTGCCCTTCCAGCGCCCGGCTTCGCCGGATATGTAGCTGTCGCCCATGGACACCACGGCGGTGGGTCCGGCCCCGGGACTGGCGGCGGAGGTCCCGGCCCCGGCGGCCAGCAACGCCCCGACGGCGAGCGGCAGAACCATCCCGGCCCCGACCGACCGTCGCACACGACGGCGGGTCCGGTTCTTGCTGGCGGTGCGGAATCCGATCACTGCGGAACTCCTGCGGTCGGCCATGCGGGAGCAGGGAACAACTCCGGTGCATGGCTGGGAAAGTGGGGGTACCGCCGGCCGGTGGCACCGGAAAGGTGACACGCGCCCACTTGTTACCGCTAGGTACAGTCACGTTACGAACGAGTAACAACCGACCGGTCGTTCGGCTCCCACCCCGGCCGCAACTGGCCGAATCGCGCTGTTCCCGTCAGGGCCCTTGCCGTTCACGCTGTGAACAGAAGCGCAACCAAGGCGGTCAACGGGGGAGCCACCATGGTCGAGCCGCTCTACGTACCCGTCCTTCCCGTGCGGCGCGGCGCGCTCGCGGCGTACTCCGGCCTGACGCCGTCGCGTCACGCCCTCGTCGGACCTCTGTGGACCGTGCCGCGCGGCGTCGGCGCGGCCCGTACGCCTTCCCTGGCCGCCGGGATCGTCGTCGCCCAGCGGTCAGCCCCCGCCTGGGTCGATGCCCGCCATCTGGAGGGCGAGCCCGACGCCGTCACGGAGGGCTTCTGGCAGCGGCTGCTGGGTGCCTCGGTCCGGCCGGTCACCGGGCCCGGGCGGGCCGACCGGCAGCGGGACGCCTGTGTGGAATTCGCCCTGGCCTGCGGGAACGGGCTGGGCCTGCGCGTTCCGGCGGAGGGCGCAGGTTCGGAGCGCGGGGCCGAGCGCGTACGCCGGCTCGTGGAGCGGATCGGCGGCCCGGGCGGTGTCCCGCTTGACCTGCTCCTGGATCTGGGGCCGGTCACCCATGAAGGACACAGGGCGGACAAGTACGCGCTGCGCGCACTGGAATCGCTCGGTCCTCTCGCGCGCTGGCGGACGATCGCCCTGCTGGCCGGAGCGTTCCCGCCGACCGCCCCCGAAGCCGCGGGCCGGGGGCCGGTCGAGGCGCATCGGCACGACTGGGACGTCTGGCACATGGTCGGCCATGCCCGCCCTGTCCTGCCGGCCGCCCTCACCTACGGGGACTACGGCGCGCACCATGCCGGCGCCGCCGACACGGTCGCCGGTGGCGGTCCTCCGTGGGGAGTCCTGCGCTACACGACCGAGCGCACCTTCCTGCTGGCCAAGGCCCCGATGGCCGGGGAAGGGCATGCCGAGCGGGTGCGGGAGATCGCCCGACGGATGGTGGGTGAGTACGACTTCCGCGGGGCCGGCTTCAGTGAGGGGGACCGCTGGTTGCACGCCTGCGCCACCGGTTCGGGCGCGCTCGGTGCGGGGAATGCCGAGGGGTGGATACGTGCCGGTCACAGTCAGCACCTTGCGTACGTGGCCGATCGGCTCGCGGCGGTGGCCGTGGCCTGAAAACGCCTCCGCCCCCGGCGCGGTGAGGCGGCGGGGGCGGAGGCGACCGGTGTTCGGCTGCTGTGCGTTTCAGTCGAATCCGGGGGTTCAGCCGACCAACTGGTCGTACGCCGGGAGGGTCAGGAAGTCGGCGTAGTCCGCGTCTAGGGAGACCTGGAGGAGGAGGTCGTGGGCCTGCTGCCACTTGCCGGTGGTGAAGGCCTCCTCGCCGACCTCGGCGCGGATGGCGGCCAGTTCCTCCGCCGCGATCTTGCGGGTCAGCTCGGCCGTGGCCCGCTCGCCGTTCTCGAAGATGACGCCGGCGTTGATCCACTGCCAGATCTGCGAGCGCGAGATCTCGGCGGTGGCCGCGTCCTCCATCAGGCCGAAGATGCCGACCGCGCCGAGGCCGCGCAGCCAGGCCTCGATGTAGCGGGTGCCGACCTGGACCGCGTTGCGCAGGCCCTCGTACGTCGGCTTCGCGTCCAGGGAGTCGATCGCGATGAGCTCGCCCGGGGCCACCGAGACGTCCTCGCGCAGGCGGTCCTTCTGGTTCGGCTTCTCGCCGAGCACCGCGTCGAAGGAGGCCATCGCGATCGGGACCAGGTCGGGGTGGGCGACCCACGAGCCGTCGAAGCCGTCGTTCGCCTCGCGGTCCTTGTCGGCCTTGACCTTCTCGAAGGCGACCCGGTTGACCTCGGCGTCCTTGCGGGACGGGATGAAGGCCGCCATGCCGCCGATGGCGTGCGCGCCGCGCTTGTGGCAGGTGCGGACCAGCAGTTCGGTGTAGGCGCGCATGAACGGCGCGGTCATCGTCACCGCGTTGCGGTCCGGCAGGACGAACTTCTCGCCGCCGTCACGGAAGTTCTTGACGATGGAGAAGAGGTAGTCCCAGCGGCCCGCGTTCAGACCGGCCGCGTGGTCGCGCAGCTCGTAGAGGATCTCCTCCATCTCGTACGCGGCGGTGATGGTCTCGATGAGGACCGTCGCGCGCACCGTGCCCTGCGGGATGCCGACGTAGTCCTGGGCGAAGACGAAGATCTCGTTCCAGAGGCGCGCCTCCAGGTGCGACTCCGTCTTCGGCAGGTAGAAGTACGGGCCCTTGCCGAGGTCGATCAGACGCTGCGCGTTGTGGAAGAAGTAGAGGCCGAAGTCGACCAGCGAGCCGGAGGCCGGGGCGCCCTCGAACTGCAGGTGGCGCTCCTGGAGGTGCCAGCCGCGCGGGCGCATGACGACGGTCGCCAGCTCCGCGGCGGGCTTCAGGGCGTACGCCTTGCCGGTGCGCGCGTCGGTGAAGTCGATGCGGCGCTCGTAGGCGTCGATGAGGTTGAGCTGGCCAAGGACGACGTTCTCCCAGGTGGGGGCCGAAGCGTCCTCGAAGTCGGCGAGCCAGACCTTGGCGCCCGAGTTCAGGGCGTTGATGGTCATCTTGCGGTCCGTCGGACCGGTGATCTCCACACGGCGGTCGTTCAGCGCGGCCGGGGCCGGGGCCACCTTCCAGTCTCCCTCGCGGACCTGTGCGGTGTCCGGGAGGAAGTCGAGGGTGGAGGTCCGGGCGATCTCGTTGCGGCGCTCGACGCGGCGGGCCAGGAGCTCGGCGCGGCGGGGGGCGAACCGCCGGTGGAGCTCGGCCACGAAGGCGAGGGCCGCTTCGGTGAGGACTTCGTCCTGCCGTGGCAGGGGCTCGGCGTCGACGATGGCCAGCGGGGACGGCGCTGGTGCGGACATATCTGTCACTCCTTCAGCGGCGGTGCCTGGCGGCCGCGGGGAATGCTCGCGCGAGACGGCACGCAGTGCCGTCGGGTGTGGAGAGTTCCGGGATACGGTCGCGGGCGCCGTCTTGGGTTTAGGGCGCTTCTGACCAGTGGATAGTAATTTCCTCATGGTGGAAGTTCAATGGTTTGTTGATGTCGAGATTCTCTGAGTCGACAGATTCCGCTTCCCGGTGGCCCTCAGTGCCACCGTCGTCACGCCGTGCTCAGAGGAGACGTGCCAGGTCGGGCGGGGTGTCGATGTCATAGGCCTCCGCGATGTCCGCGCACTCCACCAGTACGAGCTCACCCGCATGCCGGGTGAGATGTACCCGCGCGCCCTTGTCTCCCGTCGCCGTCGCCGCGATGTCAGCCCACCGGTCCGCGCCGAAGAGCACCGGATGGCCGCGCTCCCCGTCGTACGCCGCCGCCACCAGGCTCGCGGGGGAGCGGTACGCCTCCCGTACCCGGGCCACGGCCGCCGGCCCGATGCCCGGCTGGTCCACCAGTGAGACCAGGGCCGCGCGGGCCTCCGTGCCGGCCAGCGAGGCGAGGCCGACCCGCAGGGAGGAGCCCATCCCCTCCGCCCAGTCCGGGTTGTCCACGACCACGCAGCCGGCCAGGTCCGCCCGCTCGCGGACCTCGGCGGCGGAGGCCCCGAGCACCACGTGCACCGGGCCGCAGCCCGCCTCGCGCAGCACCCGTACGGCGTTCTCGACCAAGGGGCGGCCGCGGTACGGGAGCAGCGCCTTGGGCCGCCCGCCCAGGCGTCGGCCGCCGCCGGCCGCCAGGAGCAGGCCGGCGATCACGGGCGACTGGCTTGAAGGGGCTGAATCGGAGTCGGTGTGGGATGACATGCCACCGATTCTCGCTCCTGGGCCGAGCCGGGCCGCAGCCGCGTCAGCGTGCGTCGTACGGCGGCCAGCGCGGCCCCGATCCGCAGCGGCTCGGAGATCCGGTTCTCGGCGGCAGCCAGCAGGGCACGTTCGTCACGGTCGGTCAACATCTCGGCATCTCCTTGCCAATCGTGGGCCAATACCGCGAGTCTGGTCCTCGATTGGCCTGGTCGGCAGAGCCAATCAGGGGAGGTTGGCATGGCAAACGGGCGAGTGGTCCAGACGGCGGACAGAACCATCGGCAGCCGCCAGCTCGCGGCCCTGCTCCCCGCCGAGGTCCTGGCCCGCCCCGGCTACCGTGCGCTCGCCGACGCCGTGCGCACGCTGATCCTCGACGGCCGGGTCGCCCTGCACGTCCGGCTGCCCGCCGAACGCGAGCTCGCCGAGGCCGTCGGCGCCAGCCGGGCCACCGTCACCGGCGCCTACGACCTGCTCCGCGAGAGCGGCTACGTCCGCAGCCGGCGCGGCTCCGGCACCTGGACCGAGCTCCCCGACGGCCACCTGCCGGTCGGCTCGCCCGCCATCATCGGCGGTGGCACCGGAGGCCGGCCCGACGGCGACCCCGGGATCGACCTGGCCATCGCCGCCATGGGCGCCCCGGACGGCAGCCTCGCCGAGGCCTTCGCCTGGGCCGCCCCCCGGCTGCCCGGGCTCGCCCGGAGCCCCGGCTACCACCCTTTCGGCCTGCCCGACCTGCGCACGGCCGTCGCCGACCGGTTCACCCGGCGCGGGCTGCCCACCCGTCCCGAGCAGATCCTGATCACCGCGGGGGCCCAGCAGGCCTTCGCCCTCGTCGTCAGCCTGCTCTGCCGGGCCGGGGACCGGGTCGTCACCGAGAACCCCACCTACGCCAACGCCCTCGACGCCCTGCGCCACGCGCGGGTCCGCACCGGCTCCCTCGCCGTCTCGGACGCCGGCTGGGACATGGAGATAGCCGAGTCCACGCTGCGCCAGACCGTGCCGCGGCTCGCGTACGTGATCCCCGACTTCCACAACCCGACGGGCGCCCTGATGCCGCCGGAGCAGCGGCTGCGGCTGCTCGCGGCCACCCGCGCCACCGGCACCTGGCTGGTGGTCGACGAGACCATCGCCGACATCGCCCTGGACGTCCCCGCGCCCCCGCCCCTGGCCTCGCTCGCCCCGCGCGGCGGCGCCGACCACGTGATCACCTTCGGCTCGCTCAGCAAGACGCACTGGGGAGGCCTCAGGGTGGGCTGGATCCGGGCCGGCGCGAAGATGATCACCGAGCTGACGGGCGTACGGGTCTCGGCGGACATGACCGGCTCCGTTCTCGACCAGCTGGTCGCCCTCCCCCTCATGGAGGGCCTGGAACGGTCCCTGCCCGCACGCCTCGCACAGCTGCGGATCCAGCGCGAAGCCCTGGTGCGGTCCCTGCAGCGGCACACCCCCGAATGGTCCTGGCGGCTCCCGCCCGGCGGGCTCTCACTCTGGGTGGACCTCGGCGAGCCGGTGAGCTCCGCCCTGTCCGAGCGGGCCGCCGAGGCAGGGGTGCACATCGGCCGCGGCGCCCGCTTCGGCGTGGACCCGGGCACCTTCGAACACCGCCTCCGGATCCCGTACACGCTCCCGCCGGACCGCCTGGACGAGGGCGTACGCCGCCTCGCGGCCGCCTTCCACGACGGGGTCCCCCTGGCCCCGGCGGTGGAGCGCCCGCACTGGGTGGCCTGAGCCCCACCAGGCCTACGGGGTGCGGATCAGGCGGCGGGTGGCCGCGGCCGCGACGGCCGCGGTGCGGGAGTCGACGCCGAGCTTCGCGTAGATGTGCACCAGGTGGGACTTGACCGTGGCCTGGCTGAGGAAGAGCTTCTTGGAGATCTGCTGGTTCGACAGCCCGTCCGCGACCAGTTGCAGAACCTCCAGCTCCCGCTTCGTCAGCGCCTCCGCCGGGGTCCGCATCCGGTCCATCAGCCGCAGCGCCACCGCCGGGGCCAGCGCCGACTGGCCGGCCGCCGCCGTCCGTACCGCGGCCGCCAGCTCCTCCGGCGGGGCGTCCTTGAGCAGGTAGCCCGAGGCGCCGGCCTCCACCGCCGCCAGGATGTCCGCGTCCGTGTCGTACGTGGTCAGCACCAGCACCCTCGGGGCGCCCGTCCGGGCCGTGATCAGGGCCGTCGCCTCGGAGCCGTGCATGCCGGGCCCGGGCCCGAACTGCAGGTCCATCAGGACCACGTCCACCGGCTCGGCGGCCGCCAGTTCCACCGCCCGTTCGGCGGTCGCGGCTTCGGCGACCACCGCGAAGTCCGGCTCGGTGTCCAGCACGGCGCGCAGCCCGGCCCGGACCACCGGGTGGTCGTCGGCGAGCAGGAGGCGGATGGTCACGGTCGGGCCTCCAGGGGTTCCAGCGGCAGCGGCAGGGTGACGGCCACGGCGGTGCCCTGGCCGGGGGCGGACTCCACGGTGAACAGCCCGCCCAGGCTCTCGGCGCGCGAGCGCATCGCGGGCAGCCCGAAGCCGCCGTCCCCGAAGCCCGCCGCGCGCGAGGCGGCCGAGGGGGCCGAGGAGGGCTCGAAGCCGTGCCCGTCGTCCACGATGTCCAGCGTGACGGAGGCGTCCATGAAGGTCAGGGTGATCTCCGCGCGCCCGGCCCGCGCATGCCGCACCACATTGGCCAGCGCCGACTGGGCGATCCGCAGCAGGGCCACCTCGTACGGCGTGGGCAGCACCCGCGGGCCGCCGCTCAGCGAGAACCGCACCCGCGGCCCCGGCACCCCCGAGCACAGCCGCTCCAGCGCACCCGCGAGCGACCCGTGCTCCAGATCCGGCGGCGTGAGGGCCCGTACGAAACGACGCGCCTCGGCGAGGTTCTCCTGGGCGGCCTCCCGGGCCTGCGCGATGTGCGAGAGCGCCGCCGCGACGGGGCCGGCGGGTACGGCCGGGCCGGCGGCCCCGGACGCCTCCGGGGCCCCGGCGGAGCCCGGCGCACCGGCACCGGCGGCCTCTCCCCCCGGGCGCCCCTCGGAGAGGGACCGCTCCGCGGCCCGCAGCAGCAGCTGGATCGAGGACAGCCCCTGCGCCAGGGTGTCGTGGATCTCCCGCGCGAGCCGCTCCCGCTCGGCCAGGATCCCCGCGCCCCGCTCGGCGGCGGCCAGCTCGGCCCGGGTCGTGATGAGCTCGTCGATCAGCTCGCGGCGGCGTTCGCTCTCGCGGTACAGCGCCTGGTAGCCCAGTACGGTCGCCACCGCCACGGCCCCGCCCAGCAGCGGCCCGAGGAAGGCCCCGGGGGTCACCGCGCTGCTGTGCGCGAGGAAGCCGCCGATCGCCGCGCAGGCGGTCACGGCGACGGCCGCGACCCCCCAGCGCAGCCGCAGCAGGTGCAGCTCCAGGAAGTACAGCGGGAAGGCGATCCACAGCCCGTCGGGGGAGACCACCAGCACCGCCGCCCAGGCCGCGCCGAGCCCGGCCAGCCACGCCGCCCCGGCGCGCGGCGAACGGTGCACGGCGGGGGCCCGTACGCCGCCCGCGTACACGGCGGCCAGTACGGCGCTCGCGGCGACCACCCAGCCGGCCAGGGGCGCGGAGTCGGCGACGGCCCGCCCGGCGGCCAGCACGAGCAGCCCCAGCAGCAGCGCGTGCAGGCACAGCCGCAGCACCCTCGTCACGGGGGTGAGGGCGCGGGAGGCGGCGGGGTCCGGGGCGGGAGCGGGGGACGCGGCAGGAGCAGTCATGGCCTGACCAGCGTAAGTCGGCCCCGACCGCCCCCGGTCAACCAAAAGTTTGATGTCCGCCTGCGCCCTTCGATACGAGGATCGCCACCGTGGCGCGATGCCTTGTGTCCACGCGGAAGACCAAGGTGGGGATCATGTTCGTCGCATGGAGAGATCTACGGTTCGCCAAGGGCCGGTTCGCCCTCATGGGCTCGGTCGTACTGCTCATCACGCTGCTGGTCGGCCTGCTGTCCGGGCTCACCTCCGGCCTGGCCCGGGAGAACATCTCGGCCATCACCGGTCTGCCCGCCACACACCTGGCCTTCGCCGCCCCCGCCGGTGACCAGAAGGTGTCCTTCACCAACTCCCAGGTTCCCGAGTCCGCCTGGCAGGCCTGGCGCGCCCGGCCCGGGGTGGCCTCCGCGGAGCCGCTCGGCATCCGCACCACCAACGCCGCCGCGGGCGAGCGCACCGCGGCCGTCTCCGTCTTCGGCGTCGACCCCGCCGGCAGGCTCGGCCCGCGCGCGGGCGGCCTCGGCCAGGGCCGGGTGGTCCTCACCGAGAAGGCCGCGAAGGAGCTCGGCGGGCTCACCGCCGGCGCCAAGCTCAAGATCGGCCCGCTGGAGCTGACCGTGGCCGCCGTGTCCGGCACCGCCGCCTACAGCCACACCCCGGTCGTGTGGATGGACCTGAACGACTGGCAGCGCATCGGCAACCCCGGCACCTCCCTCGAAACCCTCGCCACCGTCGTCGCCGTGACCGCGTCCGACGGCGGCGGCCTGGACCTCGCCGCCGCCGAGAAGGCCTCCGGCACCAAGGCCCAGACCGTCGACGAGGCCTTGGGAGCCATCGGCTCGTACCAGGCGGAGAACGGCTCGCTCCAGCTGATGCGCGGCTTCCTCTTCGCCATCTCGGCCCTGGTGATAGGCGCCTTCTTCACCGTGTGGACGATCCAGCGCAGCGGCGACATCGCCGTCCTCAAGGCACTGGGTGCCTCCACCCCGTACCTGCTCAAGGACGCCCTCGGCCAGGCCGTGGTCATGCTGACCATCGGCACCGGGGTGGGCACCGCGCTCGCCGCCGGCTTCGGCGTGCTGATCAGCGGCGGTGACGTGCCCTTCGTCCTCGACGCCGCCACCGTGCTCGTGCCGGCCGCGATCATGATCGTGCTGGGCGCGCTGGGCGCGGCCCTGTCCATCCGGCGGATCACCGCCGTAGACCCGCTGACCGCCCTCGGGAGCACCCGATGACCCTCCTCGTCCACGACGTCACCCTCACCTACCCGGACGGCGACGGCCGGCTCACCGCCCTCGACTCGGTAGGCCTGGAGGTGCCCGCGGGCACGCTGACGGCGGTGATCGGACCCTCCGGCTCCGGCAAGTCCAGCCTGCTGGCGGTGGCCGCCACCCTGGTCACCCCGGATTCGGGCCGGGTCGTCGTCGCGGGCCAGGACACCTCCGGGCTGGGTGCCGCGGAGAAGTCGGCCCTGCGCCGGGAGAAGATCGGCATCGTCTTCCAACAGCCGAACCTGCTGGCCTCGCTCACCGCCGCCGAGCAGCTCCAGGTCATGGCGCACCTCTCCGGCCGCCCCTCCAAGGCGCTGCGCCGGCGCGCGCTGGAGCTGCTGGACGCGGTGGGGCTGGCGGACAAGGCCGACAGGCGGCCCCACCAGCTCTCCGGCGGTCAGCGCCAGCGGATCAACATCGCCCGGGCCCTGATGAACGAGCCCGCCGTGCTCCTCGTCGACGAGCCGACCAGCGCCCTCGACCACGAGCGGGGCGCGGCCGTCCTCGACCTGCTGGTCACGCTCACGCGCGAGCGCTCCACCGCCACGGTGCTGGTCACGCACGACCACGCCCACCTGGAGCGGATGGACCGCACGGCGACCATGGCCGACGGCCGCCTGACCGAGGCCCCGGTGGTTCAGGGGGCGGGGCGGACGGAAGGGGCCAGGTAGGCGCGCAGGCCGCGCAGCTCCGGGAGCGGGGGCAGGGGGCGCGCGTGCCAGCCCCCGGCCCAGGGCGGCGGAGGGGCGTCGTCCGCCACGAGGACCGCCGTCGGCCGGGTGCGGGCGAGGTCGGCGAACCCGGCTGCGGTGATGCTGCCGTCATGGCCGCCGTACACCTGGCGCGAGGCGCATCCCGCGCGGAACGCGACCCGGACGGCCTCCTCGCCGCCGACCAGGCACGGCGGCACGAGCCCCTGCGCGCGCAGGTCGGCCGCCACGGCGGTGAACGCCGCGTCGGTGGCCCGGCTGCGGGCCGCCACGGCGGCCGTGATCGCCAGCTGGAGTGCGAGGTGCGCGACCAGCACGAGGCACAGGGCGGTGCGGGCGAGGGGGCGTGCGCGGGTCCCCGCGTAGAGCCGGGTCAGGCACAGCGCCACCGGCAGCGAGAGCAGCGCGTACGAGGGCAGCAGGAAGCGCGGGGCCGCGTAGCCGACCAGCAGCAGGTAGGGGGCCGCCACCGACAGCCCGGCCGCGGTGGGCACCAGGAGGGTGCGCAGCCGCCGGGCGCGGTACGCGTGGACCAGCCCGCCCGCGGTGAGCAGCGGGAGGGCGAGCCACCACAGTACGGCGACCGGCTGTTCCAGGGACACGTCGCAGGGGCGGCACAGGGTGCGGCCGCCGAGGGCCCGCAGGTGGTCCGCGAAGGCGGGGTTCCAGCCGAGGCCGCCCTGGATCTCACCGGCCCGGTGCAGACGGGCGAGGAGGCCGCCGTGGTGCAGCCGGGCCTCGACGGCCCAGGGCGCGCATCCGACGACGGCACCGGCCGCGATCACCACAGGGAGGACGGGCCGGCGCCAGTGGGGGACGGCCACCGCGGCGCAGACCAGGGGGAGGGCGAGCCAGATCGCGTCGCCGGGGCGCATGACCGCGACCAGGGCGATCCCGGCGCCGAGCCCGGCGAGCGCGCGCCGGTCGCCGCCGTCGCTGGCGGCCCGCAGGAAACAGCCGACGCCGATCAGGGCCCCGAAGGCCACCCAGAGGTTGGGCATGGCCTGCGGCCCGTACGAGAGGGTCGTCCACAGGCCGGCGAACAGGGCCCCCGCGAGGGCGATCACGGGGGTGGGGAGCAGGCGCCGCCAGACCAGGAGCGAGAGCAGCAGGGCGCCGGACGACAGCAGGGCCAGGTAGATCCGCAGGGCCGGGACGGACGGGGTGAGGGCGGCGACGGGGGCGACGAGCCAGCTGATCCCGCGGGCGCGCGGGGCGCTGAAGAACGCGGCGGGGGCGTCGCGGGCGACCTGGCTGACGTAGACGGTCTCGTCCCAGGCGAGCCCGGTGCCGGGGACGGCCAGGACCAGCTGGACGGCGGCGTACACGGCGGGGACGGCCCCCAGCAGGACGAGATCGCGCCGGTCCCCGGGAGCGGCGGGCGACGGCCGCGGTCGCCCGGTGGCCGGGCTCGGTGCGCTCGGAGCCGTGAGCGGGTCGGAAGCCATGAGCGGACCTCTGGGGGCGGGAAACGGGCCGGGCGCACCACGCTGCCGGGCCCGCCCCGGCCCCGCCAGCGCAGATGCGGCGGTCGGCGTACGCCGTCCTCCCCGGCCAGGGGCGGCCCGTACACACGACTGTGCCCCGCCGGACGGATCCGGCGGGGCACAGGGGCTGCTCAGGCAGGTGCGTGCGTTACGCGGGGCTCTGGTTGGCCAGCGCGACCGACAGCTCGGCGGCGACACCCTGGAGGATCGGCACGAAGGACTCGGCGACCGCCTCGGTCACGCGGCCCGCCGGGCCCGAGATGGAGATCGCGGCGGCGGTCGGCGAGTTCGGCACCGACACGGCGAGGCAGCGGACTCCTATCTCCTGCTCGTTGTCGTCGACCGCGTAGCCCACCTTGCGGACCTGCTCCAGCGCGTCCAGGAAGCCCTCGGGGGTGGTGATGGTCTTCTCGGTCGCCGCCGGCATGCCGGTGCGCGCCAGGAGGGCCCGTACCTCCTCGGCGGGGGTGTAGGCCAGGAGCGCCTTGCCCACGCCGGTGGAGTGCGGCAGCACCCGGCGGCCGACCTCGGTGAACATGCGCATGGAGTGCTTGGAGGGCACCTGGGCGACGTAGACGATCTCGTCCCCGTCGAGCAGGGCCATGTTCGCGGTCTCGCCGGTCTCCTCGACCAGACGGGCGAGATAGGGGCGCGCCCAGGTGCCGAGCAGGCGCGACGCGGACTCCCCGAGGCGGATCAGCCGGGGGCCGAGGGAGTACCGTCGGTTGGGCTGCTGGCGTACGTAGCCGCACGCGACGAGCGTGCGCATGAGACGGTGGATCGTCGGCAGCGGCAGTCCGCTGGCGGCGGAGAGCTCGCTGAGGCCCACTTCGCCCCCGGCGTCGGCCATGCGTTCGAGCAGATCGAAGGCGCGCTCAAGGGACTGGACGCCACCGCTGGCGGCGGTGGGCTTGGCGGAAGCGTCGGTGGTGCTGGCGCTGGACGTCGGCACGGCGCGGTCCTTTCGGTGCTGGCAGGCAAGGAAGCAGCCTACCGGTCGGTCGGCGTCGGCCCTAGAGCCGGGGCGACGCCGTCCCCGCCGGTCAGAGGCGGTTTGTCCTGGTGGCGGACGTCCTCGGGAAGTTACCTCCCCGGTCCCCCGTGGTGGTAGCTACATTCTGGATAGTGAAATCTTAATTCCATCCTGTGGAAACATCCAATTGCGGTGTCGGTGTGTCAGTGGTCCGTCCGGGCGCTCTTGACTGGCCCCGGATCGGGGGTGAAGACTCCGTCAACAGAACGTTGAATTTCGCTCTGTGGAAGTAGATGGGGAGGTTCCGGTGGCCGACGTGGCTGTGGAACTGGTACTGCGCTCGACGCGCGTCATCACCCCCGAGGGGACGCGCGCCGCTTCGGTGGCCGTCGCCGACGGGAAGATCACGGCCGTGCTCGCACACGACGCCGAGGTACCGGCCGGAGCCCGGCTGCAGGACTTCGGTGACGACGTCCTGCTCCCCGGCCTGGTCGACACCCACGTCCACGTGAACGACCCGGGCCGCACCGAGTGGGAAGGCTTCTGGACGGCCACCCGTGCCGCCGCGGCCGGTGGCATCACCACCATCCTCGACATGCCGCTCAACTCGCTCCCGCCGACCACCACGGTGGACAACCTGCGCGTCAAGCAGGAGGTCGCCCGTACCAAGGCGCACGTGGACGTCGGCTTCTGGGGCGGCGCCCTGCCGGACAACGTCAAGGACCTGCGCCCGCTGCACGACGCCGGCGTCTACGGCTTCAAGTGCTTCCTGTCGCCCTCCGGCGTCGACGAGTTCCCGCTGCTCGACCAGGAGCAGCTGGCCACCTCGCTCGCCGAGATCACCGGCTTCGGCGGCCTGCTGATCGTGCACGCCGAGGACCCGCACCACCTGGAGTCCGCCCCGCAGAACCCGGGCCCCAAGTACTCCGACTTCCTGGCCTCCCGCCCCCAGGACGCCGAGAACACCGCGATCCAGAACCTGATCGCCCAGGCGAAGCGGTTGAACGCCCGCGTGCACGTCCTGCACCTGTCCTCCGCCTCCGCGCTGCCCCTGATCGCCGCGGCCAAGGCCGAGGGCGTGCAGATCACGGTCGAGTCCTGCCCGCACTTCCTCACCCTCACGGCCGAGGAAGTCCCGGACGGCGCCACCGAGTTCAAGTGCTGCCCGCCGATCCGCGAGGCCGCGAACCAGGACGTCCTGTGGGACGCGCTCGCCGACGGCACCATCGACTGCATCGTCTCCGACCACTCGCCCTCCACCGCGGACCTGAAGACCGGCGACTTCGCCACCGCTTGGGGCGGCATCTCCTCCCTCCAGCTGGGCCTGCCGGCCATCTGGACCGAGGCGCGCAAGCGCGGCCGCACCCTCGAAGAGGTCGCGCGCTGGATGTCCACCGCCCCGGCCGCCCTCGCCGGCCTGGCGCAGAAGGGCGCGATCGAGGTCGGCCGCGACGCCGACTTCGCGGTCCTCGCGCCTGAAGAAACGTTCACCGTGGACCCGGCCGAGCTCCACCACCGCAACCAGGTCACGGCGTACGCGGGCAAGACCCTGCACGGCGTCGTGAAGTCCACCTGGCTGCGCGGCACGCAGATCGCCGACCACGGCACCCCGACCGAGCCCACGGGCCTCCTCCTTGAAAGGCAGAACTGACAGTGGCGATTCCTTCCTTCACCGGTAACGCGAACCCGTACGGAGGCGGCGACCCGTACGCGGACTACCGCACCGCGGACTTCCCGTTCACCCAGTACGCGAACCTCGCCGCCCGTGAGCTGGGCGCCGGTGTCATCGCCGCCAACGACGAGTTCTTCGCCCAGCGCGAGAACCTGCTGATCGCCGAGGCCGGTCACTTCGACCCCGAGCACTTCGGCCACAAGGGCAAGATCATGGACGGCTGGGAGACCCGCCGCCGCCGCGGCGTCTCCGCCGACCAGCCCTGGCCGACCGCCGAGGACCACGACTGGGCGCTGGTGCGCCTGGGCGCCCCCGGCGTGATCCGCGGCATCGTCGTGGACACCGCCCACTTCCGCGGCAACATGCCGCAGGCCGTCTCCATCGAGGGCACCAACTGGGAGGGCGCCCTGGCGCCGACCCCGGAGGAGCTCCAGGGCGACGACATCAAGTGGACGACCCTGGTCGCCCGCACCCCGGTCGGCGGCCACGCGGCCAACGGCTTCGAGGTGGACGTCGAGCAGCGCTTCACGCACCTGCGCGTCAACCAGCACCCCGACGGCGGCATCGCCCGCCTGCGCGTCTACGGCGAGGTCCTCCCGGACCCGGCGTGGCTGGCGGCCCTTGGCTCCTTCGACGTGGTGGCACTGGAGAACGGCGGCTCCGTCCAGGACGCCTCCAACCGCTTCTACTCCCCGCCGACCAACACCATCAACCCGGGCCGCTCCCGCAAGATGGACGACGGCTGGGAGACCGCCCGTCGCCGTGACAACGGCAACGACTGGATCCGCTACCAGCTCGTGACGGAGTCCGAGATCCGCGCGGTGGAGATCGACACCGCCTACCTCAAGGGCAACTCGGCCGGCTGGGCCTCCCTCTCCATCAAGACGGGCGAGGAGGGCGAGTGGCAGGAGTTCCTCCCCCGGACCCGCCTGCAGCCCGACACGAACCACCGCTTCGTGCTGGACACCCCGGCGGTCGGCACGCACGTCCGGATCGACATCTTCCCGGACGGCGGCTTCTCCCGCCTGCGCCTCTTCGGCTCCCTGACGGAGGCCGGCGCGGCCGCGCTGACCGCCCGCCACCAGGAGCTGGGCGGCTGACGCCGTCCACCGCCGACTGCCCCGGGGGCCGACACCCCCGGGGCGCGCACGACCCGCAGGGGCGCACCGCTTTGGCGGCGCGCCCCTGCGGCGTACCCGCCAGGCGGCGTGTCCGCCGTCCACGGCGAACTCCGCGCCGGTGACGTACGCGGCCTCGGGCCCCGCGAGGAACGCGACCATGCCCGCGACCTCCGACGCCGTACCGAAGCGGCCCAGGGCCGTCATGGCCGCCTGCGGCGTCCCCCGCATCGGCCCGCACCGCCACGGCCCGCCGCCCGAGCGCCTCCACCTTGCCGACCACCTCGGCGGCCGCCTCCGCATCGTTCACGTAGGTGATCGCCACATTGGCCCCGTCCGCGGCCAGCCGCAGCGCGACCGCCGCCCCGATCCCCCGACTCCCACCGGTCACCGGCGCCACCGTCCCGCGCTGGCAGGAATCCGGCGCGACGCTCTCGCGCGCCGCGCCGATGAGTTTCAGGGGGTCCGGGAGTCTGGATCTGTGTGGGGAACATCGAGCTAGGAGCGCGGAGTCATGGGGAAGCTGACACTCACCACCTTTTTGACCCTCGACGGCGTGATGCAGGCGCCCGGGGCGCCCGAGGAGGATCCCAGTGGCGGGTTCGAGTACGGCGGGTGGCTGGTGCCGTTCGCCGATGAGGGGATGGGGGAGTTCGTCACCGAGGTGTTCGGCCGGGTCGAGGCGTTTCTGCTCGGGCGGCGGACCTATGAGATTTTTGCGAGCTACTGGCCGCGGCACGACGATCCCGCCGATCCCGTCGCGAGCAAGCTGAACCGGCTGCCCAAGTACGTCGCCTCGACGACGCTCAAGGAGCCGGAGTGGGGGCCGGTCACCGTGCTCGACGGGGAGCAGCTGCAGAGCGAGATCGTGCGGGTGAAGGACGAGTTGGAGGGGGAGTTGCAGGTGCACGGCAGTGGTGCGCTTGCGCAGTGGCTGCTGGCCCGGGATCTTGTCGACGAGATGAATCTCTTGGTCTTTCCCGTGTTTCTGGGGGCCGGGCGGCGGCTCTTTCCCACCGGTGGGCTGCCTACCGCCTACGAGGTGGTCGGTTCGCGGACCACCTCGGCCGGGACGGCCATCCACACCTACCGGCCGAAGGGGCGGGCCACCTTCGGGTCGTTCGCGGACTGAAGTGGAGGCCGACGCGGTTGCCGCAGGACGAGTAGGGCTTGTCCCCGGCTTTCCCCGGCGACCGCGTCGGGCCGCTGATACGCGTCCTAGCCGTACGGGTTGAGTGCCCGGAAGCGGACAGTGTCGCTGCGACGGTCGAACCACAGGTTGGTGGAGTGGCCGTTGCCGTCGCGGTCCAGCTCGTGCGACCGCACCCACTGCGGGTTCTTCGGCCCCTTGCCCTTGAGTGGCTTCTCGAACCATGAGGAGAAGTCGTCGGTCGGCCCCTCGGTGACGAAGGCGTGGGCCGCCGTCAGCTCGGCGAGTTTCCCCGGCGCCAGCCGGGCGAAGCCCGAGATCACCAGCTCCGGCGACGGCAGGTCCCGGTCGTTGTCACGGCTGCTCACCCACTTGGCGTCGGTGAGCGGGCCCAGCAGCGGGAACGCCTGCTCCAGCGGTGCGGTGTCGGTGTGCCAGTCCTCCCCCTCGGCCCCGCTCACCACCTGGCGCAGGGTCCACCAGACGGGTAGGACCGCCAGCGCCGCCCCGATCCCGATCACCTTCCGTCGCTCCAACGTGATCCCCCTCAGGCCTGACTTCGCGGGCACCTTATCCGGCCTAGCGCGGGTCCAGGGACAGCTGGACCACTCGACCTTCGCGGAGGACGAGGAGGTCCGGGGACTCGTACTCGTAGTGGCGGATGCGGCCCACCGGGCCCGGTGGGCGGATGTGCGGTGCGACCGTCAGGAGGAAGTCCTCCACGTCTGGGAGCTGTTCCTCGTGGATTTCCTGGCGGGCGGTCAGGGCCCAGCCCCCGCGCAGGGACGGGGCGAACTCGCCGACGAGCATGCCCCCGACGCGCCACGCCGGGCCGCGGGCGCCCAGCAGGCCGGCGTCCGGCGCGAGCTGGCGCCGGATCTCGGCGAGGACGGCCTCCGGGGTGCCCTCGACGAGGTCGAAGGCGAGGTCCAGGGCGTAGAGATCAGCCATGTGGCTGATGCTACGGGGATGTGGGGGGGCGCCCGGAATGGGGTCGCCGGGGGAGATCGGCTCCGGTAGCTTGGGCTGAATCCGTGCGAGCCGCCGATGTCTCCACCCCGTGAACCACCGATGGAGACAGACGCCGGTGACTGCCCTCTCGCCCGCCCTCGCCGCTCCCCGCCGTACCTGGCTCGCCGACCTGCCCGTCCTGGGCGTCGCTGTTGTGTGGGGTGGGAGCTATCTCGCCGCCAAGGGGATCACCGCCACGCACACCGTCGTTGCCGTTCTCGTGTTGAGGTTCGGGCTTGTGTTGCCCGTGCTCGTCGCCGCCGGGTGGGCGCGGCTGCGGGCGCTGAGTGCGGCTCAGCTGCGTGGGGCCGGGGTGCTGGGGCTCGTGCTCGGTGGGATCTTCCTGCTGGAGACCTACGGGGTCGTGCACACGTCCGCCACCAATGCCGGGTTGATTATCAGTTTGACCATGATTTTTACGCCGCTGGCTGAGGGCGTTGTGCGGCGTCAGGCGCCCTCCGGGGCATTTCTCGCCGCCGCTGCCCTGTCCGTTGGGGGAGTGGTGCTGCTGACGCAGGGGGGTGGGTTCACCGCGCCCAGCCTCGGTGACCTGCTGATTCTCGGGGCCGCCCTCGCCCGGACCCTGCACGTGCTGCTCATGGCGCGGATCAAGGCCGTGCAGGACGCCGACTCGCTGTCGCTGACCACCGTGCAGTTGGGGAGTGCGGTGATCGTGTTCGTCCTGCTGGCCTCCGTGCCCGGGACCGGGGACAGTCCCTGGGCCGTCGCCGCCGACTTCGGGGTGGGTGAGTGGGCGGGGCTGGCCTTCCTGTCCGTTTTCTGCACGCTCTTTGCCTTCTTCGTGCAGATGTGGGCCGTGCGGCGGACCTCGCCCTCCCGCGTCAGCCTGCTGCTCGGCACCGAGCCGCTCTGGGCGGCGGCCGCCGGTATCGCCATCGGCGGCGAGCGGCTCGGAGTACTCGGCCTCGCGGGCGTGGTCCTCGTGCTGGCCGGGACCGCGTGGGGGCGCCGCGCCGCCGCCTGATTGTCCGAAACGGGGCCCTGTTCAAGGTCAACTCCGGGCCTACGCTGCCCCCATGCCCGTTCTGGACCTCAGCAACCTCGCCGATGACTTCAATGAGAATCCGTACCCGCATTACGCGCGGTTGCGGGCCAGCGGCCCCGTTCACCGGGTGAAGACCGCCGACGGGGAGAAGATCTGGCTGATCGTCGGCCACGACGAGGCCCGGCAGGCCCTCGCCCACCCTGATGTTTCCAAGAACTGGCAGATCGCCGGCCTCTACGCGGACCGCACGACCACCAGCGTCAGCACCAACATGCTGCGATCCGACCCGCCCCACCACACCCGGCTGCGCCGACTGGTGGCCCGCGAGTTCACCTCCCGCCGGGTCGACGCCCTTCGCCCGCGCGTGCAAGAGGTGACGGACGAGCTGCTGGAGGTCATGGCCGGGGCCCCCGGGCGGCGCGCCGATCTGATCCAGGACTTCGCCGTGCCGCTGCCGATGACCGTCATCTGCGAGCTCCTCGGCGTCCCCGACCTCGAACGCGGCACCTTTCGTCACTGGTCCACCGAGATCGTTGCGCCCACCAGCAAAGAAGCAGAAGCCGCCGCCCTGCGCGCCATGTCCGGCTACCTCGCCGAGCTCGTCGAGGCCAAGGCCGAATCCCCCGGGGACGACCTGCTCAGCGCCCTCATCCGGACCCGCGACGAGGACGGCGACCGGCTTTCCCCGGAGGAGCTGGTCGGCATGGCCTTCCTGCTCCTCGTCGCCGGACACGAGACCACCGTCAATCTCATCGGCAACGGCGTACGGGCCCTGCTCGCCCACCCCGACCAGCTGGCGGCCCTGCGCGCCGACCCGGACGGGCTCATCGACGGCGCCGTGGAGGAGATGCTCCGCTACGACGGCCCGCTGGAGAGCGCCACCTTCCGGTTCGCCAGCGCCGACCTCGAGATCGGCGGCACCTTCATCGAGGAGGGCTCCGCCGTCCTCGTCGCCCTCGCCGCGGCCGACCGGGACCCGGCGCGGTTCGAACGCCCCGATGTCTTCGACATCCGCCGCACCGGCCAGAACCACATGGCCTTCGGCCACGGGATCCACTTCTGCCTCGGTGCCCCGCTCGCCCGGATGGAGGGCCGCATCGCGATCCGAGCCCTGCTGGAACGTTTCCCCCGCCTGTACGAGGACCCCGACGCGGGACCCCGCGAGTGGATCCCCGGCACCCTGATCCGGGGTGTCAAGCGGCTACCGGTCCGCTGGTAGCCCCGCCATGGCCGCCTCAGACGTCCGGCAGCTCCGCCAGCAGCACCCGCCGCCGCTCCCGCCGCGACAGCTCGCACGCCTCCGCGATCCGGAGCGCGGCGAGCGCCTCGCGCCCGTCGCAGGGGTTGGCCCCCTCGCCGCGCACCAGCCGGACGAAGGCCGCCAGCTCCGCCTCGTACGCCGCGGCGAACCGCTCCAGGAACCCCGTCCACGGCTTGCTCGCCGGGGGCGGACCGTGCGGTTCCGTCGAGGCGATCGGCGTACGGTCGTCCAGCCCGGCGGACACCTGGTCCAGCTCACCGGCCAGCTCCATCCGCACGTCGTAGCCGGCGCCGTTGCACCGGGTCCCGGTACAGGTGACCAGGGTCCCGTCGTCCAGGATCAGCACGGCCGCCGCCGTGTCGATGTCGCCCGTCTCCCGGAACCGCGCAGGACCGGCGTCCGACCCGGCCGCGTACACCTCCGCCACCTCGTGCCCGGTCACCCAGCGCACCATGTCGAAGTCGTGCACCAGGCAGTCCCGGTACAGCCCGCCGGAGGTGGCCAGGTACTCGGCGGTCGGCGGCGCCGGATCGGCCGTCATCGTCCGTACGGTGTGCAGCCGGCCCAGGGCGCCCGAATGGACCAGCTCGCGGGCCGTGCGGTAGCCCGCGTCGAAGCGGCGCATGAAGCCCACCTGGAGCAGTCCGCCGCCGTCCTCCACCTCCCGCAGCACGGCCAGCGAGCGGGCCAGGTCCGGGGCCACCGGCTTCTCGCAGAACACCGGCAGCCCGCCCCGTACCGCCCGTACGACCAGCTCGGCGTGCCCCTCGGTCGCGCAGGTCACGACCACCGCGTCCACGCCCCAGGTGAAGACCTGGTCCACGGAGGGCGCGGCGGTGGCCCCGAGCCGGTCGGCCAGGCGCGCCGCCCGCGCGGGGTCGGCGTCCGCGAGCAGGAGCGAGCCCGCCTCCGGGTGGCGGGCCAGCGCCGCCGCGTGGAAGGAGCCGATCCGGCCCGTTCCGATGAGCCCGATGCGCATGCACTCAACGTGACCCCGTACGGGGGACCTGTCAATCTGCCCGCGCATGCCCCGATGGCCCTCCATGGTCCACTGTGGCGGATACTGGGCGGCTGGAACCGGAATGACCGTTTGATGACGGACGACACGGACGAGGGAAGGGCGGCGCGGCGACGTGGCTAGGGTTCGGACAGGGGTACGGGTCGTGGGCGCCGTGCTCGCGGCGGTACTGGGGGCCTCGCTCGCGGGCTGCAGCAGTACGGGCGGCAAGCGCGCCGAGGACCGGGCGAAGGCCGAGGCGGCAGGCCGGCCCGCCGTGTCGACCCCGCGCTGGACCTTCGCGATGGTCACCCACGCGGGCGACGGCGACACCTTCTGGGACATCGTCCAGAAGGGCGCCAAGGAGGCCGCGGCGAAGGACAACATCAACTTCGTCTACGCCCACGACGACCAGGCGCAGCAGCAGGCCCAGTTCGTGCAGAACGCCATCGACCAGAAGGTCGACGGGATCGTCGTCAGCCTCGCCAAGCCGGAGGCCCTCAAGGACGTCATCGCCAAGGCCGTCAAGGCCGGCATCCCGGTGGTCACGGTCAACTCCGGATCCGCCCAGTCGGCCGAGTACGGGGCGCTGACCCACATCGGCCAGGACGAGCAGATCGCGGGCGAGGCCGTCGGCACCGAGCTGAGCAGGCGCGGCCGCAAGAAGGCCGTCTGCGTCCTGCACGAGCAGGGCAACGTCGGTCACGAGCAGCGCTGCGCGGGCGCCAAGAAGACCTTCGCCGGCACGATGGAGAACTTGTACGTCGAGGGCACCAACATGCCCTCCGTCCAGGCGGCCATCCAGGCCAAGCTCCAGGCGGACCCCTCCGTCGACGCGATCCTCACCCTGGGCGCGCCCTTCGCCCCGACCGCGATCAAGGCCAAGGACGCGGCCGCGAGCAAGGCCGAGGTGGACACCTTCGACCTCAACGAATCCGTCGCCCGCGACCTGAAGTCCGGCGCCCTCGGCTTCGCCGTCGACCAGCAGCCCTACCTCCAGGGCTACGAGGCCGTCGACCTGCTCTGGCTCTACCGCTACAACGCGGACGTGCTCGGCGGCGGCCGCCCGGTCCTCACCGGACCGCAGATCGTCACCGGCGCCGAAGCCGCCAAGCTGGAGGAGTTCATCAAGCGGGGCAGCCGATGAGCACGGCGACCACCGCGGACGAACGGCTGGCGCCCACCCACGTGATCCGCCGGCTGCTGGGCCGCCCCGAGCTCGGCGCGGTCGTCGGCGCGGCCGCCGTCTTCGTCTTCTTCTCCTTCGCCGCCGACAGCTTCCTGCGGGCCTCCAGCCTCAGCACGATCCTGTACTCGGCCTCCACCATCGGGATCATGGCCGTCCCGGTGGCGCTGCTGATGATCGGCGGCGAGTTCGACCTCTCCGCCGGTGTCATGGTCACCACCTCGGCACTGCTGAGCTCGATGTTCAGCTACCAGATGACCGCCAACGTCTGGGTCGGCGTCCTGGTCTCCCTGGCCGTCACCCTGGCCGTCGGCTTCTTCAATGGCTTCATGCTGACCCGCACCAAGCTGCCGAGCTTCATCATCACGCTCGGCACCTTCCTGATGCTGACCGGCCTGAACCTCGGCTTCACCAAGCTGATCAGCGGATCGGTCTCCACCAAGACCATCGCCGACATGGAGGGCTTCCCCTCCGCCCGCGCGCTCTTCGCCTCGCAGTGGAACGTCGGCTCGGTCACCCTCAAGGTCACCATCCTGTGGTGGCTGGCCCTGGTGGCCGTCGCCACCTGGATCCTGCTGCGCACCCGCGCCGGGAACTGGATCTTCGCCGTGGGCGGCGGGGCCGACGCGGCCCGCGCGACCGGCGTGCCCGTCGTGAAGACCCGCATCGGCCTCTACATGGGCGTCGCCCTGTGCGCCTGGATCTCCGGACAGCACATCCTCTTCTCGTTCGACGTGGTCCAGTCGGGCGAGGGCGTCGGCAACGAGTTCCTCTACATCATCGCGGCCGTCATCGGCGGCTGCCTGATGACCGGCGGCTACGGCTCCGCCATCGGCTCGGCGGTCGGCGCCTTCATCTTCGGCATGACCAGCAACGGCATCGTCTACGCCCAGTGGAACCCGGACTGGTTCAAGTTCTTCCTCGGCGCGATGCTGCTGCTCGCGACGCTGCTCAACGCGTGGGTCCGCAAGCGGGCGGAGGAGAAGTGAGCACCGCACTCGTGAAGCTGACCGAGGTCAGCAAGTACTACGGCAACATCCGCGCGCTCCAGGGGGTCTCCCTGGAGGTGTCGGCCGGCGAGATCACCTGCGTCCTCGGCGACAACGGCGCCGGCAAGTCCACCCTCATCAAGATCATCGCGGGGCTGCACCGGCACGACGCCGGCTCCTTCGAGATCGAGGGGGAGGAGACCGTGCTCGCCAACCCGCGCGCGGCCCTCGACCGCGGCATCGCCACCGTCTACCAGGACCTGGCCGTCGTCCCCCTGATGCCGGTCTGGCGCAACTTCTTCCTCGGCTCCGAGCCCACCAAGGGCCGCGGCCCCTTCCGCCGCCTCGACGTGGAGTCCATGCGCGAGACCACCCGCGCCGAGCTGCTGCGCATGGGCATCGACCTGCGCGACGTCGACCAGCCCATCGGCACCCTCTCCGGCGGCGAGCGGCAGTGCGTGGCCATCGCCCGCGCCGTCCACTTCGGCGCGAAGGTCCTCGTACTCGACGAACCCACCGCCGCCCTCGGCGTCAAGCAGTCCGGCGTCGTCCTCAAGTACGTCGCCGCCGCCCGCGACGCCGGCCTCGGGGTGGTTCTGATCACCCACAACCCGCACCACGCCCACCTGGTCGGGGACCGCTTCGTCCTCCTCAAGCGCGGCACCATGGCGGGCAGCCACACCCGCGACTCGATCAGCCTCGACGAGCTCACCCGCCAGATGGCGGGCGGCTCGGAGCTGGAGGAACTGAGCCACGAACTGGAGCGGGTGGCAGAATCGGGCCAGGGCCCCGCCGCAGGCGGGCGCGCGCCCCGCGGCGACGACGCCGCGCCGGGCACGGCATGAGCAAGAGAGACGACGGCACACCGATGAGCAGCACCTACCGGGGGTTCACGCCGCCGCGCCGCGGCTCGGCGCGGGCCACTGTGCTGCGCACGGTCGGCACGCGCGAGCGGAGGTCGCACCTGACCGCCCCGCGCGTCCCGACCGTCGGCATCGACATCGGCGGCACCAAGGTGATGGCCGGCGTCGTCGACGCCGACGGCATCATCCTGGAGAAGATCCGTACCGAGACCCCGGACAAGTCCAAGAGCCCCAAGGTCGTCGAGGACACCATCGTCGAGCTGGTCCTGGACCTCTCCGACCGGCACGACGTGCACGCGGTGGGCATCGGCGCGGCCGGCTGGGTGGACGCCGACCGCTCGCGCGTCCTGTTCGCCCCGCACCTGGCCTGGCGGGACGAGCCGCTGCGTGACGCCCTCCAGTCCCGGCTCGCGGTCCCGGTCATGGTCGACAACGATGCCAACACCGCCGCCTGGGCCGAATGGCGCTTCGGCGCCGGCCGCGGCGAGGACCACCTCGTCATGATCACGCTGGGCACCGGCATCGGGGGGGCCATCCTCGAAGGCGGCCAGGTCAAGCGCGGCCGGTACGGGGTCGCCGGCGAGTTCGGCCACATGCAGGTCGTCCCGGGCGGGCACCGCTGCCCCTGCGGCAACCGCGGCTGCTGGGAGCAGTACAGCTCCGGCAACGCCCTGGTCCGCGAGGCCCGCGAGCTGGCCGCCGCCGACTCCCCGGTCGCGTACAACATCATCGCCAGGGTGGGCGGCAACGTCTCGGAGATCACCGGGCCGCTCATCACCGAGCTGGCCCGCGAGGGCGACGCGATGTGCGTGGAGCTGCTCCAGGACATCGGCCAGTGGCTCGGCGTCGGCATCGCCAACCTCGCCGCCGCCCTCGACCCCTCCTGCTTCGTCATCGGCGGCGGGGTCAGCGCCGCCGACGACCTGCTGATCGGCCCGGCCCGGGAGGCCTTCCGCCGCCACCTCACCGGCCGCGGCTACCGCCCCGAGGCCCGGATCGCGAAGGCCCAGCTCGGCCCGGAGGCGGGTATGGTCGGAGCGGCCGACCTCGCCCGACTGGTCGCCCGCCGCTTCCGCCGCGCCACCCGCCGCCGCGTGGAGCGCTACGAACGGTACGAGCGCTACGCGCAGCAGCTGGGCCGGCGCGACACCACCGGCCCCGAGGACCAGGAACCGAAAGCGTGACACCCCCGCCCACCCTGCCCCGCCAGGCCTCCGCCCCCGACGAGGGCGGCACGCCGCGGCCCACCGCCGAGGACCGCAGGCACGTCGTCAAGCGCCGCTGGATCACCGCGATCATCATCGTGCTGCTGATCGGCGTACCCGCGGGCTACCTGGCGATCTCCACCCAGCAGAGCCGCGAGAGCGGCCGCGACAAGGCCGCGAAGATCGGTGCCACCAAGGTGCGCCCCGGCTGGCCCTCGAAGGTGCAGCGCAGCATCTACGAGGTCCCCATCCCGGACAAGGCCTGGCGGGTCGGGTTCCTGGAGACCAACAACTGGCGCACCAGCCGGCTGTTCACCGCCTTTGCGGTCACCCCGGCGGACCTGGACCTCTTCCTCGCCTCCGTCGGCACCAGCCGGGCCGCGCTGAACCCCGGCGAGGTCGCGATCTCCCCGCACGACGCCGAGGTCGCGGGCTGGAGCTGGAGCCCGAAGGCCACCTGGTACGGGATCACCCTGGAGCAGCCGGACCCGCGCCCCACCCGGGACATCACGGTCGACATGACGGATCCGGAGCACCCCAGGGTCTACGTGGTGTCCACGACGACCCCGTGACACCGGCCTCCGGGTCTAGCGGTCTCGGGGAATTGGGGCACGTCCCCGCGTCGTCCGGCACGGCACCTCGCCGCGTTGTCGCAGCACCCAAGTACGTCCAGTACAAGGGCACTGCTCCGCCTTGCGATGCACCGCACCGGACGACGCGGAAACGCACCCCACTTCCCCGAGACCGCTTAGCCTGGGGATCATGAAGCTCACCAAGCGACTGCACTCCTGCGTCCAGCTGGAGAAGGGCGGGCGCACGCTCGTCATCGACCCGGGCGCCTTCAGCGAACAGGACGCGGGCCTCGGGGCGGACGCCCTGCTGGTCACGCACGAACACCCCGACCACTTCGAGGAGGGCCGGCTGCGGGCCGCCCTCGACGCGAATCCGGCGGCCGAGCTGTGGACCCTGCGCAGCGTCGCGGAGAAGCTGGCCCCCGCCTATCCGGGCCGGGTGCACACCGTGGGCCACGGGGACACCTTCACCGCCGCCGGGTTCGAGGTCCAGGTGCACGGCGAACTGCACGCCGTGATCCACCCGGACATCCCGCGGATCACCAATGTCGGCTACCTGGTGGACGCTTCGCTCTTCCACCCCGGGGACGCCCTGACCGTGCCCGGGGCGGAGGTGGAGACGCTGATGCTCCCGGTGCACGCGCCATGGAACAAGATCGCCGAAGTGATCGACTACGTCCGTGAGGTCAAGCCGCGCCAGACCCTCGCCATCCACGACGCGGGCCTGACCGACCTGGCGCTGCCGATCTACGCCACCCAGATCGGGAACCTCGGCGGCGCCGAGTACGGCCGACTCACCGCAGGGGACTCCACAGAACTGTGACTGTCGGTGCCGGGCGGTAGGTTGGGACGCATGCGTATCGCCACGTTCAACGTCAACTCCATCACCGCCCGGCTGCCCCGCCTGCTGGCCTGGCTGGAGAGCTCCGGTACGGATGTCCTGTGCATCCAGGAGACCAAGTGCTCCGCCGAGCAGTTCCCGCACGCCGAGCTGCGCGAGCTGGGCTACGAGTCGGCCGTCAACGCCACCGGCCGGTGGAACGGCGTGGCCCTGATCTCCAAGGTCGGCCTGGACGACGTGGTCGTGGGGCTGCCCGGCGGGCCCCTCTACGAGGAGGTCGACGAGCCCCGCGCGATCTCCGCCACCTGCGGCGGGGTCCGCCTCTGGTCGGTGTACGTGCCCAACGGCCGCGAGGTCGAGCACGACCACTACGGCTACAAGCTGGACTGGTTCCGGGCCCTGACCACCGCCGTCGCCGAGGACGCGGCCGGCCCCCGCCCCTTCGCCGTGCTCGGCGACTACAACGTGGCCCCGACCGACGAGGACGTCTACGACCCCGCGGTCTTCGAGGGCCTCACCCACGTCACCCCGGCCGAGCGGGCCGCCCTGGAGGCGCTGCGGGCCGCCGGGCTCTCCGATGTGGTGCCGCGCCCCCTCAAGTACGACCGCCCGTACACGTACTGGGACTACCGCCAGCTCGCCTTCCCCAAGAACCGGGGCATGCGCATCGACCTGGTGTACGGGAACGAGCCCTTCGCCAAGGCCGTCACCGACGCGTACGTCGACCGCGAGGAGCGCAAGGGCAAGGGCGCCTCCGACCACGCACCGGTCGTCGTGGACCTGGCGCTCGACAGCTAGGGCTCAGTGGATTCCGCCCAGGCGCGCCCTGTGGCCAGCGGCGGATCCTGGTGCGACGCTGGGCGGTATGAACATCCCTTTCCTGGACAACTGGCTGAACCGGCATGAATCGGAACAGGGCGCGGGTCTCGCCGCCGCCCTCGCGGACGATCCCGAGGGCGTTGCCGAGTTGTTCTCGGAGTGCGAGATGCTGCGCGTCCAGGCGAGGCAGGCCGGGCTCGAACTCGACGAGAGCCAGGCCTCGTTGGAGGCGCTCGACCAGCTGATGCCGCGCTGGCGGCGGGATCCCGAGATCGTGCCGTGGCTCGGCAACGACGCGGGCTTCTACCTCGGGACCGTGATCATCCGGACCATCC
The DNA here is from genome assembly GCF_043201175.1 of Streptomyces sp. NPDC048337. Taxonomy (NCBI): domain Bacteria; kingdom Bacillati; phylum Actinomycetota; class Actinomycetes; order Kitasatosporales; family Streptomycetaceae; genus Streptomyces; species Streptomyces sp. NPDC048337. The sequence continues at coordinate 142,780 of NZ_JBICYR010000008.1, forward strand.
CGGGCGCCGGCTGGCAGGTCTGGCCCAACGGCCAGCCGGTGATCCGGCTGGCCTCCGGCCGGGAGCTGAACGTGATCGAATCGGGGGTTTCCTGGGCGATGACCGGCTCCCCCGAGCTCAGCCAGGCCTACGCCGAGGCCTCGGAGGGCTGACCCGATCCGGGCTTTATGTCCCCTTTAGGCGTGTCGAGGTGAAGTGCCCTTCCAGGGCTGGATAGTTTGCGCTGACCTCGACACCGACAAGTGGGCAGGGCAGCGCATGGTGGCCGTCGATCCGTTGATCGAGCTGCGGGACGTCAACAAGCACTTCGGACAGCTGCACGTACTACAGGACATCAACCTCACCGTCGGCCGCGGGGAGGTGGTGGTGATCATCGGCCCCTCCGGCTCGGGGAAATCCACCCTGTGCCGGGCCATCAACCGGCTGGAGACCGTCGAGTCCGGCACCATCCTCCTCGACGGACAGCCGCTGCCCGCCGAGGGCAAGGAGCTGGCCCACCTGCGCGCCGAGGTCGGGATGGTCTTCCAGTCCTTCAACCTCTTCGCGCACAAGACCGTCCTCGCCAACATCTCCCTCTCGCAGATCAAGGTCCGCAAGCGCCGCAGGGAGGAGGCGGACAAGCGCTCCCGCGAGCTCCTGGACCGCGTCGGCCTCGCCGACCAGGCCGAGAAGTACCCCGCCCAGCTCTCCGGCGGCCAGCAGCAGCGCGTCGCCATCGCCCGCGCCCTCGCCATGAACCCCAAGGCCCTGCTCTTCGACGAGCCCACCTCCGCGCTCGACCCGGAGATGATCAACGAGGTGCTGGAGGTCATGCAGCAGCTCGCCAGGGAGGGCATGACCATGGTCGTGGTCACCCACGAGATGGGCTTCGCCCGCTCCGCCGCCAACCGCGTCGTCTTCATGGCCGACGGGAAGATCGTCGAGGACCGGACCCCGGAGGAGTTCTTCACCGCCCCCGAGAGCGCGCGGGCCAGGGACTTCCTCTCCAAGATCCTCAAGCACTGAGGGGCCCGGCCGATGAGACACCTGCGCGCGCTCGCGCTCCTCGCGGTCCTGCTCGCCGCCGCCACCGGCTGCGGCAGGTCCGGCAGCCCCCCGGTCAAGGGACCACAGCCCGAGGACCTGCCCACGTACAAGGTCGACACCGCCTTCCGGCTGCCCGACTCCCGCACCTGGGAGAAGGCCCGCAAGCGCGGCCACCTCGTGGTCGGCGCCAAGGAGGACCAGCCGTACCTGGGGGAGAAGGACCCCGCGGGCGGCGGCTACTCCGGCTTCGACATCGAGATCGCCAGGATGATGTCGGCCTCGCTCGGCTTCGACCCCAAGACGATCGTGTTCCGGACGATCGCCTCCGCCAACCGCGAGACGGCCCTGCAGAACGGCCAGATCGACTACTACGTCGGCACCTACACGATCAACGACAACCGCAAGAAGCAGGTCGGCTTCGCCGGCCCCTACTTCATGGCCGGCCAGTCCCTCCTGGTCCGCAGGAACGAGAAGGACATCAAGGGCCCCGAGGACCTCGCGGGCAAGAAGGTCTGCTCGGCCGCCGGCTCCACCCCGTACCAGCGGCTCCAGAGGGAGTTCCCCAAGGCCGTCCTCGTCGCCTACGACACCTACTCGGTCTGCGTGGACAACCTGCTCACCTACCAGGTCGACGCCGTCTCCACCGACGACTCCATCCTCCTCGGCTACGCCGCCAAGGTCCCCGAGGAACTCAAGGTGGTCGGCAGGCCCTTCTCCAAGGAGCCCTACGGCATCGGCGTCCCGCGCGGCGACAACGCCCTGCGCTTCGCGCTCGACGACGCCCTGGAGGAGAACGAGAGGAACGGCAACTGGAAGAAGGCCTACGAGGCCACGCTCGGCCTGTCCGGCGTGCCCGCCCCCGCTCCGCCGCCCATCGACCGCTACCCGGCGGGCTGAGGGAGAGGACACCGCCATGGACGTGCTCACCAAGAACTTCTCGCTCTACGGGAAGGGGTTCCTCGGCACCGTCGAGCTGACCGTCTACGCCTCCCTCCTCGCCCTGGTCCTCGGCTTCGTCATGGCCTCCTTCCGCGTCGCGCCCGTCGGCTCCTTCCGGGTCTTCGGCACGGTCTGGGTCACCGTCCTGCGCAACACCCCGCTCACCCTGCTCTTCTTCGCCGTCCTGCTGGGCCTGCCCCGTTTCGGCCTGGTCCTGCCCTTCCAGCTCTTCGCCGTCCTCGCGCTCGGCTGCTACACGTCCGCCTTCATCTGCGAGGCCCTGCGCTCGGGCATCAACACCGTGCCCAAGGGCCAGGGCGAGGCGGCCCGGAGCCTCGGCATGTCCTTCGGCCAGACGCTCGGCGCGGTGGTCCTGCCCCAGGCCTTCCGCTCCGTCATCCCGCCCATCGGCTCCACCCTGATCGCGCTCGCCAAGAACTCCGCGATCGCGGGCGCCTTCAGCGTCACCGAGCTGCTGGGCACCTACAAGACCCTCAACGAGCTGGGCTACAGCATCATCTGGACCTTCGTCTGGATCGCCGTCGGCTACCTGATCATCACCCTGTCCATCAGCGCGCTCTTCAACGTGCTGGAGAAGCGCTTCGGAGTCGCCCGATGACCGCGCACGCGCTCCACGGGGACATGGAGTCCACCGCCCTCTACGACATCCCGGGCCCCCAGGCCCAGCGCCGGCACTTCCTCTACGGGATCCTGTCGACCGTGGTGATCCTCGGCCTGCTGGCCTGGATCCTCTACCTGCTCTTCGACACCCACCAGTTCACCGCCGCCAAGTGGAGCCCCTTCACCTACGAGGGCATCCAGGAGCTGCTGCTCAAGGGCCTGTGGAACACCCTCAAGGCCTTCGCCTACGCCTCGGTGCTCTCGCTCGTGCTCGGCGCGGTGCTCGCCACCGGCAGGCTCTCGGTCCACCGGCCGGTGCGCTGGCTGGCGACGCTGTGCGTGGAGTTCTTCCGGGCCATGCCGGTCCTGGTGATGATCTTCTTCATCTTCGTCGCCCTGAAGGTCCAGCCGCTGCCCGCTCTGGTGGCGGGGCTGACCCTCTACAACGGCTCGGTGCTCGCGGAGGTCTTCCGTACGGGCATCAACGCGGTGGCCAAGGGCCAGCGCGAGGCCGCGTACGCGCTCGGCATGCGCAAGACGCAGGTGATGACCTTCGTCCTCGCCCCGCAGGCGGTCCGCGCCATGCTGCCCACCATCATCAGCCAGCTGGTGGTGGCCCTGAAGGACACCTCGCTCGGCTACCTGATCACCTACGAGGAGTTCCTGCACGCGGGCAAGCTGATCGCCTCCAACCTCGACTACGACCTGCCCTTCATCCCGGTCGTGATGATCATCTCGCCGATCTACATCGGGATGTGCATGCTGCTGTCCTGGTTCGCGACCTGGGTGGCCCGGCGGGAGCGGCGCAGCCTCAAGACCAAGGCGGTGGAGGTCGCCGCGGCCGAACCGGGAGTGGTGCTGCCGGGCCGGGAGTAGCCCCCGGGGAGCCTTCCCCGCCCGGCAGCAGCCGTGGTCACTGCTCGCGCAGCGGCACCGAGACGTACGAGGGATCGGTGCGCGGCGAGGAGAAGGTCAGCTGCGCGCCGGCGGGGTTGTGCTCGATGTAGAGCGGGTCCACGGTGTCGACGACGAGGGCGAGCCGGTGGCCCGCGGGCACGTCGTAGGCGGTGGAGAAAAGCTCCAGGCCCACGCCGAACGCCCGCCCGGGGGTGCGGTCGTGGAAGGTGTACGGGGCGTTGCTGACGAGCTTGCCGATGCCGAGCGGGCCGACGTCGTAGAGGTAGGCGACGAAGGTGCCGTCGGCCTTCGTGGGCGTGACGGTGGTGTGCAGCTTGGCCGTGCCGCGGACGCGGCGGTCCTCGCCGTAGCGCTCCGACTGCCAGACCGCGGCGAAGGCGCGGGGGAGGAGCGGGATGGAGGCGGCCGGGGGTGCCTTGACGAACTGGTCGAGGACGCTGGAGAGGAAGATGATCCCGCCGTCGGCGCCGGAGTCCACGTTGGCGAAGAGGTGCTCGCTGTCGGAGAGCGCGAGCTTCTCGGTGCCGCCGGAGCCGACCGACTTCCAGTCGGCGTAGCCCTCGTAGCCGTCATTGCTGCGGGACTTGATCTGCACCGGGGCCTCGGTGTCGACGCCGTTGCGCTCGCCCTTGAGGTAGCGGTCGAACCAGCGGTGGGCGTTGGTCCAGGTGTCGTTGGGCAGGCCGAGCAGGCCGGTGCCCTCGGCGGTGGCGTGGTCGCCGGGGCGGAATTCCAGGCGCTTGGGGCCGGTCAGCCTCTCGAAGAACTTCGCGTACTGGTTGGGCGGGAAGATGGTGTCGCCCCAGGCGTTGCCCAGCATGATCGCGGGGCCGTTGGCGTTGATCCGGTCCACCTGTTCGGCGGCCGAGCGCTCCTTGCCCCAGTCGATCATCGCCTGCTCGTTCTCCAGCTTCGAACCGAGGAAGTCGCCGAGGATCTGCTGGAGTTCGGGGCCCGGGCGGCCGGTGAGGTAGCCGGCGGCGCCGAGCATGGCGGCGGCCTGGAGGTGCTGGGTGCGCCCGGAGTAGATGGACTCGATGAGGTCGGCCCAGCCGCTCATCGCGACCACGGCCTTGACGCGCGGGTCGTGCGCGGAGGCCAGCAGGCTGATGCCCGCGCCGTACGAGACGCCGCCGAGGCCGATGCGGTCGGCGTCGGCGGGGGTGTGGGCGAGGGCCCAGTCGATGACGGCGGAGACGTCGGCGACGTCCGGCGGGCCGGCCACCTCGATCTGCCCGCCGGAGAGCCAGAAGCCGCGGGAGGTGTAACCGACCACGACGTAGCCGGAGTCGGCGAGCTTCTTGGCCTGGGCGATGTATTCGATCTGCGGCATGCCCCAGCTGGTGGGCAGCACGATCAGCGGATACTTCCGGCCGGCCTGGGCGCCGGCCGGGGTGAAGACGTTGCCCTTGAGGGTGATGCCTCCGGAGCCGGGGATGTCGTGGAAGCGCAGTTCCGAAGAGGCGTCGGCGGACGCCGTCACGGCGGTGGCGGGAGCCGCCTGGGCCTGGTGGGGGGCCAGGCCCAGGGCGGCTGCCGCCAGGAGGGCTGCCACGGCTGCGGCGGTGGTGGTGCGTTCCATCAATCGCTCCTCGCGTGCGCCGGGTCGTCAAAGTGACCCGACGGTAGCCGCAGAGGATTACCGGAAGTAACCCATGGGTAAGTTACGCACTGGTAACGATTGAACGAAAGTCAGCGGCCGGATCAGCCGTTCTGGGGGGTGCCGGAGAGGGCGCTCTTGGCCTTCCACTGGTCCCAGGACAGGTTCCACTCGCCGTAGCCGTTGCCGATCTCGGCGTTGCCCTTCGAGCCGTCACCGACGACCTCGAACGGGTCGCCGACCTGCACCTCGGAGTAGAAGGACTTGGCGTTGGCGTCGCTCATGCCCACGCAGCCCGAACTGGTGTTGGCGACGCCGAAGTTGGCGTTGTTCCAGGGCGCGGCGTGCACGTACATGCCCGACCAGGTCAGCCGCATCGAGTAGTCGACCATCTTGTCGTAGGCGTCGCCCAGGCCCACCGTCTGGGAGTCCATCCGGATGGTGCCCTCCTTGGACATCAGCACCATCTTCCCGGACCAGGAGGCCTTCTTGCCGCCCGGCGTGCCGGCCGAGATCGGGATGGTCTTCACCGTCTGGCCGTCCTCGGTCACCTTCAGCTTCTTGGTGTCGAGGCTGACCTCCATCCGGCGGTCCTTGCCGATCTTGAACTCGGTGTTGTAGTCCCGCGCGAAGAGGCCGCCGCCCGGGCCGGAGTCCACGCCGTTCAGGTTCATGTCGACCTTCACGTCGGTGCCGGACTTCCAGTAGTCCTTGGGCCGCCAGTCCACCCGGTCCTTGCCGGAGTAGTCCTTGAACCAGCCCCAGGAACCCTCGGTGTTGTCCGAGGTGGTGACCTTCAGCTGCTTCTCCACCTCGGCCTTGTTCTTGACCGGGTTGTCGAAGACCAGCGAGACCGGCATGGCCACGCCCACCGTGCTGCCCTTGGCCACGTTGATCGAGACCTTGTTCACCTTGTCGGCGGCCGAGGTCTTGAACTGGGCGGTCGCGCTCTGGCTGTCGGTGTTCTGCGCCTCGACCTTGTAGTCCGTGCCGGGCGAGGCGTTGCGCTCCGAGGTCCAGGTCTTGCCGTCGGCGGATATCTGTCCGGCCAACTCCCCGCCCTTGGCGTCCGTCACCTTCACGAGCGAGAGCTTGCCGTCGGCGATGGTCACCTTCACGGGCTCACCGGCCTTGACCTGATCGCCCGTGAGGTTCACGGAGATCGCCATGTCCGGCTTCGGCTTCATCTCCGCCTTGCCGGACCCGCTCCCGGCGGCTCCCGAACCGCCCCCGCAGGCGGTCAGCGCAAGGGCCAGAAGTGCGGTCCCAGCCATGGCGGTACGGCGTGTGCGGCTCAACGAAAACCCCTCCAACGAAATGAACGTCCGCAAAGTAGGAGCGGACAGAGCGACTTTAGGTTGCGGAAGTTGAAGAAAAGATCCGGATTTTCTCTGTGACATGTACCGCAGCGAAACGGTCATCGTCCGGTCACATTCGCCGCGCACTTCGGTCACGGGCGGCTGTGAGAGTGCTGTGTGTACCCATCGGATCGAACAGGAAGGCCGCCGGCCGTGTGTGCACTGCTCGTGACCCCCGCTCAGCAAGACCAGGATCAGGAGTTGAGCGTGCGCGCCCTGTCCGTTTCCGCATACCTGGGATTCCTCTCCGGGCACGGGCGGGCGAGCTTTCTGCAGTACCCGTCCTGGGCCGAGGTGAAGGACCTTTGGCGCTCGGAAAGGGTCGGATGGCACTTGCCCGACGGCAGCCTCGTCGGTGCCGGACTCGTTCTCTATCGCCAATTCCCCGGCACCCGCAAATACTTCGCCTACCTGCCCGAGGGCCCCGTCGCCGACTGGTCCGACCCGCACATAGACCGCTGGCTCACCCCCCTCAAGCGCCACCTGAGGGCGGCGGGCGCCTTCGCCGTCCGCATGGGCCCCACCCCCGCCTACCGCCGCTGGGACGCGGCCACCGTCAAAGCGGCCACCGGGCCCGGCCGGCAGATCTCCGACGTGCTCGCCACCGAGGTGGACCCGGTCGGCGCCGCCCTCGCCGACCGGCTGCGCACGCGCGGCTGGAAGCGCTGCGGCGGCGAGGACGACGGCGACGCCCAGCCCCGACACGTCTTCCGCGTACCGCTGGCCGGCCGCACCCTCGACGACCTGTGGTCCGGCCTGAACCAGGAGTGGCGGCGCAATGTGCGCAAGGCCACAAAGGCGGGAGTGGAGACGGTCGTCGGCACCGCCGACGACCTGCCCGAGTTCTACCGGCTGCTGCGGATCACCGAGGAGCGGGACGGCTTCCGGCTCGGCCGCTCCCTCGCGTACTACGAGCAGCAGTACCAGGTCCTCAACGCCGAGAATCCGGGCCGGATGCGGCTCTACCTGGGCATCCACCGGGGCGAGATCCTCGCCGCCCACACGATGATCGTCGCCGGGAACCGGGTCTGGTACCAGACCGGCGCCTCCGCCGACCACCGCCGCGAGGTCCGCCCCAGCAACGCCCTGCAGTGGCGGATGATGTGTGACGCCCATGCCCTAGGGGCGGACGAGTACGACATGCGCGGGGTACCCTCCACCCTCGACCCCGACGAACGCTCCTTCGGGCTGCTGCGCTGGAAGCTCGGCACCGGCGGACAGGTCGTCGAGACGCTCGGCGAGTGGGAGACCCCGATGGACGGATACGCCAACACGGCGCTCTACAAGGCGTTCCAGGCCTACATGGCCCGCCGGTGACGGCCACCGACACCAGACCCGCCGAGGCGGGCGCCGAGCGCGCGGCCGGGGGGAAGACCTCCGTGCTGCGCAGCGGCGCGCTCATGGCGGCCGGCTCGATCGTCTCCCGCGCCACCGGCTTCGTCCGATCCGCCGTCGTCGTCGCGGCGCTCGGCACCGGACTGCTCGGCGACGGCTACGCCGTCGCCAACACGGTCCCGAACATCATCTACATGCTGCTCATCGGCGGCGCCCTGAACGCGGTCTTCGTCCCCGAGCTCGTGCGCGCCGCCAAGGAGCACGCCGACGGCGGCTCCGCCTACACCGACCGGCTGCTCACCGCCTGCACCGCGGCCCTCGTCGCGCTCACCGCCGTCGCGGTCCTCGCCGCCCCGCTGATCGTCTCGGCGTACACCGACTACAGCGGAGCCCAGGCGGACACCACCGTGGCCCTGGCCCGCTACTGCCTGCCGCAGATCCTCTTCTACGGGCTCTTCACCCTGCTCGGCCAGGTGCTGAACGCCCGCGGCCGGTTCGGCGCGATGATGTGGACCCCGGTCCTCAACAACTTCGTGATCATCGGCGTCTTCGGGCTCTTCCTCTACGTCTCCCACGACGCCGCGGACGGCCTGACCGCCGCCGAGACCCGGCTGCTGGGCCTCGGCACCACCGCCGGCATCGTCATCCAGGCCCTCGCCCTGGTCCCCTCGCTGCGCGCCGCCCGTTTCCGCTGGCGCCCCCGCTTCGACTGGCGCGGCAGCGGCCTCGGCCGCCCGCTGCGCAACGCGGGCTGGACGGTCATGCTCGTCCTCACCAACCAGATCGCCTACTGGGTCGTCACCCGGCTCTCCACCACCACCGGACAGCACGCCGTCGAAGCCGGCCTCGCGGGCGGCGCCGGCTACACCGCCTACAGCAACGCCTACCAGCTGTGGATCGTCCCGCAGGGCATCATCACGGTCTCCCTCGTCACCGCCCTGATGCCCCGGATGAGCTCCGCCGCCTCCGACGGCGACCTCGGCGCCGTACGCCGGGACATCTCCTACGCCCTGCGCTCCAGCGCCGCCCTCGTCGTCCCCGCCGCCGCCGTCTTCGCCGCCCTCGCCCCCTGGGTGATGGGCAGCGTCTTCGAGTACGGCCGCACCGGCGCCGCCGACATCGAGGTCATGGCGGGCATGCTCATGGCCTTCGCACCCGGCCTGATCGCCTTCTCCGCCCAGTACGTGCTCTCGCGCGGCTTCTACGCCCTCTCCGACACCCGCACCCCCTTCTTCCTGAACCTGGTCATCGCCGCGCTGAACGCGGGGCTGTCCGCCGCCGCGTACCTCCTGCTGTCCCCGCGCTGGGCGGTCACCGGCATGGCCGCGGCCTCCTCCCTCGCCTTCCTCGCGGGCGCCGCCGTGACCGCGTACGCCCTCTCCCGTCGGCTCGGCCCGCGCGCGGGCACCCGTACGCAGCTGCGCGCGACCGCCGTACGGACCCACCTGCGCCTCCTCGCCGCCTGCGTCCCAGCGGCGGCCGCCGGGTACGCGGCCGCCCGCGCCGCCGACCGTTTCGGCAACTTCGCCGCGGTCGGGGCGGGAACCATCGCGCTGGCGCTCGTCGTCGTCCTCCTCGCCGGGCCGCTGCGCCTGACGGAGATCACCGACCAGCTGGACTCCCTGCGGCGCAAGATCGGCCGATAGCGGGATGAAAGCCATGAAACACCTTGGGATACTGACCGGATGCCACGCGTACTGCTGATCGAGGACGACCCTTCCGTGCGGGAGGGGGTGGGCCTGGGCCTGCGCCGGCGCGGGCACGAAGTGAGCTCCGCGGAGACCGGCGAGGAGGGGCTCGCCCTGATGGGGGGCTTCCGCCCCGAGCTGGTCCTGCTCGACCTGATGCTGCCGGGGATCAACGGCGTGCAGGTCTGCCGCCGCATCCGCGAGACCAGCGAGGTGCCGATCATCATGCTCACCGCGCGCGGCGACGACTTCGACATAGTCGTCGGCCTGGAGGCCGGAGCCGACGACTACATCGTCAAACCCGCCCGCACCGAGGTCATCGAGGCCCGCATCAAGGCCGTCCTGCGCCGGCTCATCGACCCCGTGGGCGTGCGCCCCGAGGTCGAGGTCCACGGCGAACTCGCCATCGACCGGGCCGGGCTGACCGTCGCCAAGAACGGCGAGCGGGTCGCGCTGGCCCCCAGCGAGCTCAAGCTCCTGCTGCACCTGTCGGCCTCGCCCGAGCAGGTCTTCTCCCGCCAGCAGCTCCTCGAGTACGTCTGGGACCACAGCTACCACGCCGACGCCCGGCTCGTGGACGCCTGCGTGCGCCGCCTGCGCCACAAGATCGAGGACCCCGCCCGCAGCCCCCGCTACATCCAGACCGTACGCGGCTTCGGCTACCGCTTCGGCCCCCTGTAGGCCGCCGTGAGACGGATAGCCCCGCTGGGCCTGCGCACCCGGCTGATCGCGGCCTTCCTGCTGGTCGCCGCGATCAGCGCGGTGACCACCGCCGCCCTGACCTACCAGCAGGCGCGCAACGCCATCCTCAAGCAGACCCAGGACACCGCCGTCAGCACCCTGCGGGACCAGGTGGAGCAGCAGGAGATCCGCCTCCCCATGACCCAGCAGGAGCTCCAGCGCATCGTCACCGAGCTCGGCAAGCGCGGCAAACCACACCCGTGGATCATCTTCGGCGAGTACGGCGGCCTGCGCACCTCCACCAACCCCGGTACGCCCACGTCCACGGTGATCACCGACAGCCTGCGCGAGCAGGTCCGCAACAACCGCTACACCGCCTTCCAGCGCGTCGAGGACCAACGCGGCAATCCGTGGCTCACGATCGGCGTCCCCGCCCTCTTCGCGCACAACGGCTACACCGAAGCCACCGGGGCCGTCTTCTACGCCAGCATCCCGCTCACCACCGAGAAGCAGACCGTCGAGGCCATGGTCGTCGCCGCCCAGCGCGGCGCCGTCCCGGGGCTGGCCATCGCCATCGTCCCCGCGCTGCTGGCCGCCCGCAGCGTGCTGCGGCCGGTCCGCGACATGCGCCGGGCCGCCCAGCGGCTGGGCCGCGGCCGCCTCGACACCCGCATCGAGGTCCGGGGCGCCGACGAACTCGCCGGCCTCGCCCGCACCTTCAACGAGACCGCCCGGGCCCTGCAGGAGTCCGTGCGCGAGCTGCAGGAGGCGGAGACCCGTGCCCGCCGCTTCGCCTCCGACGTCTCCCACGAGCTGCGCACCCCCCTCGCCGGGATGCTCGCCGTGACCGAGGTCCTCGACGAGGACGCCGCACACCTCGACGCCGACACCGCCAAGGCCCTGCGCCTGGTCAGCGCCGAGACCGGCAAACTCGCCGTCCTCGTCGAGGACCTGATGGAGATATCCCGCTTCGACGCCCGGGCCGCCGAGCTCAACCTCGACGACGTGGACATCGCGGAAGCCGTGCGCAAGACCCTCGAACGACGCCACTGGGACGACGAGCGCGTCGTCACCGAGCTGCCGGACGGGGTACGCGCCCGGCTCGACCCGCGCCGTTTCGACGTGGTCCTCGCCAACCTCGTGGGCAACGCCCTGCGGCACGGCGGCGCCCCCGTACGCGTCACCGTACGGACCGCGCCGGGGGAGGACGGCGAACGGCTGCTCATCGACGTCGCCGACAGCGGGCCCGGCATCGCCCCCGAGGTGCTGCCCCACATCTTCGACCGCTTCTTCAAGGCCGACGCGGCCAGGACCCGCTCCGCCGGCAGCGGCCTCGGACTCGCCATCACCCTGGAGAACGTCCGCCTGCACGGCGGCACCCTCCGGGCGGCCAACAGTCCTGCCGGGGGAGCCCTCTTCACCCTCGACATGCCGCTGGAGGCCCACCGATGACCGGGCGGAAGACGAGATCCCGGGCCGCGGCGGCCACGGCGGCGCTGGCGGGCTGCGCGCTGCTGCTCTCCGGATGCGGGATCAAACCGACCGGGGTGATCGAGAGCGGCCACGCGGCCACCGTGAAGAAGCCCGGCGGCAACGCCGCCGTCCTCTACTTCGTCTCCAAGGAGGGCGACCGGCTCGTCCCGGTCCCGTTCGCGATCGACGGCGGCTACACCATCGCGCCCCGGGCGCTCGCGCGGCTGCTGCTGGACGGCCCGGTCGGTCCGGCCCGGGAGGCCGGGCTCACGACGGCGCTGCCCCGGCTGCCCGCCGGACAGGAGGACACCATGGCGGTGACGGACTACTCGCCGGCTGCGGGGATCACGGTCCGTGTGCCCTTCGCCGTGGGCGGCCTGTCGGAGCTCGCCCGCAACCAGCTCGTGTGCACCGTCGGCGTCTCCGCCGTGCCGGACACCCTCAGCCCGGTCGCGCTCCGGGGCACCGACACCGAGCTCCCCGCCGCCGAGTGCCCGCGGCGCTGACGCCCGCGGCCGCCCGCGCCCTTGCGGGCAGGGCCGCACACCCGTCACGGTGGCCCCATGGACCACGCCGCGGACGTCCCAGACGTCTTCGACCCCCGCATCTACGCCGAGGGCATCCCGCACGCCCGCTACCGGATCCTGCGCGAGCGGCACCCGGTGGCCTGGCAGGCGGAGCCGGAGATCGGGGGCTGGCCCGCCGGCCCCGGCTTCTGGGCGGTCACCCGGCACGCCGATGTCGTCCGCCTCCTGCGCGACCACCGCACCTACTCCTCCTGGACCGGCGCCACCCAGATCCGCGACCCGGACCCGGCCGACCTGCCCTTCCTGCGCCGCACGATGCTCAACCAGGACCCGGCGAAGACCTCGGGGGATCACGGCCGGCTGCGCCGGCTCGTCGCCCGCGCCTTCACGCCCGCCCGGGTCGACGCCTTCGCCGGGAGGGTGCGGGAACGCGCCCGTACGCTGCTGGCCGCCGCCCGGGACGGGGCCGAGGACGGCGCCGCCGACCTCGTGCGCACGGTCACCGACGAATACGCCCTGCTCAACCTCACCGACCTGCTGGGCGTCCCGCCCGGCGACCGCGCCCTGCTGCTGGAGTGGACCGTACGGGTCATCGGCTACCAGGACCCCGAGGACGCGCCCGCACCCCTCCTCGGCCCCGACGGCAAGCCGCTGAACCCGCGCTCCCCGGCGCTGCTCGGCGAGATGTTCGCGTACGCCCGCGAACTGGCCGCCCACAAGCGGGCGCACCCCGGCGACGACGTGATGACCGCGCTGGCCGAGGCCCGGCTCGACCCGGCGGAGCTGGAGATGTTCTTCTTCCTGCTCACCGTCGCCGGCAACGACACCGTACGCAGCGCCGCCCCCGGCGGCCTGCTCGCGCTCGCACAGGCCCCGGACGCCTACCGCCAACTCGCCGGGGGGAAGGTCCCGGTGGAGAGGGCCGCCGACGAACTCCTGCGCGTCCACCCGCCGGTGCTCAGCTTCCGCCGCACCGCCGCCGCCGACACCGAGCTGGCCGGGCAGCCGATCCGGGCGGGGGACAAGGTGGTGGTCTTCCACGCCTCCGCCAACCACGACGAGCGCGTCTTCACCGACCCGGGCCGCCTCGACCTCGGCCGGGCGCCCAACCCGCACGTGTCCTTCGGGGACGGTCCGCACGTCTGCCTGGGCGCCCACTTCGCCCGGCTCCAGCTGCGCACCCTCTACGAGGAGTGGTGCGCGGCCATGCCTGCCCCCGAACTCGTCGGCCCGCCACGGCGGTTGGTCTCGAACTTCATCAACGGGATCACGCGGCTGCCGCTACGGGTGTCCGGGCCGCCCCGGTGACGTCCGCCACCAGCTCGGTCACGTCCGGCCCGTAGGCGTCGGAGTTGATCACCTTCAGCATCACGCAGAACGACGTGTCGCCGTACGTGCGGGCCAGCCGCACATGGTGCCTGGCCAGGTAACGGGCGGCGGCCTGGTTGCTGTTGGCGGTCTGCCCCGACAGCAGGAACACCGGCCGCGATCCCTGCCCGGTGGTCAGCCGCGCCAGCAGCACGTACTCCACCAGGCCCTTCTCCCAGCGGTACGTCTCCCCGCCGACGCGGATGGCCCCGCGGTCCGGATGGCCCGGCTCGAGGCCGACGTCGGTCTGCACCCCGGGCAGCATGGAGGCCAGATGCGCCGTGGTCCGGGCGTTGGACACCGGTCCGCCGACGCAGAACTCGGCCCGCTCGCCGAAACCCTGGCGGGCCCCGTCGTGGGTGACGATCTGCACGTTCGCCCCGCAGTCCTTGATCAGGGCGGATATCTCCAGCAGGGCGAAGGCGTCGTTGCGGTGCAGGGAGGAATCGGTGCCGCCCATCTGGCGGTTGACCACGAACAGACAGTCGGACCCGGTCGGCAGGCCGAAGAAGGCCTGTTTGCGGCGGAGCGCGCGCCGCCAGACGTAGGTCCGGGTGAACCAGCCGAACCCGCCGCTGCAGGCGGTGGCGATCACCCCGAGCACGATGTTGCGCACGTCGTCGTTCATGCGCCGGATGCTAGGGCATCGCATGTGGAGGGTCACCGGCCGGTACACCGGGCCCGTGAACCGGGCTCCTGGGCCGACGCCCTGACGGGGCGCCGGGGCGGCCGCTAGGCTCGGCGCACGCTGCCACTGGAGGTCCGGATGCACCGTTCCGCCGCCCGTACGTTACCGCTGCTGGCCGTCGCCGCCGCACTCGTCTCGACCGGAGCCGCCGCCCCGCCCGCGGCACCCGCCACCCCCGCCAAGGTGCCGGTCGCCGTCGGCTACGGCGGGGCCGTCGCCAGCGTCGACGCCGATGCCTCCGCCGCCGGCATCGCCGTCCTGCGCTCCGGCGGCAACGCAGTGGACGCGGCCGTCGCCACCGCCGCCGCGCTCGGCGTCACCGAGCCCTATTCGGCCGGCATCGGCGGAGGCGGCTACTTCGTCTACTACGACGCCAAGTCCCGCCGCGTCCAGACCATCGACGGCCGCGAGACCGCCCCGGCCACGGCCACCGCCGGCCTCTTCCAGGAGAACGGCGCCCCCATCCCCTTCGCCGAGGGCCAGACCAGCGGCCGCGGGGTCGGGGTCCCCGGCACCCCGGCTACCTGGAAGAGCGCGCTGGACTCCTGGGGCAGCCGCCCGCTCGGCCAACTCCTGAAGCCAGCCGAGAAACTGGCCCGTGACGGCTTCACCGTGGACTCCACCTTCCGGGCCCAGACCGAGGCCAACCAGGACCGGTTCAAGGACTTCCCCGACACCAGGAAGCTCTTCCTGCCGGGCGGCGCCCTGCCGGTGGTCGGCTCCACCTTCAAGAACCCGGACCTGGCCGCCACGTACGCGGAGCTCGGCCGCAAGGGAACCGGCGCCCTCTACAAGGGCCCCATCGCCGACGACATCGTCCAGGCCGTCCGCAAGCCCCCGGTGGACCCGGCGGCCACCCGCAACGTCCGGCCCGGCGACCTGACCACCGGCGACCTGCGCGCGTACGAGACCAAGCGGCAGGCCCCGACCCGGGTCGGCTACCGGGGCCTGGACGTCTACAGCATGGCGCCCTCCTCCTCCGGCGGCACCACCGTCGGCGAGGCGCTGAACATCCTGGAGGGCGCCGACCTCTCCGCTCTGTCCGAGGCGCAGTACCTGCACCGGTTCATCGAGGCATCCCGGATCTCCTTCGCCGACCGGGGCCGCTGGGTCGGCGACCCGGCCGCCGAGAACGTGCCGACGCGCGAACTGCTGTCCCAGCGGTTCGCCGACTCGCGCGCCTGCCTGATCCGCCCGGACCAGGCGCTGACCAGCCCGCTGGCACCGGGGGACCCGCGCGACCCCGCGCCCTGCGCGGCGACCGGGCAGGCCGCCCCGACCACGTACGAGGGGGAGAACACCACGCACCTGACGGTCGCCGACCGCTGGGGCAACGTGGTCTCCTACACCCTCACCATCGAGTCCACCGGCGGCAGCGCGATCACCGTGCCGGGCCGCGGCTTCCTGCTCAACAACGAGCTGACGGACTTCTCCTTCGCCCCGGCCGCGCCGGGCGTCCCGGACCCGAACCTGCCGGGCCCCGGCAAGCGCCCGCGTTCGTCCATGTCCCCGACCATCGTGCTGGACGACGGGCGGCCCGTCCTCGCGGTGGGCTCCCCGGGCGGCGCCACCATCATCACCACCGTCCTGCAGACCCTGATCGGCCACCTGGACCGGGGCCTGCCGCTGGTCGACGCCATCGCCGCGCCGCGGGCCAGCCAGCGCAACCAGACCACCACCGAGCTGGAGCCGGGGCTGTGGAACAGCCCGGTGCGCGCGGAGCTGGCGGCACTCGGCCAGGGCTTCCGGCAGAACCCGGAGATCGGTGCCGCGACCGGCGTGCAGCGGCTGCCCGACGGCCGCTGGCTGGCGGCGGCCGAGACGAGCCGCCGGGGCGGCGGCTCGGCCATGGTGGTCCGCCCGCACGGGAGGCCGTAGCGGCTACAGCGCGGTGAGGATCCTCGGGCCCTCGGCGGTGATCGCCACCGTGTGCTCCGCGTGCGCCGCGCGGGAGCCGTCGACGGTGCGCAGGGTCCAGCCGTCGGGGTCGCAGACGTAGTCGTCCGTACCGCCGGCGATCAGCATCGGCTCGATGGCGAGGACCATGCCGGGGCGCAGTTTCATGCCGCGTCCCGGCGGGCCCTCGTTGGGCACGCCCGGGTCCTCGTGCATGCCGCGGCCGATGCCGTGGCCGCCGAAGCCGTCCGGGATGCCGTACCCGGCGGCGCGGCAGACCGTGCCCACGGCGTGGGCGATGTCCCCGATCCGGTTTCCCGGTACGGCGGCCTCGATCCCGGCGGCGAGTGCCGCCTCCGCGGTCTCGATCAGCCGCAGGTCGGCGGAGCGGGCCCGGCCGACCGTGAAGCTCACCGCCGCGTCGCCGACCCAGCCGCCGAGCTTCGCGCCGAAGTCGATGCTGACCAGGTCGCCGTCGCGCAGCCGGTACCCGTCCGGGATGCCGTGCACGATCGCGTCGTTGACCGAGGCGCACACCACGGCGGGGAAGGGCACAGGCGCGAAGCCCGGCCGGTATCCCAGGAAGGGCGAGGCCGCGCCGGCCTCGCGGAGCACCTCGCGGGCCACCCGGTCGAGGTCCCGCAGGGACACCCCGACGCGCGCGGCCTCCCGCACCGCTGCCAGGGCCTGCGCGACCACCCGGCCCGCCGCGCGCATCTCGTCGATCTGTCGGTCTGTCTTCAGTTCCACCATGCCAATAACTATACCGGTATAACTATAACGGGATACTTATTGGGTCGCGGGGTAGGATGAGGGCATGGTCCGTACCCCCCTCACCCCCGAAGAGCGCGAGCGCGGCGAGCGGCTGGGCGCCCTGCTGCGCGAGGCCCGCGGCGGCCGCAGCATGGTCGAGGTCGCGGCCGGCGCCGGGCTCTCCGCCGAGACCCTCCGCAAGATCGAGACGGGCCGGGCGCCCACCCCCGCCTTCTTCACGGTCGCGGCCCTCGCCGAGACGCTCGGGCTCTCCCTGGACGAGCTGCTGCGGCGCTGCGCCGTCGTTCCCGCATAGTCACCGCGTTCGGGCGCGCGCGGCGGCCGAACGGACCAACCGGCGGTGGAACCGCCGGGGCGCGGGGCACACGTGAAGGCGTGTCAGCCACGAACGCATCCCAGCGACTCGGTCTCGGGCTCCTCGGCGCACTGCTCGCCAGCGGGCTCCTGGTCGCGGCCTGCGCCGTCCCCGGCGACCGGGCCCCTGAGAACGACTCGGGGGACGCGGTCCTCCGCCGCCCGGGCGCCGTAGGCTCCGCTCATGACTCTCGAGGAGCTGAACCGGGGCAAGTACGTCAGCCTGACCACCTTCCGGAAGGACGGCACGTCCGTCGCGACTCCGGTGTGGGCGGTGGCCGACGGTGGTGAGCTGTACGTGTGGACGCGCAGCGATTCGTGGAAGGTGAAGCGGATACGCGACAACGGGCGGGTCTCCGTCGCCCCGTGCGACGTGCGGGGGCGCGTGGCGCCGGGGGCGCCCGTGCTGGAGGGTGAGGCGCGACTGCTGGACGAGGCGGGGCTGAAGCGGGTGCGCAGGCTGATGCGGCGGAAGTACACCTGGCAGTTCTGGGTGGTGGACCTGCCCGCCACGGTGGCGCGGCGGGGGAAACGGCCGCACACCGGGATCGCCGTGAAGCTTTGAGGTGCCCGTAGCCCGCCCGTAACACTGGTGGGGTCCAATGCGGTCATGGAGACCGCGACTTCATTGGCGATCAGTCAACTTGCCGAGTACTTGCGGGGGTTGACCCAGAGGCTGGATCCCGGGTCGGGCTGGTACGGGGAGTTCCTGCGCCGGGACCCGGCGGGTATGCGGGCCTGCCTCGACGGGGCCGCGATGCCGCCGTGGGACGTGCTGGAGTCGCTGCTGCGGGACTTGGCGGCGGCGCGCGGTGCGGAGCCGGCGCAGCGGGAGACCGTATACGCGGCGCGGCTGCGGGCGGCGGCGGTCACGGCGTGGGACCGCCTGCCGGGCGGGACGGAGGAGCTCCGGACCCAGCTCGCGGCCGCGGCCGATCGGCGGGCCGAGTCGGAGACGGCCCTGCGTGCCCTGATGGCGCGGCTCGGCTCCACCGCCGACCCGGCGGAGGCGGACGCCCTGTCCCGGGAGCTCTCCTGGGTCCAGGACGATGCCGCACGGGCCATGTCCCGCCATGCGGACCTGACGTCCCGCCTGTCGGCCGTGTCCCCCGCGGGGGCGGAATCGTGGCCCGGGACGCCCGCCCGCTCCCCGTGGCCGGGGGCGACGCCGCCCGGCCCCGCCGCCGGGACCGCGCCTCCGGTGGACGGGCCAGGCGAGCCGTTGCCCGGGCTGCCCAGGCAGCGGGCTCCGCAGGCCGAGCGCCCCGTCGGCCGGGCCGAGGGACGGTGGCTGCGGGGCGGGGCACGGCGTGCCGGAGGCGCCCGGTACGCGGGCTCACCGGCCCCCGAGCCCCCGCCCTTCACCCCACCCCCCGGACACCCCGGCGGCGACCCCGCACCGGCTCCCGCCCCGCGCGGCGCCCGCTTCGGCCCAGGTTCCGGTGGTGACGGGCGTGTGCCGGGGCGCCCCCGCAGGGTGCCGAACGTTGTTCCGCCGCCACTCTCCGACCCCTGGTCACGTTCGGCACCCGAGGAGGTGCCCCGGCGCGGGACCGGCCCCGGCGGAACCGCCCCGACGCCTACCGGGACCCCGTTCCCGGCCGAGCCCCCCGCAGGGAGCACGCGCGCCCTGGTCGGGGAGTTGGTCGCGCTGCGCGCGCAAGGCCGGGGCGGGGAGGCGCACGCGCTGCTCTGCGAGGCCGCGGGATGGCCCGCGGACCGGCTCCCCGGGCTGGCCGCCGAGCTGCTCGGGGCCGGGCTCGCGGCCGACTGGGGCACCCTGCTGTGGGAGGCCGCCTCGCTGCCGCCCGAGCGGCTCGCCGAGGCCGCCGCCGCCCTCGGCGAGGCGGGCCGGGAGACCGACAGCGACCGCCTGCTCCGCCAGGGCGTGTCCCGCCCCACCGCCGAGGTCGCCGACGCGGCACTCGCCCTCGGCGGGGCCGGCCGGCCCCGCGAGGCCGACGCCCTGCTCGACGCCTTCGTCCGGGTCCGCACCGCGGAGGAGGCGGCCGACCTCGCCCGCCGCGACCCGCGGTGGTTCGCGCCGCGCCTGCTCCGGGCCGCCGCCGCCCTGTCCGCGACCCACCGCCGGGACCTGTCCCACGCCCTCCGCGTGGCCGGCATCGCCACGGCGTAAACCGCCCGTCTCCTGACCGCAATCGACCACGGGGCGACGTAACGTGATCGACTACTCCAACCGCGCACGGCGGTCTTGCCCCACGCTGTGACGAGGCCTACGTTCTACTCCCTACGTACTCCGTCTACGTGCGTAGAACCGGCGTTCCCGTCGCGAGGAGCAGCTCATGGCCCAAGTCGTCCGCGCCGCGCTGGTCCAGGCCACCTGGACCGGAGACACCGAGTCGATGATCGCCAAACACGAGGAGCACGCCCGCCGCGCCGCCGCCCAGGGCGCGAAG
This sequence comes from Streptomyces sp. NPDC048337, assembly GCF_043201175.1. NCBI lineage: Bacteria > Bacillati > Actinomycetota > Actinomycetes > Kitasatosporales > Streptomycetaceae > Streptomyces > Streptomyces sp. NPDC048337. The sequence goes on from NZ_JBICYR010000008.1 coordinate 162,443, forward strand.
ATCATCGGCTTCCAGGAGGTGTTCAACGCCCCCTACTTCTGCCAGGTCCAGGAGCCCGAGCACTACCGCTGGGCCGAGCCCGTCCCCGACGGCCCGACCGTCCGCCGCATGCAGGCCCTGGCCCGCGAGACCGGCATGGTCATCGTCGTCCCGGTCTTCGAGCTCGAAAGCGCCGGCTTCTACTACAACACCGCCGCCGTCATCGACGCCGACGGCAGCTACCTCGGCAAGTACCGCAAGCACCACATCCCCCAGGTCAAGGGCTTCTGGGAGAAGTACTACTTCCGCCCGGGCAACCTCGGCTGGCCCGTCTTCGACACCGCGGTCGGCCGGGTCGGCGTCTACATCTGCTACGACCGCCACTTCCCCGAGGGATGGCGTCAACTGGGTCTGGCCGGAGCCCAGTTGGTGTACAACCCGTCCGCCACCTCCCGAGGCCTGTCCGCGTACCTGTGGCAGCTGGAACAGCCCGCCTCCGCCGTCGCCAACGAGTACTTCGTCGCCGCCATCAACCGCGTCGGCCAGGAGGAGTACGGCGACAACGACTTCTACGGCACCAGCTACTTCGTCGATCCGCGCGGCCAGTTCGTCGGGGAGGTCGCAAGCGACAAGGAGGAGGAACTCCTCGTCCGGGACCTCGACTTCGGACTCATCGAAGAGGTCCGCACCCAATGGGCCTTCTACCGCGACCGCCGCCCCGACGCCTACGGAGGGCTCGTACAGCCGTGACCAACCCGATTCCCCTGCACAGCCGCCACCGCTCCGTCCTGCCCGACTGGCTCGCGCTCTACTACGACCGCCCCATCGAGCTGACCCACGGCGAAGGCCGCCACGTCTGGGACGCCGACGGCAACCGCTACCTCGACTTCTTCGGCGGCATCCTCACCACGATGACCGCCCACGCCCTGCCCGAGGTCACCAAGGCCGTCTCCGAGCAGGCCGGCCGGATCATCCACTCCTCCACCCTCTACCTCAACCGGCCGATGATCGAGCTGGCCGAGCGGATCGCCGCCCTGTCCGGCATCCCCGACGCCCGGGTCTTCTTCACCACCTCCGGCACCGAGGCCAACGACACCGCCCTGCTGCTCGCGACGGCGTACCGCCGCTCCAACCAGATCCTGGCGATGCGCAACAGCTACCACGGCCGGTCCTTCTCCACCGTGTCGATCACCGGCAACCGCGGCTGGTCGCCGACCAGCCTCTCGCCGCTCCAGACGTACTACGTCCACGGAGCCGTCCGCACCCGTGGCCCCTTCGCCCACCTCTCCGACGCCGACTTCACCGCCGCCGCCGTCGCGGACCTCGAAGACGTCCTCGGCCAGGCCCGCGGTGGAGTGGCCGCGCTCATCGCCGAGCCCATCCAGGGCGTCGGCGGCTTCACCTCCCCGCCCGACGGCCTCTACGGAGCCTTCCGCGAGGTCCTCAGCCGCCACGGCATCCTGTGGATCAGCGACGAGGTGCAGACCGGCTGGGGGCGTACGGGCGAACACTTCTGGGGCTGGCAGGCCCACGACCGGAGCGGCCCGCCGGACATCCTCACCTTCGCCAAGGGCATCGGCAACGGCATGTCCATCGGCGGGGTCGTCGCCCGCGCCGAGGTGATGAACTGCCTCGACGCCAACTCCATCTCCACCTTCGGCGGCTCCCCGGTCACCATGGCGGCCGGCAACGCGAACCTCGCGTACGTACTGGAACACGACCTCCAGGGCAACGCCCGCCGCGTCGGCGGCCTCCTCCTGGAGCGGCTGCGCGCCATCGCCGCCCACGTGCCCGCCGTACGGGAGGTACGCGGCCGGGGCCTGATGGCAGGGCTGGAGCTGACCCGGCCCGGCACCGACCGGGCCGACCCGGACGCGGCCGCCGCCGTCCTGGAGGCCGCCCGCGCGGGCGGACTGCTGCTCGGGAAGGGCGGCGGACACGACACCAGCGTCCTGCGCATCGCGCCGCCGCTCTCCCTGACCGTGGCCGAGGCGGAAGAGGGCGCCGAGATCCTCGAACAGGCGCTCCGCAGCATCCAGTAGGGGGATTCCGATGAGCATCCGCACCCTGATCCGCGGCGGCCTGGTCGTCACCGCCGCCGACGAACTGCACGCGGACGTCCTGATCGAGGACGGCCGCGTGGCGGCCCTGGCCGCGAGCGGCTCGGCCGCCGCCGAGGCCTGGACGGCCGACCGTACGATCGACGCGAGCGGGAAGTACGTCATCCCGGGCGGGGTCGACGCGCACACCCACATGGAGCTCCCCTTCGGCGGCACCTCCGCCTCGGACACCTTCGAGACCGGAACCCGGGCCGCCGCCTGGGGCGGCACCACCACCATCGTCGACTTCGCCGTGCAGGGCGTGGGCCAGCCCCTGCGCGCCGGGCTCGACACCTGGTACGACAAGGCCGACGGCCACTGCGCCATCGACTACGCCTTCCACATGATCCTCTCGGACGTCAACGAGGGCACCCTGAAGGAGATGGACCTCCTCGTCGGGGAAGGCGTCACCTCCTTCAAGCTGTTCATGGCGTACCCGGGGGTCTTCTACAGCGACGACGGGCAGATCCTGCGGGCCATGCAACGGGCCTCCTCCAACGGCGGGCTGATCATGATGCACGCCGAGAACGGCATCGCGATCGACGTCCTCGTCGAACAGGCCCTGGCCCGCGGTGAGACCGATCCCCGCCACCACGGCGAGGTCCGCAAGGTACTGCTGGAGGCCGAGGCCACCCACCGCGCCATCCAGCTCGCGCGGGTCGCCGGCTCCCCGCTCTACGTCGTCCACGTCTCGGCGGAGGAGGCGGTGGCCGAGCTGGCCGCCGCCCGGGACAAGGGCCTGCCCGTCTTCGGGGAGACCTGCCCGCAGTACCTCTTCCTGTCCACCGACAACCTCGCCGAGCCCGACTTCCAGGGCGCCAAGTACGTCTGCTCCACGCCGCTCAGGCCCCGCGAGCACCAGGCGGCCTTGTGGCGGGGGCTGCGTACGAACGACCTCCAGGTGGTCTCCACCGACCACTGTCCCTTCTGCTTCCGCGGCCAGAAGGAGCTGGGCCGCGGCGACTTCTCCAAGATCCCCAACGGGCTGCCGGGGGTGGAGAACCGCATGGACCTCCTCCACCAGGCCGTCCTGGACGGGCACATCAGCCGCCGCCGCTGGATCGAGATCGCCTGCGCGAGCCCGGCCCGGATGTTCGGCCTCTACCCGCAGAAGGGCACCATCGCGCCCGGTTCCGACGCCGACATCGTCCTCTACGATCCGCACGCCGAGCAGGTCATCTCCGCCGAGACGCACCACATGAACGTGGACTACTCGGCGTACGAGGGCAAGCGGATCACCGGACGCGTCGAAACGGTCCTCTCGCGCGGTGAACTCGTCATCGACCGGCGCGAGTTCACCGGCCGGGCCGGGCACGGTGCCTTCATCCACCGCGATACCTGCCAGTACCTGTAAGCGCACGCAGCGCCCCGCACGGCGCAAGGAGCAAGGAGCCGCCATGGACTTCGGCCTCGTCCTGCAAACCGACCCGCCCGCCTCCCAGGTCGTCAGCCTGATGCGCCGCGCGGAGCGCAACGGGTTCCGCTACGGCTGGACCTTCGACTCCGCCGTGCTGTGGCAGGAGCCGTTCGTCATCTACAGCCAGATCCTGGAGCACACCCGCAAGCTCCACATCGGCCCGATGGTCACCAATCCGGGCACCCGCACCTGGGAGGTGACCGCCTCCACCTTCGCCACCCTCAACGACATGTTCGGCAACCGCACCGTGTGCGGGATCGGCCGCGGGGACTCGGCGATGCGGGTCGCCGGGCGCAAGCCCAACACCCTGGCCCGGCTCGGCGAGGCCATCGAGGTCATCCGCGACCTGGCGGAAGGCCGCGAGGCGCTCGTCGACGGCAACCCGATCCGCCTCCCCTGGGTCCGGGAGGGTCGCCTCCCGGTCTGGATGGCGGCGTACGGGCCCAAGGCGCTCGCGCTGGCCGGGCAGAAGGCGGACGGGTTCATCCTCCAGCTCGCCGACCTCTACCTCACCGAGTGGATGGTCAAGTCGGTCCGCGAGGCCGCGGCGGAGGCGGGCCGCGACCCGGACTCGATCACCATCTGCGTGGCGGCCCCCGCGTACGTGAGCGAGGACCTCGCCCACGCCCGCGACCAGTGCCGCTGGTTCGGCGGCATGGTCGGCAACCACGTCGCCGACCTGGTCTCCCGCTACGGCGAGCACTCCGGGCTGGTCCCGGACGCCCTGACCGAGTACATCAAGGCCCGCCAGGGCTACGACTACAGCCACCACGGCCGCGCCGGAAACCCGTCCACGGACTTCGTCCCCGACGAGATCGTCGACCGCTTCTGCCTCCTGGGCCCGCCCGAGGCCCACATCGAGAAGCTGACCGCCCTGCGTGACCTGGGCGTCGACCAGTTCGCGGTCTACGACATGCACGACGCCCGCGAGGCCACGATCGACGCCTACGGGCAACACGTCATTCCGGCCCTCAGCGGATGAGATCCGTGCTCAGCGCATCGTAAATCCCTTGTGGCATAGGGGAGATGGTCCATATGTTCGGTGATCCGATCATCTCCCAGGGGGTCTCCATGCGTAAGTTCCTCTCTGTCGCCGGCTGTTTCGCGGCCGTCGCCGCCACCGGCATCGCCTTCGCGCCGGCGGCGAACGCCGGTGGCTTTGGATGCAGTGGGGCGCTCATCGACACGTACGCGGTGAACCTGCCCATTTCCAGCCAGTCGCCGATCCACGTCAGCACGATCAACCTGTACTACGACGCCTCGACCGGCAGGAACTGCGCGTCCAACGTGAAGACGAGCGGTGGTGGGCTCGGCCAGAGCACCTACATGCAGGTCAGCATCGACCGCTGCGTGGCCGGAAGCACGCCCGGCTACCGCTGCACCATCGATGACGACGACTACGACGGCGGCTACTTCAAGACGTACGCGGGGCCGGTCTCGGTCAACGCCTCGGGCCGCTGCATCTCCCTCTTCGCGGAGACCTTCACCCCGAACGGGGAGCACGGGGACGTCCACCGCAACGCAACCCACTGCGGCTAGGGCTTCACCCGCCCCGAATCTCCGCATTTCCGCGCCGCGGGCCCGCAACACGTGGGCCCGCGGCGCTTTTTCGTGGCCGTGTCCGCTGCTACGGCACCATTTCTAGGTCATTTGACCTATAGTTTGCGGCATGAGCGATGAACTGCTTCACGACCCCTCCGGCCCGGTCCTGATCACCGGCGGATACGGAACCGTCGGCGCCGAGATCGCCCGCATGGCGGCCGTCGACTACCCGACCCTGCTGACCGGACGCTCCCCCGAGAAGGGCCGCGAGCTGGCGGCCGAGCTCGGGAGCGAGGTGCGCGCCTGGGACCTCGGCGACCCCACGCCCTTCCGGGCCGGGGTGCGCGCCGTGGTCGGCGCGGTCAACGACCCCGACGACCGGGTCCTGCGGGCCGCCGTCACGGGCGGGATCCCCTACGTCGACATCACCCGGTGGACGGCCCGGCTCCAGCGGGCCGTCACCGTCGCCGCGCTGCTGCGCCCCACCGCCCCGGTGCTGCTCTCCTCGGCGTGGATGGGCGGCGTCAGCAGCCTGGTCGCCGCGAAGCTCGCCGAAGAGCTGGGCGGCGCCGAGCGCGTCGAGATCGCCGTGCGCTGGGACATGGCCGACCGGGCCGGAGCGGACTCCGTGGAGTTCATGGACCGGCTCGGCATCGGCTTCGAGGTGGTCGACGACGGCCGGCGCCGGCTGACCGCGCCGCTCACGGACGCCCGTACGGTACGGGTCGGCGACTTCCCCGTCCGGGTCGCGCGCATCGACACCCCGGAGCAGTTCACCCTTCCCCTGACCCTCGGCACCTCCACCGCGGCCACCCGCATCGGCTTCAGCTCCGCGGCCGCCACCCGCGCCCTCCTCGCCCTGCGCGGTACGGGCTTCTTCCGCTGGGCGGGCGGGGAGCGCTGGGCCCCAGCACGACGGGCCCTGCTCCACTCCCCGGGCGACGGCGGCACCGCCCTCCTCCGCGTCGACGTCGCCCACCGCGGCCGGAGCCGGTCCGCGACCGTCACCGATCCGCGCGGCCAGGGCCACCTGACGGCGGTCGGCGCGCTGCTCGGGCTGCGGCGTGTGCTCGGCGCCGACGGGTCCGCCGCTCCCGAGGGCGTGGTCTTCCCGGAGCAGCACCCCGAGCCCGGCGCGGCGGCCGCGCTCCTCGCCGCCCACGGCGTCCGCGTCGACCTCGCCGCCGAGCACGACCGGGCCGGGGTCCCGGCCGCCGCGTGAGCCCCGGACCGACCTCCAAGGGGACGCTGCGGCGCACGGCACTGCTGGACGCCGCCGAGCGGATCCTCGGCTCGGCGGGCGGCGCGGAACTCACCATGCGCGCCGTCGCCGACGCCGCCGGTGTCCGGCTGGGCCACCTCCAGTACTACTTCCCGGCCCGCTCCGACCTCCTGACGGCCCTGCTCGACCGGATCCTCACCGCCTCCCTGGAGCGCGTCGAGGGCCTGACGGACACGAGCGGCACCGACGGCGGCCTCCCGGCCGTCCTGGACAGCGTCCTCGGCGAACACGAAGACCTGCCCCTGGTACGGCTGTTCACCGAGGTGTGGGCCATGGCCGCCCACGACGAGGAGGCCGCCACTGCCGTCCGCGCCTTCTACGCCCGGTACGCGGAGCACGTGGCGGCATTCATCCGCCACCACCGGCCCGCCGTGACCGCCGCCGAGGCACACGCGCGCGCCGAGGTCTTCGTGATGCTGATGGAGGGCTCGGCCCTGTTCCGCTCGGGCGTCGCCGGCCGCCCCGGGCCCCGGACCGACGCCCGGCTGCGGGCCACCCTGCTGGGCCTCCTCGTATGAGCCTGGGCGGGGGTCCCGCCCAGGGCGGTTCACCGGGAATCCACCCCCTGTGCGGACCGGCGACCCGTACCGTCGGTGGGGTTTGTCGGTGGGGCGTGCTTTGCTGGAGGCATGATCGATGAGTTCCTGGCCCGTGGCCTGTCCGATGTCGAAGAGGCCGTCCGCAAGGCGGCGGCGGTCGAGATCATGCCGAGGTTCCGGCAGCTCGCCGAGCACGAGGTCGACCAGAAGAGCGGACCGCACGACCTGGTGACGGTCGCCGACCGCAAGGCGGAGGAGCACCTCACGGCCTCCCTGACCCGGCTGCTCCCCGGCTCGGCCGTCGTCGGCGAGGAGGCCGTGCACGCCGACCCGACGGTGTACGGGGCGCTGCGCGCCGACGCGCCGGTGTGGATCGTGGACCCGGTCGACGGCACCCGGCAGTTCGTCTCCGGCGACCCCGCCTTCTGCACCCTGGTGGCGCTGGCCCACCGCGGGGAGATCCTCGCCTCCTGGACCTTCGCCCCGGCCCTGGAGGAGATGGCGACCGCCGTGCGCGGGCAGGGTGCGTACGTGGACGGAGAGCGGATCCGCAGCGGCTCGCCCGAGCCCGGCGCCGAGCTGCGCGTGGCCATGGCCCACCCGCTGTACACCTCCGAGGCGGACAAGCGGGCCCTGAGCCGCCTGGACGTGCCCGGGGTCGCCGCCCGCCCGTGCGGTTCGGCCGGCCTGGAGTACCTGAGGGTGGCCCGCGGCGAGATGGACGGCCTGGCCTTCACCTGGCCCTCGGCCTGGGACCACGCGGCCGGTCTGCTGCTGGTCGCCGAGGCCGGCGGGGCGCAGAGCACCGTCGCCGGGGTTCCCTTCCGGGTGGACCGGGACAACGCGCTGCCGTTCGCCGTCGGACGCGACGAGCCCACCGCCGTACGGATCCGCGACCTGCTGCGGGGCGAGTAGGCCGACCGGCCCGCGCGGGCGGCGGAATATCCTGGGAGCGAAGGCGCCGCCGGACGAAGGAGTCGCAAGTGCCGTCGATTCTCGATGCGGTCGTGGTGGGGGCGGGGCCCAACGGGCTGACGGCCGCCGTCGAACTGGCCCGGCGCGGCTTCTCGGTGGCCGTCTTCGAAGCCGCCGACACGGTCGGCGGGGGAGCCCGGACCGAGGAGCTCACCCTGCCCGGCTTCCGGCACGACCCCTGCTCGGCGGTGCACCCGCTCGGCATCGGCTCGCCGGTCTTCGCCACCATGCCGCTGAAGCGGTACGGGCTGGAGTGGCTGCACGCCCCGCTGCCGATGGCGCACCCCTTCGACGACGGAACGGCCGCCGTCCTCTCCCGCTCGGTCGCGGAGACGGCGGCCTCCCTCGGCCCGCGCGACGCGGGTGCCTACCGCCGCCTGGTGAACCCGTACCTCGGCAAGTGGGACACCCTGGCGCGGGACTTCATGTCCCTGCCGAGCACCGCGCTGCCCCGCGACCCGCTCACCCTCGCCCGCTTCGGGCTGGCCGGACTGCCCCCCTCCACCTGGCTCCTGCGCCGCTTCCGCGACGAGCGGGCGCGCGCCCTCTTCGCGGGGCTCGTGGCGCACGTCATCGCCCCGCTCGGCGGGATCGCCACGGGCGCCGTCGGCCTGGTCTTCGCCCTCGCCGCGCACGCGGGCGGCTGGCCGATGCCGCGCGGCGGCTCGCAGTCCATCTCCGACGCCCTCGCCGCCTACCTGCGCGACCTCGGCGGCGCGGTCCACACCGATTTCGAGGTCAAGCGGCTCGACGACCTCCCGCCCGCCCGCACCTACGTCTTCGACACCTCGCCGACCGCGCTGGCCCGCATCGCCCGCCTGGGGCGCGCCTACGACGGCTACCGGTACGGCGCCGCCGCGTTCAAGCTCGACTACGCCCTGGACGGCCCCGTCCCGTGGACGGCCGAGGAGCCGCGCCGGGCCGGCACCGTCCAGATCGGCCCGCGCGCCCGCGACATCGACGCGGCCCTCCAACTCGCCTCGGGCGGCCGCGCCCCGCGCAACCCCTTCCTCATCACCGCGCAGCCCAGCCTCGCCGACCCCGGTCGCGCGCCCGCCGGCAAGCACGTGTTCTGGGCGTACGGCCATGTCCCCGCGGGCTGGGACGGCGACCTCACCGACGCCGTCGAACGCCAACTGGAGCGCTTCGCACCGGGCTTCCGCGACCTGGTCCTGGCCCGCGCCACGGCCGGCCCACCGCAACTCGCCGCCCGCAACCCCAACTACGTCGGCGGTGACATCGCCTGCGGCGCCGCCTCGGGACTCCAACTCCTGCTCCGCCCAAGGCTCTCCCTGTTCCCGTACGCCACGGCCCACCCGGCCGTCTTCATCTGCTCCTCGGCGACCCCGCCCGGCCCCGGCGTCCACGGCATGTCCGGCCACAACGCGGCCAAGGCGGTCTGGCGCCACCTGCGAAAGGATTCCTGATGGTCCGCATCACCCTGGTCCGCGGCGACATCACCGCCGAGAAGGCCGACGCCATCGTCAACGCCGCGAACTCCTCGCTGCTCGGCGGTGGCGGGGTCGACGGCGCCATCCACCGGCGCGGCGGCCCGGAGATCCTCGCCGCCTGCGAGGACCTGCGCCGCTCCCACTACGGCAAGGGCCTGCCGACGGGCCGCGCCGTCGCCACCACGGCCGGCCGCCTTCCGGCCGAGCACGTCATCCACACCGTCGGCCCCGTCTGGTCCCGTGACGAGGACCGCTCGGAGCTGCTCGCCTCGTGCTACCGCGAATCCCTGCGGGTCGCCGACGAGCTGGGGGCCCGTACGGTCGCCTTCCCGGCCATTTCCACCGGCATCTACGGGTGGCCCATGGACGACGGGGCGCGGATCGCGGTGGAGACCGTACGGGCGGCCCGGACCGAGGTGGAAGAGGTGCGCTTCGTCCTCTTCGACGACAAGGCCTACGCGGCCTTCGCCGCCCGGGTCGGCTGACCCGCGGGGATCAGGACCTTCTGCCCGGGGCCGGACGGGGGTAGGTCCTGGACTGCTTGACGCTGCCGTAGGCGAAGCTCGACTCGATCGAGGCGATCCCCGGGATGGCGTGGATCCGGTGCCGCACCAGGGCCTCGTACGCCTCCAGGTCCTCGATGACGACGCGGAGCAGGTAGTCGCTGCTGCCCGCCATCAGGTAGCAGTCCTGGATGTGCTCGATGACCGCGACGTGCTCCTCGAAGAGCCGGACCGCCTCCGCCGTGTGGCGCTCCAGCCGGATCCGGACGAAGACGGTGACCGGGAGTCCGAAGGCGACCTGGTCGACCATGGCCGTGTAGCCGCGGATGAGACCGGTCTCCTCCAGGCGTCGGACCCGGCGCAGGCAGGGCGACGGGGAGAGCCGGACCCGGTCGGCGAGCTCCTGGTTGGTCAGGCGTCCGTCGGCCTGCAATTCCCGGATGATCTGCAGATCGACTGCGTCCATGGCCACTCCTTGGCAGATTCTGCCCCAAACGTATGTCCGAGAGATAGAACTGGCAATCGGCTGCCCCGCCCCAGGCCCTAGCGTTGCCAGTGACGGACCAGACCGGTCCGGTCCCAGAGGCTGGAGCACTTTCCTTGGTCGCGACGAACACCTCCACAGCGGCCGCGCCTTCCGATGCGGCGGGCCCGCGTGCCGGACACCCTCCCCCAGCTACCGCTGGGGGGACCCCCAGCCGGCGCGGGCTCTCCCCGCAGACCCAGGGCACCCTGGCGCTGCTCGTGACCGTGTCGATCTGGGCCGCCTTCGCGCTCAGCGCCCGGGCCCTGAGCGCCTCCACCCTGCTGCCCGCCGACGCGGCCCTGCTGCGCTTCGGCGTCCCGCTCGTCGTCCTGGCCCCCGCGCTCTGGCGCCGGCGCCGGCGCATCGCCGCCGTACGGCCGGGCGCCGCGGCCAAGATCGTCTGCGGGGCGGGGGTGCCGTTCTTCCTGGCCGCGATGCACGGCGGCGCCCTGACCTCGGCCGCCTTCGTCGGCTCGATCGTCCCCGGCATGGTCCCGCTCTTCGTCTCCGCGCTCATGGTGGCCCGCGGTCACCGCGCCCCGCGCGGCACGCAGGCGGCCGGACTCGCGCTGATCGCGGTCGGCGTGGTCGCCCTCGTCTGGCGCTACGTCGTCCCCGTGGACGCCGGCGTGCTGGAGGGCGCGGGCACGCTCCTGGTGGCCAGCGGACTGTGGGCCCTGTACACGGTGGGGCTGCGCGACGTGGACCTCGATCCCGTCGGGTCCATCGGGCTGCTGTGCCTGCCCTCCTTCGCGGTGATCGGGCTCCTGGTCCTCACCGGGGTGCTCCCCACCGGGCTCGCCCACGCCGCGGGCGGCGACATCGCCCTCTTCCTCGTGGTGCAGGGGCTCGGGGTCGGCCTGTGCGCCGGCCTGCTGTACGCCTTCGCCATCCGCCGGCTGGGCGCCGAGCGCAGCGCCGTCGGCGGCAGCCTCAGCCCCGTGGCCGTGGTCCTGCTCGCCATCCCGCTGCTCGACGAGTCGCCCACCCTCGCCGTCCTGATCGGCGTCCCCCTCATCACCGCCGGCGTCGTTCTCGCCAACCGCCGTCCCTCCGTCCGCCCCCACCCCCGCCCCGAGGTTCCCGCAGATGCTTGAGCTCCTCCCGCCGCCGCCCACCGACCCGCTGTGGGACCTGACCGCCGAGTTCGCGGCCGACGAGCGGCCCGAGCGGCTGAACCTGGTCCTCGGCGTCTACCGCGACGCCGCGGGCCGCACGCCCGTCATGGCCGCCGTCCGCGAGGCGGAGATCCGCCTCGCGGAGCGCTCCGCGTCCAAGGAGTACCGGGGCCTGTCCGGCAACGCCGCCTTCAACCGGGCCCTGCTGGGGACGGTCCTGGGGGCCGGGGCCGCCGAAGGCTCCCCGTGGTCCGAGGCGCCGGTCGACCGGGCCGCGGCGGTCCAGACCGTCGCGGGCTCCGGCGCGCTGCGGCTGCTCGCCGATCTGATCTGCCGGACCCGCCCCGGCACCACGGTCTGGGTCAGCGACCCGGCCTACGTCAACCACCGGCCCATCCTGGAGGCCGCCGGGCTGCGGGTGCGCCCGTTCGGCTGGCTCGACGCGGACGGCGCCTTCGACGCGGCCGGAGTGCTGCGCGAGCTCAGCGGAGCCCGGCGGGACGACGTCGTGCTGCTCCAGGGCTGCTGCCACAACCCCACCGGGGTCGACCCGTCGCCGGAGGACTGGGCGGCCCTGGCCGAACTGGCCGTCCGGGACGGCTGGGTGCCCTTCGTCGACCTCGCCTACCACGGGCTCGGCGGCGGCCTGGAAGCCGACCTGGCGCCCACCCGCATGCTGGCCGCGCGCGTGCCGGAGATGCTCATCGCCGTCAGCTGCTCGAAGAACTTCGGCCTCTACAGCGACCGCACCGGCTGCGCCATCGTCCTGGGCGCGTCCGGCCGGGCCGTACGGCACGCCGAGACGACCCTGCAGAACGCCGCCCGGACTCTGTACTCGATGCCGCCCGAGCACGGCGCGGCCGTGGTCACGGCGATCCTGGAGGACGAGCGGCTGCACGCGCTGTGGCGGGCGGAACTGGAGGTCATGCGGGGCCGGATCGCGGCCAACCGCACCGACCTGACCGCGCACTTGAGCGCCCTGGGATGCGAGGCGCAGGCGCGCGTGCTCGCCCGGCAGCAGGGCATGTTCTCGATGCTGCCGCTCTCGCCGGAGCAGATGCTCCGGCTGCGCAGGCAGTTCGCGATCTACGGCACGACCTCGGGGCGGATCAACATCGCGGGCATCCCGGCCCACCGCATTCCGTTCCTCGCGCGGGGCATCGCGGGGGTCATCGCCATGGGCGCATGACAGTCCCCGGCAGTCTCGCCGATCCATGAGCCATCCGCCGTCGCCGATGACTCCCGTGGTTCGCAAGTGCTGCCGGGGGCCTGGCCAGAGCCTGGAACAGGGTCACGCGGGCCTCAGGACGTCTCCGGAGGGAGGTGCGGCTCTTTCCGGTATTCCGGTGTATTGATGAGTTTCCTCCCTATTTCGCCGGAGTCAAGGGACCAGACCTAAACTGCTGTCATGACGGCACGGCCGGTTTCGCCAGGGCCCGGTGCCACGGTCTGGGCACCCGAGCCGGTCACGGCCGACCCGTACAACGCCCAGACGCCGGCGGCCGCCCTGTCCGAACCGGTGACCCCGGCGAACGCCCTCTTCGTACGCGACCACTTCGGCATCCCGCAGACCACATCCCGCAGGTGGCGGCTGCGGCTCGGCGGAGCCGCGGCCGCCCCGTTCGACATCGGCCACGACGAGCTGGCCGCGATGGAGCACCGGGAACTCGACGTCGTCCTGGAGTGCGCGGGCAACGGCCGCGCCCTGATGAAGCCCCGCCCGCCCGGCCTGCCCTGGGACCAGCGGGCGGTCGGCTGCGCCCGCTTCGCGGGGGTGCCGTTCCGCTCCCTCGCCGCCCGGGCCCGGATCGATCCGGCGGCCGTGGAGATCGTCTTCACCGGAGCCGACTCCGGCACCGTGCACGGGCAGCCGACGGCCTTCGAGCGCAGCCTCCCGCTCGCCGTGGCCCTCCATCCCGACACCCTCCTCGCCACCCGCATGAACGGTGAGCCGCTCGCACCGGAGCACGGGGCGCCCGTCCGCCTGATCGTCCCGGGCCGGTACGCGGTCGCCGACGTGAAGTGGCTGGTCGAGGCGTGGGCCGTCACGGAGCCCTTCACCGGCGTCTTCCAGGCCGAGGAGTACGTCTACATCGCCTCCGAGGGCATCCCCGAGGGGCCCGTGACGACCGTACGGGTCAAGTCGCTGATCACCGAGCCCGAGCCGGACACGGCCCTCGGCCGCGGCCGGGAGGTACGCGTACGCGGCCGCGCCTGGTCGGGCGGCGGGGTGCCCGTACGGCGCGTCGAGGTGCGGGCCGCCTACGAGGGCGACGAGGGCCCGGGAACCGGCGCGGGCCCGGCCGAGGACGACTGGCACGACGCCGTCCTCGAACCCCCGGCCGGCCCCTACGGCTGGACCGGCTGGTCGTACCGCTGGCTGCCGCCGCACCCCGGCCCGTACCGGCTGCTGTCCCGCGCCACCGATGAACACGGCGACACCCAGCCGCCCCGGGCCCCGTGGAACGCCCACGGCTACGGGTGCAATCCCGTGGCATCCGTCGACGTGGTCGTCGTCTGAACGACCTTGGCAGCGCGGGGTGACCCCATGAACCGGACCGAGATCGAGATCATGACCACCGCATCGCTCGGCGACACCAGCTACCTCCTCGTGAGCGGCGACGAGGCAGCGCTGGTCGACCCGCAACGGGACAGCTGGGAACTGGTGGAGTCCTGTACCTCCAGGGGGGTGGCGATCCGGTACGTCCTGGAGACCCATGTGCACAACGACTACGTCTCCGGCGCCCTGGAGGTCCGCGCCGCGACCGGCGCCACCGTGGCCGGCCCCGCCCGCGCCCCGTACGCCTTCGACCACCTCCCCCTCGCGGAGGACGACGAGATCACCGTGGGGGAGGCGACCGTACGGGCGATGGAGACACCCGGCCACACCGCCGAGCACACCTCCTACCTCGTCTTCGACGATACGCAGCGGGCACCGACGGCCGTCTTCACCGGAGGCAGCCTCCTCGTCGGCAACGCCGGCCGCACCGACCTCTCCGGCGCCGACCACACCGAGGAACTGGCCCGGGCGCAGTTCAAGAGCCTGCGGCGGCTCGCCCTGCTGCCGGACGCCACCCGCGTGCTGCCCACGCACGGCGCGGGCAGCTCCTGCACGGCCGGCCCGGTGTCGCGGGACCGGACCACCACCGTGGGCGCCGAGCGGCGCACCAACCCCGCGCTGGCCACCCGGGACGAGGCGGAGTTCGTCAGCGGCAGGCTGGCGGGCCTGCCCCCGTACCCCGCCTACTACCACCACATGGCGCCGATCAACCGGTCCGGGCCCCGGGTGCTCGGCGGCCCGCCCGCGCCCCGGCCGCTCACGCCGGCCGTGGTGGAGGGGCTGTCCGGGGGCGGCGCCCAGATCGTCGACGGGCGCGACCGCAAAAGCTTCGCCGCTGGCCACGTGCCCGACTCGGTCTGGGACGAGCTGGACGACCGCTTCGCGAGCCTGGTCGCCGAGGTGGTGCCCTTCGGCACCCGGCTGGTGCTGGTGCTGCCCGAGCCGGCCGAGGACGCGGCCCGCGAGGCGGCCGTGCAGCTGCTGCGGATCGGATACGAGAACGTCGCCGGGTACCTGGCGGGCGGCGTGGACGCCTGGGCCGCCGCCGGCCGGCCGCTGCGGTCCCTCCGCACGGCGGACGTCTCCGAACTGGCCGGGCGCCTCGCCGGCACCTGCGTGCTCGACGTACGCCCGGTGCGCCCGGAGGGCGGCATCCCGGGCACGCTCTCCATTCCGCTGGCCGAACTGCCCCGCCGGCTGGGCGAGCTGCCGCGCGACCGGGAGATCTGGACGGTGTGCGGGAGCGGGCGCCGGGCCACCATCGCCGCGAGCCTGCTCGACCGGGCAGCGATCCCCGTCACGGCCGTGATCAGAGGAGGAGTACGGAACCTGATGGCACACGCGTGACCGCGCAGAGGACGAAAGGACGACGATCATGGAAGGCAACGGCTACGCACATCCGGAAACACTGGTGGACACCGACTGGCTGGCCGCCCACCTCGACGACCGAACGGTCCGCGTCATCGACGTGGACGAGGACACCACCGCCTACGACCAGGCCCACATACGCGGCTCCGTGGGCTGGAACTGGACCACTGACCTGCACACCCCCGTGGGGCGCGACTACGTGGACCGCGACGCCCTCGGCGCGCTGCTGGCCGAGGCCGGGGTCGACTTCGACACCACCGTGGTCCTCTACGGTGGCAACAACAACTGGTTCGCCGCCTACGCCTACTGGATCATGCGGCTGCGCGGCTTCAGCCGGGTCAAGCTGCTCGACGGCGGCCGCAAGAAGTGGGAGCTGGAAGGCCGGGAGATGACCCCGGAGGTCCCGCAGTACGCCCGCACCTCCTTCACTGTGATGGGCGAGGAGAACCCGCAGTTCCGCGCGATGCGCGCCGAGGTGCTGGACAGCGTGGGGACTGGGATCCACATGGTCGACGTCCGGTCCCCGGAGGAGTACCGCGGCGAGAAGCTGGCGCCCCCGCACCTGCCGCAGGAGCAGGCACAGGTCCCCGGCCACATCCCCGGCGCCGCCAATGTCCCCTGGGCGCAGGCGGCCAACGACGACGGCACCTTCAAGTCGGCCGGCGAGCTGAAGGCGCTGTACACGGGCAAGGGCATCACCCCCGAACGCGAGGTCATCGCCTACTGCCGCATCGGCGAACGGTCCTCGCACACCTGGTTCGCGCTCCACGAGCTCCTCGGCTACCCGGACGTCAAGAACTACGACGGCTCCTGGACCGAGTACGGCTCGTTGGTGCGCGCCCCCGTCGAGATGGGCTGACCGCACCAGGAGCGGCACCCGGGCGCCGGACGCAGAGCCCCGCACCGATGCCTCGGATAGGGTGAATCGGTAGGAATCGGGCCCCCCGGGGTGAGGTCGGTGCGGTGGACACGTACGAGTCGACGAGCGAGGTGCCGGACCCGCCGGTGGCGGCCGTCGGCTACGCCGGCGTGCTCCGCGAGCTGCTGCCGATCGCCCTGTGGCGGGAGGACGCGGGCGGCCGCGTCGTGGAGTGGTCGCTCGCCGCCCAGGACCTGCTCGGGTACCGCCCCGAGGACATCCTCGGCCGCCTCGGCACCGAGGTCCTCGTCCCCGAACCCAACCGCGAGCTCGCCGACCAGCTCACCCACCGCGTGCAGGCCGGGGAGACCGTCGTCGGCATCCTGCCCGTGCGCCACCGCGACGGCCACCGCGTCGCCATGGAGATGTGGATCGTCCCCGCCGTCGACCCGCACGGCCGTATGGGCGCCATGCTGATCGCCGTGGAGACCTCCGAGGTCCTCCACATGCGCGACTCCCTCGCCGCGCTGCAGAGCCTCTTCACCCAGTCGCCCATCGGCCTCGCCACCCTCGGCCCCGACCTGCGCTTCCTGCGGGTCAACGACGCCCTGGCCCGGATGAACGGGGTCTCCGCCACCGAACACCTCGGCCGGCGGCTCACCGAGGTGGTCCCCGGTGTCAACGCCACCGCGCTGGAGGCGATGATGCAGCGGGTGCTCGACGGGGGCACGGCCGTCGTCGACGTCCGCCGCACCGGGCGCACCCCCGCCGACCCCGAGCACGACCGGACCTGGTCCTGCTCCTACGCCCCGCTGCTCGACGGCTCCGGGCACCCCCTCGGGCTGATCGCCTCGCTCATCGACATCACCGAGGGCCAGCAGGCCCAGGCCGACGCCGAACGGGCCCGCCACCGCTTCGCCCTGCTGGCGGAGGCCGGCACCCGCATCGGCACCACCCTGGACCTGCGGCAGACGGCCCAGGAGGTCGTGGACCTCCTGGTACCGCAGCTCGCGGACTCGGCCGACGTACAGCTCCTCGAAGCGGTCCTCGGCCCCGACGAGGCCGCCGTCCCCGCGGCCTCCACCCGCGGGCTCATGCGCCGGCTCGCGGCCTCCTTCCCCGACCCGACCGCCCCCACCGCGAAACTCGCCGCGGGCCAGACCTTCCAGATCCCCACGGGCTCGGTCTACGAACAGGTCATCGCCGAGGGCCGGCCCATGAACCTCTACGCCTCCGACGTCCCGGCGCTGATCACGGACCCGCGCGCCGGGCCGCTGCGCGACTACCTCGCCACCCTCGGCTCCGCGCGCATGATCCCGCTGGTCGCGCGCGGCACCGTACTCGGCGCCGTCGCCGTCACCCGGCTCCGCCAACGGGAGCCCTTCGACGAGGAGGACCGCGTCCTGATCGACGAGCTGGTCGCCCGCGCCGCCCTCAACATCGACAACGCCCGGATGTACACCCGGCAGCGGCAGGCCGCCCTCACCCTCCAGCGCAGCCTCACCAACAGCGCCCTGCCCGAGGTCACGGCCCTCGAACTCACCGGCCGCTACCTGCCGGCCAGCGACCACGACGTCGGCGGGGACTGGTACGACGTCATCCAGCTGCCCGGCGGCCGGACCGGGCTGGTCATCGGCGACGTCATGGGCCACGGGATCCACGCGGCGGCCGTCATGGGACAGCTGCGCACGGCCGTACGGACCCTCGCGCGCCTCGACGTGCCCCCGGATCGGATGCTCCGCTCGCTCGACGCGGTCGTGGCCGACCTGGGGGAGGACGAGATGGCCACCTGCGTCTACGCCGTCCACGACCCGGCGTCCGGAGGCTGCGTGATCGCCCGCGCCGGCCACCCGCCACCGGCCGTGGCCGCGGCCGACGGCACCATCACCTTCCTCGACGGCCCGCCCGGAACCCCGCTGGGCACCGGCGGCCAGGACTTCCGCACCGAGGAGGTGCCGCTGCCCCCGGGGAGCCTGCTCGTGCTCTACACCGACGGGCTCATCGAGGCCCGGGACCGGGACCTCGACGAGGGCATGGACCGGCTGGCGCAGGCCCTGGGCGGGGCGGAGCAGCCGCTGGAGGAACTGTGCGAGGGGATCCTGGAGAGCCTGCTCCCGTACGCTCCCCAGGACGACGTGGCGGTCCTCCTGGCCCGCACCCGGTAGAACCCAGCCCCGCCGGCAGGCGCAGGACCGCCCAGGCCCGCCCGGATCCGCCACCCCGGCCGGGAGGCCAGGGGCTACCAGGCCAGGTCCTCCAGCGCGTCCAGGTCCAGCGGCGCCGGCGCCGGCGGCTCCGCGCCACCGGTCAGCGGCAGCTCGGCCCAGATGACCTTGCCGCGCTCCGCGTAGCGGGTGCCCCACCGCTCGGCGTACTGCGCGACGAGGAACAGCCCGCGCCCGCCCTCGTCGGTGGTGGCCGCGTACCGCAGGTGCGGGGCGGTGCTGCTGCCGTCGGAGACCTCGCAGATCAGGCTGCGGTCGCGCAGCAGCCGTACGCGCACGGGCGCGCTCCCGTACCGGATGGCGTTGGTGATCAGCTCGCTGAGGATGAGCTCGGTGGTGAAGGAGATCTCCTCCAGCCCCCAGGCCGCGAGCTGTGCGGCCCCGGCGTTGCGCACCCGGGAGACGGCCGCCGGGTCGCCGGGCACCTCCCATTCGGCGATCCGGTCCGGCTCCAGCAGCCGCGTGTCGGCGACCAGCAGGGCGATGTCGTCGCTCTGCACCGGGTACAGCATCGCGGCCAGCACGTCCGAGCAGGCCTGGTCGGGGCTGCGGCCGGGCCGGGACAGGGACTCGGCGAGCAGGGTCAGGCCGGCGTCGAAGTCCCGGTGGCGGTCCTCCACGAGTCCGTCGGTGAACAGTACGAGGCGGCTCCCCTCGGGCAGCAGGAGCTCGGTGGACTCGAAGGGCATGCCGCCCACGCCCAGCGGAAGCCCGGTCGGCATCTCGGGGAACTCCACCTCCCCGTCGGAGCTGACCAGCGCGGGCCCCGGATGCCCGGCGCTGGCCATCACGCACCGCCCCGAGACCGGGTCGTAGACCGCGTACAGGCAGGTG
Organism: Streptomyces sp. NPDC048337; assembly: GCF_043201175.1. Classification (NCBI taxonomy): domain Bacteria; kingdom Bacillati; phylum Actinomycetota; class Actinomycetes; order Kitasatosporales; family Streptomycetaceae; genus Streptomyces; species Streptomyces sp. NPDC048337. The sequence continues at coordinate 181,720 of NZ_JBICYR010000008.1, forward strand.
GCACCGGTGATCCCGGCGGCCTCGCCCACCCCGTCCGCGGCACCGTCCACCTCGTCACCGCCGCCGTCCCCGGCCTCGTCCTGGTCGATCCGGTTGATCAGCTCGTCCAGGTGCCCGAGCAGCTCGTCCGGCGGCAGGTCCAGGGTGGAGAAGTTGTGCACGGCGGTCCGCAGCCGCCCCATCGTGGCCGCGGCGTGCACCCCGTGCCCCACGACGTCGCCGACCACCAGCGCCACCCGCGCGCCCGGCAGCGCGATCACGTCGAACCAGTCGCCGCCCACCCCGGCCTTCGCCGGCAGGTAGCGAAAGGCGACGTCCACGGCGGTCTGGTCGGGCAGCACCCGCGGCAGCAGGCTGCGCTGGAGGGTCACGGCCATCGCGTGCTCGCGGGTGAAGCGGCGGGCGTTGTCGACGGAGACGGCCGCGCGCGCCCCCAGCTCCTCCGCGAAGGACAGGTCCTCCTCGTCGAAGGACTCCGGGGTGTCGGCGGCCCGCCAGAAATTGGCCATGCCCAGGACCACGCCCCGGGCCTGGAGCGGTACGGAGATCAGCGAATGCAGCCCGTAGTCGAGGGCGACGGCGGTCCCGTCGGCGTCCTGGGCCCGCCAGCCCATCGCGGCGGTCAGATCGGCCGCGAGCACCGCGTGCCCGGCGTCCAGGGCCGCCGCCATCGGCGCCGTCGGCACCTCGAACCGGATGATGTCGCCGACCGGCTGGAGCGGCGAGTCGGCACGGACCCCGCTCATGGCCGCCCGCCGCATCTCGCTGTACGTGCCGACGGCCTCCGAGGGCTCGTCCCCGCGCAGCACCGGCTCCAGCAGCTCCACGGTGACGAAGTCCGCGAAGCGCGGCACCGCGACCTCCGAGAGCTCCTCGGCGGTGCGCACCACGTCCAGGGTCGTCCCGATCCGCACGCCCGCGTCGTAGAGCATCTGGAGCCGCTCGCGGGCCACCTCGGCCCGGCCGGAGAGCGCGGCCAGCTCGGTGGTGTCGCGCAGGGTCATGACGGTGCCGGAGGGCTGGCCCGCGTACGGCTTGGTGGGGCGCACGTTGACCGCGAGCAGCCGGTCGCCCGCCCTGTGCACCTCGTCCGTCGCGCTGCGGCCCGAGGCGAGCAGCTCGGCGGTGCGCGGGTCAAGGCCGAGATCGCCGACGTGCCGCTGTTCGGAGTCGGCCGGCAGGTCGAGCAGCCGGCGGGCCTCGTCGTTGGCGAGGAGCAGCCGCCGTTCGGCGTCGATGATGAGCACGCCCTCGCGCACGGCGTGCAGGACGGCCTCGTGGTGTTCGTTCATCCGGGTCATCTCGGCGACGCCCCAGCCGTGGGTCTGGCGCCGCAGCCGCCTGCTGACCAGGAACGCGCCCCCCGTGCCGAGCAGCAGCGCGCCGCCGGCCGCGCCGAGGAGCAGCGGGAGCTGGTCCCCGACCGCGTCGGAGACGTTGACGACCTCGATGCCGGTGCCGACCAGGCCCACGACGGTGCCACTGGCGTCCCGTACGGGCACGACGGCCCGCACCGCGTCGCTGGGCTCGCCCCTGAAGGTCTCCGTGAAGGACTGCCCGGCGACGGCCCGCGACAGGTCGCCCGAGGCCCGCTGGCCGATCAGCTCGGGCCGCGAATCGGTGTACCGGAGCCCGTCGGTGCTCATCACGGCGATGAAGTCGACGCCGGAGGCCCGCCGGGCGGCGTCGGCCAGCGGCTGGAGCTCGGCGGTCGGGTCCGCCGACTTGAGCGCCGCCGGGAGCCCGGGGGCGTGCGCGAAGGCCTCGGCGGCCGCGAGCGAGCGGTGGCTCGCGTCGCGCTCGCCGTCGTAGCGGGCCTGGACCACCAGCGCCACGGCGGCCGCGGTGATCAGCAGCAGCACGATCACCGCCTGGAGGGCGAAGACCTGACCGGCGACGCTGCGCACGCCCAGGGACAGGCGCGCCAGCAGGCGCGGGCCCCATCCGGTCGGCTGGCGACCAAAACGTCCGGTCATGAGCCCTTTCTAACACTGTCGCGGGGGTTTGGGAGTGGCTGTCGCCCCGGCCCGGCCCCGGGTACGCCCGAGGCCCGGCACCCCCGTCGGGGGGCCGGGCCTCGGGAAGTGGTACGGGTCAGAGAACGTCGGCGGCGATGTTGGCCGCGACCCGCTCCAGCAGGGGACCCGCGTTCGGGATGGACTTGGCCGGGTCGGGCTCCAGGTCCGTCAGCGGGTAGGCGCGGCGGATGCCCGCCGCCTCCAGGGCCTCCTGGCTCAGCAGCAGGCGGCCGCAGACCGCCACCACCGGCTTGCCCGCGGCGCGCGCGGCGGCCGCGACGCCCGCCGGCGCCTTGCCGTGCAACGTCTGCTCGTCCAGCGAGCCCTCACCGGTGATGACCAGCGTGGCCCGCTCCAGCGCCGGCGCGAAGCCCAGCACCTCCAGCATCAGCTCGATGCCGGGACGGAAGCTCGCACCGAGCAGCAGCGCGCCGTAGCCGATGCCGCCCGCACCGCCGGCGCCCGGGGAGGCCGCCAGCTCGGTGGCCTTCGGGCCGATCGCCTTCTCCAGCACCTGGGCGTAGTGCCCCAGCGCGGCGTCCAGCGTCGCCACGTCCTGCGGCGACGCGCCCTTCTGAGGGCCGTAGACCGCCGCGCAGCCCTTCGGGCCGGTCAGCGGGTTGTCCACGTCGCTCGCGAGGACGAACTCCACGTCCGCGAAGCGCGGGTCGATCCCGGACAGGTCCGCCGAGGCCAGGGACGCCAGCGCGCCGCCGCCCGGACCGACCGGTTCGCCGTTCGCATCCAGGAAGACCGCGCCGAGCGCCGCCAGCATGCCCGCGCCGCCGTCCGTGGTGGCGCTGCCGCCCACGCCGAAGACGATCGAGCGCGCGCCCGCGTCCAGCGCGGCCTTCAGCACCTCGCCCGAGCCGTACGTGGTGGCCGTCAGCGGGGCGAAGGTGCCCGCCGGCAGCAGCTGCAGCCCGGAGGCCTCCGCCATCTCGACCACGGCGGTGCCGTCGCGCAGGGCGAAAGCGGCCGTGACCTGCTCGCCGAGGGGCCCGGTGACCCGTACCTCCCGGCGTTCGAAACCGGCCGCCACGGCGGCCGCGACCGTGCCGTCGCCGCCGTCCGCGACGGGGAGGGTCTCGATCTCCACGCCCGGTACGGCCTTGCGAAGGCCGGCTGTCACCCGCTCCGCGACCTGAACGGCCGTGAGCGAGCCCTTGAATTTGTCCGCGGCGATGAGCACGCGCGCGGTCTCAGTTACTGCTCCGTCCGTCACCTTGCTAATCCCTTGCTATCGAACAGTGCAGTCGCGCCACCCTGAGGGTATCCGGAGGATCCTCCTATGCCCATGCGTGGCCTGGGACACACCCGGCGTGCCATACCCCTAAATACGGATATACGCCCGCATAGTGTGGCCACATGATCGCGGATTCGCTGGAACAGACACGTCCGGATTCCCCCGGCGGGGGGCCCGGCGGCGACGCGGACGGCGCTCCCGACCGCACCGTCGTCACCGTGGGCGTGCTCGCCGTGCTGGCCGTCGTCGCCTGGGCGGCCCTCGGCAAGGACTCCTTCGACACCGCGTCGAGCACGGCGCTCGCCTGGGTGCTGGAGAACTTCGCCTGGCTGTTCGTGATCGCCGCCGACCTCTTCCTCGTGATGTGCGTCGTCCTCGCCGTCAGCCGCTTCGGCCGGATCCGGCTCGGTGCCGACGACTCCGAGCCCGAGTTCACCAATCTCGCGTGGATCGCGATGATGTTCAGCGCCGGCATGGGCATCGGCCTGATGTTCTACGGGGTGGGGGAGCCGCTCACCCACTACCTGAGCCCGCCCCCCGCCTCCGGGGCCGCCCCCGCCACGGGCGGCGCGGCCCTCGCGGCCATGGAGTACTCCTTCTTCCACTGGACCCTCACCCCCTGGGCCATCTACGGCATCGCCGGCCTCGCCCTCGCCTACGCGACCTTCCGCAAGGGCCGCGGCAACCGCCTCAGCTCCGCCTTCGTCCCCCTGATGGGCGAAGAGCGGGCGAACGGCCGGGGAGGCAAGGCCATCGACCTGCTCGCCGTCTTCGCCACCGTCTTCGGCACCGCCACCAGCCTCGGCCTCGGCGCGCTCCAGGTCTCCAAGGGCCTGAACATCACCACCGGCATCGAGGACTCCACCGGCGTCGAGCTGATCATCATCGGCTCCCTCTCCGCGGCCTTCGTCCTCTCCGCCTTCTCAGGCCTGCACAAGGGCGTGAAGTGGCTGAGCACCATCAACATCGTGCTCGCCGCCACCCTGATGCTGTTCGTCTTCCTCCTCGGCCCCACCGTCTACGTCCTCGACGTGATCCCCTCCAGCGTCGGCGGCTACCTGCACCAGCTGCTGCCCATGGCCAGCCGCACCGGTGCCTTCACCGACGCCAAGTGGCTCGGCGCGTGGACGATCTTCTACTGGGCGTGGTGGCTCTCCTGGGCCCCCTTCGTCGGCACCTTCATCGCCCGGATCTCGCGCGGCCGCACCATCCGCGAGTTCCTCGTCGGCGTGCTCCTCGTCCCCAGCGGCGCCACCGTCATCTGGTTCTGCGTCATGGGAGGCACCGCCATCCGCCTCGACTCCACCGGCGCCGTGGACTTCGCCGCCAGGATCAAGGACGGCACCGAGGCCTCGCTCTTCGCGATGCTGGACGCGCTGCCGCTCGGCACGCTCACCTCGTGGGTCGCCATGGCCCTGGTCATGACCTACTTCGTCACCAGCGCCGACTCCGCCTCCCTGGTGATGGGCTCGCTCACCAGCCGCGGCTCGCTCCACCCGCCGACCTGGCTGGTCGTCACCTGGGGCGTGCTGATGGCCGCCGTCGCCGCCGTCCTCCTCGTCGCCGGCGGCCTGAAGTCCCTCCAGACCGCGACCATCCTCGTCGCGCTGCCCTTCGTCATCGTCATGCTCGTGCTCTGCTGGGCCCTGGTGAAGGAACTCCGGGAGGACCCCGGCGCCGGGCCCGCCCGCCACCACGCGCTGCACGGGCTGCGCGACGCGGTCCGGGCCATGGTCGGCGACGCCATCACCGAGCAGGCGCCGGCCCGCCACCCCCGGCTGCGGCGCGTCGCCGAGTCCAAGGGGCGGGGACGCCCGGACGGCACGGACGGCGCGGACGGCACCGGCGGTCCCGAGGGCTGAGCCTGGGTAGGGTGGCCGGGTGACCACCACGGATGACTACGCCACCTACATCGCGAGCCTGCCCCGGGTGCTGGCCGGCGCCGCCGCCCTCTACCGGGACGCCGAGGGCCGGGTCCTGCTCGTCGAGCCCAACTACCGCGAGGGCTGGGCCCTGCCGGGCGGCACGATCGAGTCGGACCAGGGCGAGTCACCGCGTACGGCCGCGCGCCGCGAGAGCGCCGAGGAGATCGGCATCGACGTACCGCTCGGCCGGCTCCTCGCCGTCGACTGGACCCTCGGCCCGGACCGCCCGCCCCTCGTCGCGTACCTCTACGACGGCGGGGTGCTGGACGCCGACCAGCTCGCCTCCGTCAAGCTCCAGGAGGAGGAGCTGATCTCCTGGCGGCTGGTCGAGCCCGCCGAACTCACCGCGTACCTGCCCGGATCGCTCGGGCTGCGCACCCAAGAGGCCTACCGGGTCCTCCAGTCGGGCGAGGGCACCGCGGAACTGGAGAACGGCCGCCGCCCGTCGGCCGCGTAAAAGACCGGCCTTGTAACACCGGGCTTACTGCGAGCAGGACACAATCAGCTGATGATCACGATGTACGCCTGGCCCAGCACCGCCGACGGACCCGACGCCCTGCCCATGGTCCACTTCACCACCGATCAGCAGGCGGGCGGTGAAGTCACCTCCGAGGGCATGCCGGTCTGGCTGTTCGACACCGCGATCCGCGAGGGCGGCTGGGCACAGTTCACCGATTTCGAGGGCTGGTCCGTGCCCGCCGCCCAGTGGCAGGCCCTCTACCGCCGCGAGGACGACCTCCTCGCCGTCAGCGGCCCCGGCTCATGCGAAGGCTGGTACCAGGGCAACCTCGGCGCCGACGCGGACTGGGTGGCGGCCGCCGTCGACAGGCAGAGCGTGGTCCTGCTCGCCGCCCCCGTCCAACACCCGTCCCTGTACGGCTACGCGGTGGAGGCGGGCGCCGCCTTCGCCCTGCTCGTCCCCCTGATGGTCGTCTGAGGCGCTGCCCGCCGTGCGGGGGCCGGGGCGGACTGCTCGACTGGAGGAGTCCCCCCGCCCCTGACCGACGGGAGCAGCACCGTGGCCGTCATCGTCATCATCGAACTGCCGGGCGTCACCAAGGAGCAGTACGAGGCCAACACCGCGAAGATCACGGCGGCGTCGTGGTGGCCGGCGGAGGGCTTCATCTCCCACGCCGGGGCCCCGGCGGACGGCGGCTGGCTCGTGGTCGACCTGTGGGAGTCGAAGGAGGCCCTGGCGGCGTTCATGGAGAAGGCGGCGACGATCTTCCAGGAAAGCGGTATGCCGAGGTCCGAGCCGAAGATCTACGAAGCGGAGCGCGTGCTCATCGGCTAGGCGGGCAGCCCCTGACCGGACTCGAAGGCCAGCAGCCGCACCTTGCGGTCGACGCCGCCTCCGTAGCCGGTCATGCCGCCCGAGGCGCCGATCACCCGGTGGCAGGGCACGATGATCCCGATCGGGTTCTTGCCGTTGGCCAGGCCCACCGCCCGCGATGCGTTCGGCTTGCCGAGCTCGGCCGCGAGCTGCCCGTACGACCACGTCTCGCCGTAGGGGATCCGCACCAGCTGGTCCCACACGCTGCGCTGGAAGTCGGTGCCCTCCAGCCGGAGCGGGAGGTCGAACTCGGTGAGCTCCCCGGCGAAGTACGCGGTCAGCTGCCGGGTCACCGCCGGGAAGGGCTCCTCGGTGGGCGCGACCCGCTCTCCGAAGGACTCCTCGGCGGGCCGGTGGCGCTGCCCGGTCATGTAGAGGCCGCTGAGGACGCCCTCCGTGGAGACCAGGGTGAGCGGGCCGTAGGGGCTGTCGACGACGGTGTGCTGCTTGCTGCTGCTCATGGTGCTCGGGCTCCTCAGACGGGCAGGTGGTTGATGGCGTGGTCCTCGGTGGCCCACAGGTACTGCACGGCGTACGCGCGCCAGGGCCGCCAGCCGGCCGCCCGGGCGGTCAGCGCGGCCGGGCCGGCGGGCAGCCCCAGCCCCTGCGCGGAACGCCGTACGCCCAGGTCGGACGGGAGGAACGCGTCGGGGTCGCCGAGCGCCCGCATCGCGATGATCTCGGTGGTCCACGGGCCGAAGCCCGGCAGCGCCGAGAGCTGCGCGCGCGCCGCCTCCCAGTCGCTGTCGATGCCGAGCGGCAGCGAGCCGTCGGCGAGGGCCGACACCAGGGTGGTGAGCGTGGCGCGCCGGCTGCGCGGCAGGGCCAGCGCCTCCGGGTCCAGGCCGGCCAGTGCCTGCGGGGAGGGGAAGAGGTGGGTCAGCCCGCCCAGCGGGTCCTCGACGCGCTCCCCGTGGGCGGTGACCAGCCGGGCCGCGTGCGTGCGCGCCGCCGCCGTGGACACCTGCTGGCCGAGGACCGCCCGTACGGCGAACTCCTGCGCGTCGACCGTACGGGGAACCCGGCGGCCGGGGGCCTTGTCCACGAGGGGGGCCAGCAGCGCGTCGGAGCGCAGCTGCTCGTCCACGGCCTCCGGGTCGGCGTCCAGGTCGAGCATCCAGCGGCAGCGGCTGATGGCGATGGTGAGGTCGCGCAGGTCGGTCAGGGCGAGGCGGCAGCCGATGTGGTCGGGCTGCGGGGTCAGTGCGACGACGCCGGTGCCGTAGGGGAGGCGTAGGGTGCGGCGGTAGGCGCCGTCCCGCCACTCCTCCACGCCGGGGACGGCGGTCGCGGCGAGGTGCCCGAAGAGGTTGTCGGGGTTGAGGGGGGTCCGGAACGGCAGCCGGAGGCTGATCGTCCCCGGGATCCGGGGTGTGGCGTCCTTGGCGCGGCTGGCCTTCACGGCCCGCTGGCGCAGCTCGCTGGGGGCCAGGGCGAAGACCTCGCGGACGGTGTCGTTGAAGGTGCGGATGGAGGAGAACCCGGCGGCGAAGGCCACGTCGCCCATCGGGAGCTCGGAGGTCTCGATGAGCAGCCGGGCGGTCTGCGCGCGCTGGGCCCGGGCGAGGGCGAGCGGACCGGCGCCGAGCTCGGCGTTGAGCTGCCGCTCCACCTGGCGGGTGGAGTACCCGAGCCGCAGGGCCAGCCCCGGCACGCCCTCCCGGTCCACGACCCCGTCCTGGATCAGCCGCATCGCGCGTGCGACGGCGTCGGCGCGGGCGTTCCACTCGGGGGAGCCGGGGCTGGTGTCGGGCCGGCACCGCTTGCAGGCCCGGAACCCGGCCTGCTGGCAGGCGGCGGCGCTGGGCAGGAAGGTCATGTTCTCGACCTTCGGTGGCACGGCGGGGCAGCTGGGCCGGCAGTAGATCCGGGTGGTCAGGACGGCGGTGAAGAACCATCCGTCGAAGCGGGCGTCCTTCGACTGCACGGCTCTGACGCAGCGCTCGGTGTCGGTGTGCATGGCTCCAGGATCCGGGGTCGGTCCGCCTCCGGCTGGCAGTTTTCCGACATCAAGGCTACGGCCCCCGGGCCGGGTGCGGCGCCGTTGCGGGGGCTCCGCCCCCGAGCCCCCGCGCCTCAAACGCCGGCGGGGCTGAGTTTGCCTCCGGCGGCGCCTCAAACGCCGGCGGGGCTGGAGTTGGCCGGCGTCGGCTGGCGCGTGCGCGTAGCGCAACCTTGCGCCCAGGCGGGCTGGATCGCCCGCAGGGCGATTTCAGCGCCGCCGCGCAGATCCGGCCCCGCCGGGCAAACCCAGCCCCTCCGGCGTTTGAGGAGCGGGGTACGGGGCGGAGCCCCGGATCTTTGAGGCGCGGAGTACCGGGGCGGAGCCCCGGGAGCCGGGCCCGGGTGCGGGAAACGGGAGGGCCCCCGGACGCATAGGCATCCGGGGGCCCTCCCGTACAGGCAGGCGGCGCGGCTAGCGCAGCGCACGCGCCTCGCGGCGGTTGTGGCGGAAGGTGTTGGCCCGGCGGGTGGTCGCGAACAGCGGAATGGTCGCCGCCATCGCGATCTGCAGGGCGCAGCCCGTCTGGAGGAGGAGCTGACCACCGGGGGCGTCGAACGCCCAGGCCGCCAGCAGCCCCATCGCCCCGACGATCCAGCTGAGCATCGCCACCGCGAGGACACCCCGCGGCTTGGGGTACTCGACCCGGCTCACCATCAGCCAGGCCACCCCGATGATCGCCAGCAGCGTCGGGACGAAGGGGAGCTCCAGAAGGACGATGGAGACGACCGTCAGGGCTCCGAACGGGCTCGGCATGCCCTGGAACATGCCGTCCTTCATCGTCACGCAGCTGAATCTCGCCAGGCGCAGTACCACCGCCAGCAGGACCACGATCGCAGCCAGCGCCGACATCTTCTGGTGCGCGTCGACGGCGACCATGCCGTAGACGAGCACGAAGTACGCCGGTGCCAGCCCGAAGCTGATCAGGTCGGACAGGTTGTCCAGCTCGGCACCCATCGGCGAGCTGCGCAGCTTGCGGGCCACGATGCCGTCGAAGAGGTCGAAGACCGCGGCGAGCAGCATCAGTATCACCGCCGTCGCGGCGCTGCTGCGGGCCATGCCCGACTCGCCGCTGCCGGTGAGGTGCGGGATGAGGATTCCGGTGGTGGTGAAGTACACCGCCATGAATCCGCACGTCGCGTTGCCGAGGGTGAGGGTGTCCGCTATCGACAGCCGCAGCGAGAGCGGCATGTCGTCCTCGGCGGACTCCTCCTCGGTGGACTCCGGAACCCAGCCGGTGGCGGGAGTCTCAGGGTCAGTCACGGTCAATTCGGGTCACCCCCGCGGTGGTGGCCTGACCGACCTCGACCGCGACCTCGACGCCCTCGGGGAGGTAGATGTCGACGCGCGAACCGAAGCGGATCAGACCGATGCGTTCGCCCTGCTCCACCTTGGTGCCGGCCGGCAGGTACGGGACGATGCGACGGGCGACGGCGCCGGCGATCTGCACCATCTCGATGTCACCGAGCTCGGTGTCGAAGTGCCAGACAACGCGCTCGTTGTTCTCGCTCTCCTTGTTGAACGCGGGGACGAATCCGCCGGGGATGTGCTCCACGGACGTCACCGTGCCCGCGAGGGGCGCGCGGTTGACGTGGACGTTCAGCGGGCTCATGAAGATCGCGACCCGGGTCCGTCCGTCCTTCCACGGCATGATGCTCTGCACCACACCGTCGGCGGGCGAGATGACACGGCCCTGGGCGATCTCACGCTCGGGGTCGCGGAAGAACCACAGCATGCCCGCCGCGAGAGCGGTGGCGGGCACGGCCGCCGCGGCCCAGCGTCCGGACTTGCGGGCCCGGGTGAGGCTGAGTGCCGCGGTGGCGACGGTCGGCAGAAGCCACGGCGATGCTCCGCGCGCGAGGCGTACGCCAAGGAGGCTGTCGCGAGGTGCAGAGGTTTGGCTGTGGGGCATGGATGACCTTCGTAGCGGGTGATTGCCGCGCCGCAAACAGGGGGACGGGACGGCGGCTTTACTGGAATGCTATCGGTTGCACGCAACAACTGGGCAAGCCAGAAGCCGAGTCGATGGCCGTCGGCCAGTGACTGGCAGTTACCCTTCCGCGACGGATCAGTGGATGATCCGTCGCAAAAGGGACTTTCAGCCCTGGAGTCGGTACTCCTCGAGCAGGCGTCGCCCGATGATCATTTTCTGAATCTCGGCGGTACCTTCACCGATCAGCAGCATCGGAGCCTCGCGGTAGAGGCGCTCGATCTCGTACTCCTTGGAGAACCCGTAGCCGCCATGGATACGGAAGGCGTCCTCCACCACCTCCTTGCAGTACTCGGAGGCGAGGTACTTCGCCATCCCTGCTTCGAGGTCGTTTCGTTCCCCGGAGTCCTTTTTGCGTGCTGCATTGACCATCATCGCATGGGCGGCTTCGACCTTGGTAGCCATCTCGGCCAGCTTGAACTGGATGGCCTGGTGTTCGGCGATGGCCTTGCCGAAAGTGTGACGTTGCTGGGCATACGAGACACCCAGCTCGAACGCACGCTGAGCGACGCCGCAGCCACGGGCCGCCACGTTGACGCGGCCGACCTCGACCCCGTCCATCATTTGGTAAAACCCTCGGCCCGTCTCGCCGCCGAGTACACGATTGGCCGGAATGCGCAGTCCGTCCATGATGAGCTCGGTCGTGTCGACGCCCTTGTAGCCCATCTTGTCGATCTTGCCCGGGATGGTCAGGCCGGGGCGGACCTCGCCGAAGCCCGGCTCCTTCTCCACGAGGAAGGTCGTCATCGACTTGTGGGGCGCCGTCCCCTCGGGGTGTCCTTCGTCACTTCGCACGAGGACGGCCACCAGGGTGGACGTGCCGCCGTTCGTGAGCCACATCTTCTGGCCGTTCAGGACGTACTCGTCACCGTCCTTCACCGCCTTCGACGTGATGGCCGACACATCGGAGCCAAGCCCCGGCTCGGACATCGAGAACGCGCCTCGCACCTCGCCCAGCGCCATGCGGGGCAGGAAGTGGTCCTTCTGCTCCTGGGTGCCGTGCTGCTTGAGCATGTACGCCACGATGAAGTGGGTGTTGATGATGCCCGAGACGGACATCCAGCCCCGCGCTATCTCCTCCACGCACAGTGCGTAGGTGAGGAGCGACTCACCCAGGCCGCCGTACTCCTCCGGGATCATCAGCCCGAAGAGGCCGAGCTCCTTGAGGCCGTCGACGATCTGCTGCGGGTACTCGTCGCGGTGCTCCAGGTCGGTCGCGACCGGGATGATCTCCTTGTCGACGAACTCCCGGACGGTCTTGAGGATCTCCCGCTGGACGTCCGTGAGCCCGGCGGTCTGGGCGAGTCGGGCCATGGCTACTTCCCCTGTTCCTTCAGCGTGGGGCGGCCGGGCTGCTCGCCGCCGCGCTCCTTGATGTACGTCTCGGTCGGGACCATCACCTTGCGCCGGAACACGCAGACGAGGGTGCCGTCCTGCTTGTAGCCCTTGGTCTCCACGTAGACGATGCCGCGGTCGTTCTTCGACTTCGACGGGGTCTTGTCCAGGACCGTGGTCTCGCCGTAGATCGTGTCGCCGTGGAAGGTCGGCGCCACGTGCCGCAGGGACTCGATCTCCAGGTTGGCGATGGCCTTCCCGGAGACGTCCGGCACGGACATGCCGAGCAGCAGCGAGTAGATGTAGTTGCCCACGACCACGTTCTTGCCGAAGTCCGTGGTGTTCTCCGCGTAATTCACGTCCATGTGAAGCGGGTGGTGGTTCATCGTGAGCAGACAGAAGAGGTGGTCGTCGTATTCGGTGACGGTCTTCCCGGGCCAGTGCCGGTAGACGTCGCCGACGGTGAACTCTTCGTAGGTGCGGCCAAACTGCATGGTGCCCCCTCCGGGGTGCTTGCCCAGGCCCTGCGGGGCCTGGGGCTGGGGATGGGTGCGCCCGACACTGCGGGATCGCCTCAGGCGGTGGGGACCTCGAACTTCGACGTCCTCTGCATGCCGGCGGCGCGGCCCTTGCCCGCGATGACCAGGGCCATCTTGCGGCTGGCCTCGTCGATCATCTCGTCGCCGAGCATCGCGGAGCCCTTCTTGCCGCCGGCCTCCGAGGTGCACCAGTCATACGCGTCGAGGATCAGCTCGGCGTGGTCGTAGTCGGCCTGGGAGGGCGAGAAGACCTCGTTGGCCGCCTCGACCTGGCCCGGGTGCAGCACCCACTTGCCGTCGAAGCCCAGGGCCGCGGCGCGCCCGGCGACCTCGCGGTACCCGTCCACGTTCTTGATCTGGAGGTAGGGGCCGTCGATGGCCTGGAGGTTGTTGGCCCGCGCCGCCATGAGGATCTTCATCAGGATGTAGTGGTAGGCGTCGGCCGGGTAGCCGGGCGGCTGCTCGCCGACGACCAGCGACTTCATGTTGATGGAGGCCATGAAGTCGGCCGGGCCGAAGATGATCGTCTCGACGCGCGGCGAGGCCTGGGCGATCGCGTTGACGTTGTTGAGACCCTGCGCGTTCTCGATCTGCGCCTCGATGCCGATCTTCCCGACCTCGAAGCCCATCGTCTTCTCGATCTGCGTGAGCAGCAGGTCCAGCGCCACGATCTGCTCGGCGTTCTGGACCTTCGGCAGCATGATGCAGTCGAGGTTCTGGCCGGCGCCTTCGACGACCGTGACGACGTCCCGGTAGGTCCAGTGCGTCGTCCAGTCGTTGACGCGGACCACACGGGTCTTGCCGGTCCAGTCGCCCTCGTTCAGGAACTTGACGATGGTGTGCCGCGCCTCGGGCTTGGCCAGCGGAGCGCAGGCGTCCTCCAGGTCCAGGAAGACCTGGTCGGCCGGCAGGCCCTGGGCCTTCTCGAGGAACCGCGGGTTCGAGCCGGGCACCGCGAGGCAGGAGCGACGCGGGCGAAGGCGGTTCACCACGGGACTAGAGGTGTCCGACGCGGAGCGGAGGTCAGGCAGGGTGGTGGCGGGCGACGGGTGGGATGGCGTGGTCATGCGGGGACCTCCGTGCTTGCAACGATTTCGAGAGGGTGGAGCTTGTTGGCCTTGCGGATCTCGTCGACGATACGGCCGATGATCTCCGTGATGCCGAAGTCCTTCGGAGTGAAGACGGCGGCGACTCCTGCCGCCTTGAGGGACACGGCATCGGCGTTCGGAATGATGCCTCCGACGATGACGGGGATGTCGCCCGCCCCCGCCGCGCGGAGCCTTTCCAGCACGTCGGGCACGAGCGCGCTGTGCGAGCCGGACAGGATGGACAGTCCCACGCAGTGGACGTCCTCGGCCAGCGCCGCCGACGAGATCTCCTCCGGCGTCAGCCGGATGCCCTGGTAGACCACCTCGAAGCCGGCGTCGCGGGCCCGGACGGCGATCTGCTCGGCGCCGTTGGAGTGCCCGTCCAGGCCGGGCTTGCCGACCAGCAGGCGCAGCCGGCCCGAGCCGAGCTCGTCGGCCGTGCGGGCCACCTTCTCGCGGACCTCGTGCATCGGCGTGCCCGGCTCGGCGGTGACCGCCACCGGCGCCGACGAGACCCCGGTCGGGGCGCGGAACTCGCCGAACACCTCGCGCAGGGCGCTCGCCCACTCGCCGGTGGTGACACCGGCGCGGGCGCACTCCAGGGTGGCCTCCATCAGGTTCTCGGTGCCGGCCGCGGCCTCCTTGAGGCGCTCCAGGGCCTGCCGGGTGGTGGGGAAGACGAACGGGTCGCCGTTGCCCTGCCGGTCCGAGGACTCCTCGCGCTCGGCGCGCCAGCGGCCGATGCGCTCGACGGTCAGCGCCTCCACCGCCCCGTCCACCGTCATGATGGCGCCGTCCAGGTCGGCGGTGAGGGGGTTCTCCTCGGTCTGCTGGAAGCAGTTGACGCCGACGATCTTGTCCTCGCCGGCCTCGATCCGGGCGCGGCGCTCGGCGTGCGAGGAGACCAGCTCGCCCTTCAGGTACCCGGACTCGACGGCGGCCATCGCGCCGCCCATCTCCTGGATCCGGTCGATCTCGGCCAGGCAGTCGGCGACCAGGGAGTCGACCTTGGCCTCGATGACGTGCGAGCCCGCGAAGATGTCCTCGTACTCCAGCAGGTCGCTCTCGTGCGCCAGGACCTGCTGGATGCGCAGCGACCACTGCTGGTCCCAGGGCCGGGGCAGGCCCAGCGCCTCGTTCCAGGCCGGCAGCTGCACCGCGCGGGCGCGGGCGTCCTTGGAGAGGGTGACCGCCAGCATCTCCAGGACGATGCGCTGGACGTTGTTCTCCGGCTGCGCCTCGGTCAGGCCGAGGGAGTTGACCTGGACGCCGTAGCGGAAGCGGCGCTGCTTGGGGTTCTCGATGCCGTAGCGCTCGCGGGTGACCTGGTCCCAGATGCGGCCGAAGGCGCGCATCTTGCACATCTCCTCGATGAAGCGGACGCCCGCGTTCACGAAGAAGGAGATGCGGGCGACCACCTCGCCGAAGCGCTCCTCGGGCACCTGGCCCGAGTCGCGCACCGAGTCCAGGACGGCGATCGCGGTGGACATCGCGTACGAGATCTCCTGGACCGGGGTGGCCCCGGCCTCCTGCAGGTGGTAGCTGCAGATGTTGATCGGGTTCCACTTCGGGATGTGGTTGACCGTGTACGCGATCATGTCCGTCGTCAGGCGGAGCGACGGCCCGGGCGGGAAGACGTGCGTCCCGCGCGAGAGGTACTCCTTGACGATGTCGTTCTGCGTGGTGCCCTGGAGCTGGGAGATGTCCGCACCCTGCTCCTCGGCGGCCACCTGGTAGAGCGCCAGCAGCCACATGGCGGTGGCGTTGATCGTCATCGAGGTGTTCATCTGCTCCAGGGGTATGTCCTGGAACAGCCGCCGCATGTCGCCCAGATGGGAGACCGGGACCCCGACCCGGCCCACCTCGCCGCGGGCGAGGATGTGGTCGGGGTCGTAGCCGGTCTGCGTCGGGAGGTCGAACGCGACCGACAGGCCGGTCTGGCCCTTGGCGAGGTTGCGGCGGTACAGCTCGTTGGACGCCTCGGCCGTGGAGTGGCCGGCGTACGTCCGCATGAGCCACGGACGGTCCTTCTGGCGCTCTGTCATCTCAGGCTGTCCCTTAGGCCTTTGAGGCTGTCTCAGATGTTCCGGAAGCGGTTGATCGCGTCGAGGTGCGTCGCACGCATCTCGTGGTCGCGCACGCCGAGGCCCTCCTCGGGGGCCAGCGCGAGGACGCCGACCTTGCCCTGGTGGAGGTTGCGGTGGACGTCGTAGGCGGCCTGGCCGGTCTCCTCCAGGGAGTAGACCTTCGACAGGGTGGGGTGGATCTTGCCCTTGGCCACCAGGCGGTTGGCCTCCCACGCCTCGCGGTAGTTGGCGAAGTGCGAGCCGACGATCCGCTTGAGCGACATCCACAGGTAGCGGTTGTCGTACTCGTGGTTGTAGCCCGAGGTCGAGGCGCAGGTGACGATCGTGCCGCCCTTGCGGGTGACGTAGACCGAGGCGCCGAAGGTCTCGCGGCCCGGGTGCTCGAAGACGATGTCCACGTCCTCGCCGCCGGTCAGCTCGCGGATGCGCTTGCCGAAGCGCTTCCACTCCTTCGGGTCCTGGGTGTGCTCGTCCTTCCAGAACTTGTAGCCCTCGGCGCTGCGGTCGATGATCGCGGTCGCGCCCATCGCGCGGCAGATGTCCGCCTTCTGCGCGCTGGAGACGACGCAGATCGGGTTGGCGCCGCCGGCCAGCGCGAACTGGGTGGCGTAGGAGCCGAGTCCGCCGCTGGCACCCCAGATCAGGACGTTGTCGCCCTGCTTCATGCCGGCGCCGTTGCGGGAGACCAGCTGGCGGTAGGCGGTGGAGTTGACCAGGCCGGGGGAGGCGGCCTCCTCCCAGCTGAGGTGGTCGGGCTTGGGCATCAGCTGGTTCGACTTGACGAGCGCGATCTCCGCCAGGCCGCCGAAGTTGGTCTCGAAGCCCCAGATGCGCTGCTCGGGGTCGAGCATCGTGTCGTTGTGGCCGTCCGAGGACTCCAGCTCGACCGAGAGGCAGTGCGCGACGACCTCGTCGCCCGGCTTCCAGGCGTTGACGCCGGGGCCGGTGCGCAGGACGACGCCCGCGAGGTCGGAGCCGATGATGTGGTACGGCAGGTCGTGGCGCTTGGTGAGCTCCGACAGGCGCCCGTAGCGCTCCAGGAAGCTGAAGGTGGACACCGGCTCGAAGATCGAGGTCCACACGGAGTTGTAGTTGACCGAGGAGGCCATGACGGCCACCAGGGCCTCGCCCGGGCCCAGTTCGGGCAGCGGGACCTGGTCGAGGTGGAGGGACTTGCGCGGGTCCTTCTCGCGGGTGGTGAGCCCTGCGAACATCTCCGCCTCGTCCTTGTGCACGGTGATCGCGCGGTAGGAGTCGGGGAGCGGCAGGGCCGCGAAGTCGGCGGCCGTAGCGGCCTGCGACTGGATCGCGTCCAGGATGTCCTTCACGGTAGAGCCTCCGGCTTAGCGCTGAATGAGGGTGCGCTGAGGGGTACGCAGGTGCGTGCAGCGGGTGTGGTGTGTGCCGTCGGTTCGGCGAAGCGGTGGTGCGGCACGCCTGTGGTGGGGCGTACGGGGGCCTGGTGACGCAGGCATCCGGGGCGCGGTCCGCACCGTGTGGGGGTGGACCGCGGGGACGTCCGGACGGGATTCAACGTATGGCACCCCGTGTCACCTAGCAAGGCACCGCGTGCCAAAACTTTCTCTCATTTGCCTATTGACCTGCGCGGATGAGCGATGATCGATCAGAGTTACCCGCGAGTAGGGGCAAGCCGGACAAAGCAAAAGGCCGCCCCCGTTGCCGGGGGCGGCCAGTGTGACGCGTGTCGCGCGTGCTGCCTCTTTCGACTACTTGTTGCGCAGTGCCTCTTCGATGGTGCGCATGACCTCGTCCAGCGGGGCGTCCGTACGGGCCACCGCCACGAGCACCTCGCCCTCCGTGCGGACCGCCGCCGGGGCGGCCGGCGCCGCCGGGTTCAGCGTGCGGCCCGCGCCGATGCCCGTACCGAAGGTCTTGCGGACGATCGAGAAGGCGTGGTCCAGCTGCGCCTCCACGTCCCCCTGGCCGCCCGCCCGCAGCCAGCGCCGCAGCACGTGGTTGTGGGCGGTCACCACCGCGGAGGCGGCCACCTCGGCCAGCAGCGGGTCGTCGTTGCCGTCGTGGTGGTCGGTCTCGTCGAAGTGCGCCAGCAGATAGCGGGTGAACAGCCGCTCGTAGCGGGCCACCGAGGCGATCTCCCGCTCCCGTAGCGCCGGCACCTCGCGGGTCAGCCGGTAGCGCTCCACCGACACCGCCGGCGAGGCGGCGTACATCTTCATGACTTCCTTGATCCCCCGGCACACCGTGTCGAGCGGGTGCTCGTGCGCCGGGGCCACGTCGAGGACGGCCTCGGCGCGGATCAGGGTGTCGTCGTGGTCGGGGAAGATCGCCTCTTCCTTGGACCGGAAGTGCCGGAAGAAGGTCCGGCGCGCCACCCCGGCGGTCGCGGCGATCTCGTCGACCGTCGTCGCCTCGTACCCCTTGGTCGCGAACAGTTCCATGGCCGCCGCGGCGAGCTCGCGGCGCATCTTGAGGCGCTGGGCGGCAGCCCGGGTACCGGCCGCGCTCTCCGGGGCGTCGGATGCCGAGGAGGCACGGGGCGAGGTCTTGGCGGGCTGGGACATAGAGCGAAAGTACTTCATTCGCGCGGGTGAGCGCGCCTGAGGGGGCTGCCGGTCCGCAGGGTGGGACAGGGATGGATGCGGGGGAGGGCCGGCACTGGGCACACAGTGCTCGTCGGGAGGGTTTGCCCGCCGTGAGGGTCCGGCGGGCCCGAGGAGCCCTCCCCACGCATCCGGCTCATGGCCCGGCCGGGGGTTACCGGCGGGCGTACTCACGGAATCCGCGGCCGGTCTTCCGGCCCAGGCAGCCCGCCGCGACCAGGTGCTCCAGCAGCGGGGACGGGGCCAGGCCCGGGTCGCGGAACTCCTTGTGGAGGACCTTCTCGATGGCCAGCGAGACATCGAGGCCGACCACGTCGAGGAGCTCGAAGGGCCCCATCGGGTAGCCGCCGCCCAGCTTCATCGCCTCGTCGATCTGGTCGAGGGTCGCGTAGTGCTGCTCGACCATCTTGATCGCGTTGTTGAGGTACGGGAACAGCAGCGCGTTCACGATGAAGCCGGCCCGGTCCCCGCAGTCCACCGGGTGCTTGCGCACCTTGACGCAGATCTCGCGGACCGTGGCGTGCACGTCGTCGGCGGTCAGGACGGTGCGGACCACCTCGACCAGCTTCATCGCCGGGGCCGGGTTGAAGAAGTGCATGCCGATCACGTCCTGCGGACGGGAGGTCACGCGGGCCACCGCGATCACCGGCAGTGAGGAGGTGGTCGTCGCCAGCACGGCGCCCGGCTTGCAGACCTTGTCCAGGGCCGCGAACAGCTCCTGCTTGACGGCCAGGTCCTCGGCCACCGCCTCAACGGCCAGGTCCACCTCGGCGAAGGCGTCCAGCGAACCGGCCGGGGTGATCAGGTCCAGGGTCCGCGCCGCGGCCTCGTCCGTCAGCCGGCCCTTGGCCACCGCACGGCCCAGGGACTTGCCGATCGCGGCCTTCGCCGCCTCCGCCTTCTCCTGGCTGCGGGCGGCCAGCACCACCGCGAAGCCGGCCTGCGCGAAGACCTGCGCGATGCCGCTCGCCATGGTGCCCGAGCCGGCCACGCCGACCGAGGTGACGGGGCGGCCCGCGCCGAGCAGGGCGCCGTCCGGCGGGGTCTGCAGGTCGCGGACGATCACCGAGCTGCCCGGGGCCTCGTACGTGTAGAAGCCGCGCCCGGACTTCTGCCCGGTCAGCCCGGCCTCGGCGAGCTGCCCGAGGACCGGCGCCGGGGCGTGCAGCCGGTCGCCGGAGGCGGCGTACATGGCCTCCAGGACGGTACGGGCGGTGTCCACGCCGATCAGGTCGAGCAGCGCGAGCGGGCCCATGGGCAGGCCGCAGCCGAGCCGCATCGCCGCGTCGATGTCCTCGCGGGAGGCGTACTTGGCCTCGTACATGGCGGCGGCCTGGTTGAGGTAGCCGAAGAGCAGACCGTCGGCGACGAAGCCGGGGCGGTCGCCGACCGAGACGGGCTCCTTGCCGAGCTCGCGGGCCAGCTCGGTGACCGCCTCGACGGCCGGCGGGGCGGTCAGCACGCTGGAGACGACCTCGACCAGCTTCATCGCCGGGGCCGGGTTGAAGAAGTGCAGGCCCAGCACGCGCTCCGGGCGCTGGGACTCGGCGGCGAGCCGGGTCACCGACAGGGCGTTGGTGCCGGTCGCCAGGATCGTGTCGGGGCGGACGATCGCGTCGAGCTCGCGGAAGACCTGCTGCTTGAGCTCGTACGACTCCGGGACGACCTCGATGACGAGGTCCGCCTCGGCGGCGGCGCCGAGGTCGGCGTAGGTGCGGAAGCGGGCGAGCACGTCCGCCCGCTCCTGCTCGGTGAGGAGCTCCCGGGTGACGGATCGGGCGGTCGCCGCGGCGAGGGAGGCGGCGGCCCGGCGGGCGGCGGCCTCGCTGACGTCGATGCCGATGACCTCGCGGCCGGCCCGGGCGAGGACCTCGGCGATGCCGGTGCCCATCGTGCCGAGGCCGACGACGGCGATGGTCTGGAGGGTGGGGTGACTGGACGGACGGTCCATCGAGGGACTCCAGTGGAAGAGGGTGACGACTGGGCGCGCGCGCCGCACAGCGCGCGCGGATGCCGTGTCCCGGCGCGCGGGAGGCGGGGCGGGATACCGGTGTGGAGAAGGCCGACGGGCGAGACCCGGTGAGGGTGGGGCCCGGAGGGCTGAAGCGGCGGAACCCTGTCCCGGGGTCACGCCGTGAAGTCGTACAGAACCGACTGGCACGAGGAGGCTGCGTCACCAGGCCGTCCTCATGCGTGTTGGCACGACAGTAACCCGTCGGTAACTGTCGCGCCAGAGTGCGGAGATGTGACCTGTACCGCCCAAATGTACCGATCATCGATCATCGATCAACCGGCCCTCGGTGATGGGTGGCCAGGCTGTGCTCCGTCGCCGATCTGTCCGCTCCCGTAGGTGCCTTTCGGACGGCCGGTGTGGCAGAGCCGCCCGATCGGCGCCGAGGTGACGGGAGCGGAATCCGGGGCGACACGCATCCGGCTACGGCATTCGGCCGACCGCACTTCACCTGGCCGACCGGGTCCGGCCAACCGCGGGAAGGCGTCCGGAACTTCGGATCCCTCCTCTAGGGTGGCCGGGTGAACGACGTGCTGGAGCGACTGCGGGCGGAAGCCGCCGGTTCGCCGGAGCGTGCGCAGTACGAGGTCCTCCTCGCGGCGGGCCCCGACGCCCTCGCGGCCGCCCTGACCTCGGCCGGGCTGCCCCTGTGGGCCCGCGAACTCGCCGCGTACCGGCTGGGACTGGCGGGGGACCGCCGCGCCTTCGAGTCCCTGGTGCTGCTGCTCAACCACCGCGACCCGCCGCGCTGCGCGGCCGCCGCCGAAGCGCTGGCCGTCCTCGACGACCCCCGCACCGCCCGCGCGGCCGCGGCCCTCGCCACCAACTCCCTGCGCACGGCCTACGCCCTCCAGCCCGTCCGGCTGCTCACCGCCCTGCGCGCCCCGGAATCGGCTCCCGCGCTGATGGCGACCCTGTCCCGGCTGCTGTCCCCGCACGACCCGTACTGGCGGGTCGCCCTGGCCTGCGTCGAGGGCCTGGGCGCCCTCGGTGACCCCCGGGCCCGCGAACTCCTCGTCCGCGCCCAGTCCCACCCCCGCCTCGCGGTGGCGGCGACGGCCGCCTTGCGGGCCCTGCCCTGACGCCGCGGGCCGGCATGATCGTCCGTATGGGCGAACACGACAGCCACCTCACCCGCATCTCCGCGCCGGAAGGCGTCAGCCCCGCGGCGGGCCTCAGCCATGTGGTGTGGGGCACCGGGCGCTTCGTCGCCGTCTCCGGGCAGGTCGCCCTCGACGAGAAGGGCGAGATCGTCGGCGAGGGCGACCCGTCCGCCCAGGCCCACCAGGTGTTCGAGAACCTGCGGCGCTGCCTGGCCGCCGCCGGGGCCACTTTCGACGACGTGGTGAAGCTGACCTACTTCGTCACGGACGTCGCGCACATGCCCGCCGTACGGGAGGCGCGCGACGCCTTCATACCCGCCGACCGGCTGCCGGCCTCCTCCGCCGTCCAGGTCACGGCCCTGGTGCGGCCGGAACTGCTGGTCGAGGTGGAGGCCTTCGCCGTGCTGCCGGTCTGACCGGCAGGGTCAGCCGCGGAAGCCGAGCAGGCCGTGCAGGGCCGCGCCGCCCGCCGAGGGCGGGACCGCGCGGGTCGCCGCGGCCGGCTTCGGGTCCGGCTGCGCGGCGCAGGTGGCGTCCGCGGCCGTCCCCGTCTTCAGGTACGCCGACACCTTCTCGTCCAGGCACTTGTTGCCGCTGAGCGAGATGCCGTGGTTGCCGCCGCCCTCCTCGACCACCAGCGCCGCGCCCTTCAGCTTCTCCCGCATGCTGAGCGCCCCCGAGAACGGGGTCGCGGCGTCCTCCGTCGCCTGGAGGAGGAGGGCCGGCGGCAGCTCGGCGTTGGTCACGTCCGGGGCCTGGAGAGGCTCCGTCGGCCAGAACGCGCACGGGGCGTTGTACCAGGCGTTGTTCCAGGTCATGAAGGGCGCCCGGGCGTGCGTGTGCCACATGTCCGCGCGCCACTGGTCCCAGTCCTTCGGCCAGGCCGAGTCGCGGCACTGCACCGCCGTGTAGACGCTGTAGCCGTTGCCCGCGGAGGGCTCCACCGCGCCGAACCGCTGGTACGCCGCCACCAGCGGCTTCGGGTCCGCCTTCACCGCGTACGCGGCGAACGCCTCGGCGAGGTTCGGCCAGTAGCCGTTGAAGTAGCCGCCCGGCATGAAGGTGTCCTCCAGCTCGGCCGGGCCCACCTTGCCGCCCGCCGGCGTCCCGCGCAGGGCCTCGCGCATCGCGTACCAGCGCTCCTCGACCTCCGCCGGATCGGTGCCGAGCCGGTAGGTCCCGTCGTACTTCGCCACCCAGGCCAGGAAGGCCTTGTGGCGGGCGTCGAAGGCCAGGTCCTGGGAGAGGTTGTCCTCGTACCAGACCCCGCCCGGGTCGACCACGGAGTCCAGGACCAGCCGGTGCACCCGGCCGGGGTGCAGCTTGGCGTACACCGCCCCCAGGTAGGTCCCGTACGAGTAGCCGAAGTAGCTGATCCGCTCCGTGCCGAGCGCGCCGCGCAGCACCTCGATGTCGCGGGCGGCCGAGACGGTGTCGATGTGCGGCAGCACGTCCGGGTACTTGGACGCGCAGGACGCGGCGAACGTGCGGACCCGCTCCAGGTTGGCCTGCTCGGTGGCCTCGTCGCGCGGTACGGAGTCCGGCCGCACGGGGGTGAAGTGGCCGGCCCCGCAGTCGAGGGCCGGCTCGCTCTTGCCCACGCCCCGGGGATCGAAGCCGATCACGTCGTACTGGGCGGCCACGTCCTTGGGGAGCGCGGAGGCGATGAACCCGGCGAGGGTGCGGCCGCTGCCGCCGGGCCCGCCCGGGTTGACCAGCAGCGGGCCCTGGGAGGTGGCGGCGGTGTGCGGCACCCGGCTGAGGGCGAGGGAGATCTGCCGGCCGGTGGGCCGGGCATGGTCGAGGGGCACCTTGAGGGAAGCGCACTGGAGCGTCGGGTAGCGGGGCGTCGCGCAGTCGGTCCAGCGCAGGGCCGCCTTCGAGGGCGCCGGCGCGGCCGGCGCGGCCGTGACCGGGCTCGCCAGCGCGGTGGCGGCGGCGAGGGCGGTGGAGATCGACAGCAGGACAGCGGCGCGCTTCTTCAAGGGGTGCAGCATGGGGCCTCCCAGCCGAGGGTTCTGGGCGGAATCGTCCCGGAAACCGTGCCTGGAAGACGGGATTGGGCTGCCTATTGGCCCGATGTGATGACCTTGCAGCGGACCGCGCGCCTCAGAGGAGGGTCAGCTGCGTCGGTTCGGCGGGCGCGTCCACCGCGGGGCGCTCGGGGGTGACGATCCGGCGGGCCGCGCCGCGGCCGCTCGGGCCGATGCCGAATTCGGCCGCCAGCCGGTGGACTTGGCGGGTGATCTGGCGCTGGTACCAGGTCGGCGCGTACGAGCCGCCCGCGTACATCCGCTCGTACCGCTCCACGAGGTGCGGGTGGTGCTCGCCCAGCCAGGCGGTGAACCACTCGCGTGCCCCGGGCCGCAGATGGAGTACCAGGGGTGTCACGGAGGTGGCGCCGGACTCGGCGACGGCGCGCACGGTGGCCCGCAACTGCTCGGGGGAGTCGCCGAGGAAGGGGATCACCGGGGCCATCAGCACCCCGCACTCGATGCCGGCGTCGGTCAGCGCCCGTACGGCGGCCAGCCGGGCGCCGGGGGAGGGCGTGCCGGGCTCCACGGTCCGCCACAGGCCGGTGTCGGTGAAGCCGACGGAGACGGAGATCCCGACCTCGGCCACCTCGGCGGCCTCCTGGAGGAGGGGGAGGTCGCGCAGGATCAGGGTGCCCTTGGTCAGGATCGAGAAGGGATTGGCGTGGTCGCGCAGCGCCTCGATGATCCCGGGCATCAGCCGGTAGCGGCCCTCGGCGCGCTGGTAGCAGTCGACGTTGGTGCCCATGGCGATGTGCGCGCCGGTCCAGCGGCGCGCGCCGAGCTCGCGGCGCAGCAGCTCGGGGGCGTTGGTCTTGACGACGATCTGGGAGTCGAAGCCGAGGCCGGTGTCGAGGTCGAGGTAGCTGTGGGTCTTGCGTGCGAAGCAGTACACGCAGGCGTGACTGCACCCCCTGTACGGGTTGACGGTCCATTCGAACGGCATGCGGGAGGCGCCGGGCACCCGGTTGACGATCGAGCGGGCCCGCACCTCGTGGAAGGTGATCCCCCGGAACTCGGGGGTGTCGAAGGTGCGGGTGACGACGGCGCCGGCCCCGAAGAGCGCGGCAGGCCCCGTGGGGCCCTCGGTCAGGTTGTCCCAGCGCATGCGGCGCCTCCCTTGGTAGCTCTGCGCCGAGAATAGAACAAACGTTCCCATGATCGTGCGGGCCGGGATATTCGCTGGTCAGCCGGGTGCGCGGCGTGCGAGGCTCCGCCCCATGGCGGGATTCAGACTGACGGTGTGCCTTCCGGGCGAAGCCGGCGAGCGGTTGGACGAGGCGGTCGGCGAGGCCCTGGCGCCCTTCTGGATCGACCAGGACCGGGATGTCCACGTGGACCTGCGGATCTGGGACCACTGGCGGATCAGCGGAGGTTCGAACCGCGTCGGCTACCGGATCCGGCCGGGCCGGGAGGGAGATCCCCGGATCGTCCACGACCAGCCGCTCTGGGACGGCACCGTCGAGCCGAGCCTGCCCGGCTGGTGCGCGGGCGGCCCGCGCGGGCTGCTGGTGGTGCGCGGGAGGTCGGAGCGGACCGCCGAACTGGCCGGAGCCGCCTGGGACCACTGGCAGGAGGTACTCCGGGAACACCCGCCGGCCCGGCCGTGGGAGGACTTCCGCCCGGACCCGTTGGGAAGGGAACGGTCCGACTACGAAGCCGCGTGCATCGCGGCCCACGCCGAATACCTCGCGCAGACTCCGGTCGCCCCCTTCCGCGCGTGGGCCGCCGGACTGCCCGCCGATCCGGCCGTCGACGGGTTCGACTCCGTGCTGCGTGCCATCGAGGACCCGCTCGGAATCTTCGGCTCGTACAGCAGGGAGGCGTACGTCCGGTACGGCGCCGGCTGGGCCGCCGCGTGTGAGAACGTCCTGACCCTTGACGGCTGGTGGTGTGAGTGGGGTGACGACCCGCTGCACGGTGCCTGTGACGACCCCACCGCCTGTCCGCACACGCCTCCGCCGACGCGGGAGCCGGAAGCGGTGGCGGCCTACCTCGCCGGGTTGCCGGAGGACACCCTCCTCGTCTCCGTCCGCTGTCACGTCTGACCCGGATTTGGGCGCCCGCCCCGGAGGTGGTTGGCTTCGCCGTGACGAGCGAACACAACTGCTGGAGGAACAGCTATGGCGCAGGTCGAGGCCACCACGGAGCGGATCATCGCGGCCGACGCGGAGACCGTGTTCGACGCGCTGGCGGACTACACCGGGACCCGCGGGAAGCTGCTGCCCGAGCACTTCAGCGAGTACGAGGTGCGTGAGGGCGGCGACGGCGAGGGAACGCTGGTGCACTGGAAGCTCCAGGCCACCAGCAAGCGCGTACGGGACTGCCTGCTGGAGGTCACCGAGCCCACCGACGGCCAGCTGGTGGAGAAGGACCGCAACTCCTCCATGGTC
Source organism: Streptomyces sp. NPDC048337 (assembly GCF_043201175.1). Classification (NCBI taxonomy): domain Bacteria; kingdom Bacillati; phylum Actinomycetota; class Actinomycetes; order Kitasatosporales; family Streptomycetaceae; genus Streptomyces; species Streptomyces sp. NPDC048337. The sequence continues at coordinate 207,405 of NZ_JBICYR010000008.1, forward strand.
ACCACCTGGGTGGTCACCCCGGCCGGCGAGGGCAAGTCCAAGGCCGTCGTCACCACCGTGTGGAACGGCGCCGGCGGCATCGGCGGCTTCTTCGAGCGCACCTTCGCGCCCAAGGGCCTCGGCCGGATCTACGACACCGTGCTGGCCAATCTGGCCACCGAAGTCGAGGCCTGAGCCCGGTCGTTGACGGTGGGGCCGGGCACACGGCCTCACCGGATCGGGTGAACCGGCGCCCCGGACCCGGGCGCCCGGCGGGGCGTGGCCCCGAGCCTGAAGGAGGGCCGGACGGCTAGGGTGGGGCCCTGCGCGTGCCACCGCCCGCGGCGCGCGCCACCGACCGCCCGGGGGCCCGATGAAGATCCTCATCTCCGCCGACATGGAAGGCGCCACCGGCGTCACCTGGCCCGCAGACGTACTGCCCGGCACCCCGGAATGGGAGCGCTGCCGGGCGATGTTCACCTCCGACGTCAACGCCGCCGTCCTCGGCTTCTACGACGGCGGCGCCGACCAGGTCCTCGTCAACGAGGCCCACTGGACCATGCGCAACCTGCTGCTGGAGCGGCTCGACGCCCGCGTGGAGATGCTCACCGGCCGCCACAAGACGCTCTCCATGGTCGAGGGCGTCCAGCACGGGGACGTCGACGGCATCGCCTTCGTCGGCTACCACACGGGAGCCGGCTCCGAGGGGGTCCTCGCCCACACCTACCTGGCCAACTCCATCACCGGCGTCTGGGTCAACGGGGTCCGCGCCAGCGAGGGGCTGCTCAACGCCCACGTTGTCGGCGAGTTCGGGGTCCCCGTCATCCTGGTCACCGGCGACGACCTGACCTGCGTCGACGCCGCCGGATACGCTCCCGACGCCGTGACCGTCGCCGTGAAGGACCACGTCTCGCGCTACGCCGCCGTGTGCAGGACCCCGGCCCGCACCGCCGCCGACATCCGCGCCGCGGCCAAGGAGGCCACCGCCCTCGCGGGCCGGCGCGATCCCGTGCACCGCGGCCCCTTCACCGTGGAGCTGGAGTTCGACGCCGAGCACCTGGCCCTGGCCGCCACCGTGGTCCCGGGCACGGAGCGGTGCGGGGAGCGGAGGGTCTCGTACACCAGCGGGACGATGTACGAGGGGATCCGGACATTCAAGGCGGTCACGACGGTCGTCTCGGCGGCCGTGGAGGAGCAGTATGGCTGACATGCGCACAGTGACGACCGAGATCCCCGGCGCCCGCGACGCGGCGGACGATCCCGTGGACCGGACGGCCCTCGACGAGGTGGTCGAATTCACCTCGGACCTCATCAGGATCGACACCGCCAACCGGGGCGGCGGCGACTGCCGCGAGCGCCCCGCCGCCGAGTACGCCGCCGAGCGCCTCGCCGCCGCCGGCCTGGAGCCGGTGCTGCTGGAGCGCACCCCCGGCCGCACCAACGTCGTCGCCCGCATCGAGGGCACCGACCGCGACGCCGAGGCCCTCCTCGTCCACGGACACCTCGACGTGGTCCCGGCCGAGGCCGCCGACTGGAGCGTCGACCCCTTCTCCGGGGAGGTCCGCGACGGCGTGGTCTGGGGCCGCGGCGCCGTCGACATGAAGGACATGGACGCGATGGTGCTCGCCGTCGTACGGGCCTGGGCGCGCGCCGGGGTGAAGCCCCGGCGGGACATCGTGATCGCCTTCACCGCCGACGAGGAGGACAGTGCCGTCGACGGCTCCGGCTTCCTCGCCGACCACCACCCGCACCTCTTCGAGGGCTGTACGGAGGGCATCAGCGAATCCGGCGCCTTCACCGTGCACACCGGCCCCGGCCGGACCCTCTACCCCATCGCGGCCGGCGAACGCGGCACCGCCTGGCTGAAGCTGACCGCGCACGGCACCGCCGGCCACGGCTCCAAGCCCAACAGGGCCAATGCCGTCAGCCGCCTCGCCGCCGCCGTGGCCCGGATCGGGGAGTACGACTGGCCGGTCCGGCTCACCGACACCGTCACCGCCTGCATCACCGAACTCGCCGCCGCCCACGGGCTGTCCGTGGACCCGCGCGCCCCCGGCTTCGACCTCGACGCGGTCCTCGCCGAGCTCGGCCCGGCCGCCGTCCTCGTCGAGGCGACCGTACGCAACAGCGCCAACCCCACCATGCTCAGCGCCGGTTACAAGCTCAACGTGATCCCCGGCCAGGCCACCGCCTACGTGGACGGCCGCATGCTGCCCGGCGGCGAGGCGGAGTTCATCGCCACCCTGGACGAGCTCACCGGCCCGGACGTGACCTGGGAGTTCCACCACCGGGAGGTGGCGCTCCAAGCCCCCGTGGACGGGCGGACGTACGCGATCCTGCGTGAATCCGTCGAGCGGTTCGACCCGGACGGGCACGTGGTGCCCTTCTGCATGGCGGGCGGCACCGACGCCAAGCAGTTCTCCCGCCTCGGCGTCACCGGCTACGGTTTCTCCCCCCTCAAGCTGCCGCCCGGCTTCGACTACTGGGCCCTCTTCCACGGCGTGGACGAGCGGGTCCCCGTCGAGGCGCTCCACTTCGGCGTGCGCGTCCTCGACCACGCGCTGCGCACCCTGTGAGCGGGGCCCGGTGATGGCGGCGGTGACCGTGCCCTACGGAAGCTGGCCCTCCCCCATCGGCGCGGGGCTCGCCGCCTCCCTCGACGGGCGCCCCGAGTACGTCGGCACGGTCGGCTCCGAGGTGTGGTGGACCGAGCCCCGGCCCCGGGAGGGCGGCCGCCGGGCCCTGGTGCGCCGCCCGGCCGGCGCGGGCCCCGAGCGCACCGTGCTGCCCGAGCCGTGGAACGTGCGCAGCCGGGTCACCGAATACGGCGGCAGCCCGTGGGCGGGTACCGAACGGGCCGTCGGCGGGCCCCTGGTGGTCTTCGTCCACTTCGCCGACCAGCGGCTGTACGCCTACGAGCCCGACGCGCCCGGCGCCCCCGGGCCGCGTCCCCTCACCCCCGTCTCCGCCGTCGGCGGCGGGCTGCGCTGGGCCGACCCGGTGCTGCGCGGCACCGAAGTCTGGTGCGTGCTGGAGGAGTTCACCGGACCGGCGCCGACCGACGTGCGCCGAGTCCTGGCCGCCGTACCGCTCGACGGATCGGCGGCCGAAGACCGCTCGGCCGTACGGGAGTTGACGGACGACCGGCACCGGTTCACCACCGGTCCGCGGATCTCCCCGGACGGCCGGCGCGCCGCCTGGCTGGTGTGGGACCACCCCCGGATGCCCTGGGACGGCACCGAGCTGCGGCTCGCCGAGGTCACCGCGGACGGGACCCTGGCCGGACCGCGGACCGTGCTCGGCGGCCCCGACGAGGCCGTCGCCCAGGTGGAGTGGACGGCCGGCGGAACCCTCCTCGCGGTGAGCGACCGCAGCGGCTGGTGGAACCCGTACCGGGTCGACCCGGAATCGGGCGAGGCCGTCAACCTGTGCCCCCGGGAAGAGGAGTTCGGCGGCCCCCTGTGGAAGCCCGGACTGCGCTGGATCGCCCCGCTGCCCGACGGGCTCGTCGCGGTCCTGCACGGCCAGGGCTCCTCGGTGCTCGGCATCCTCGACCCCGAGAGCGGGGACCTGGTCGACGCCGCCGGGCCGTGGACCGCCTGGCAGCCGACCCTCGCCGTCAGCGGGACCCGCGTCTACGGGGTCGCCGCCAGCCCGCGCAGCGCGTACGAGGTGGTCGAGCTGGACACCGCGAGCGGGCACGCCCGGGTGGTCGGCGCGGAGGGCGTGGACCCGGTGGACCCGGCCCACTACCCGGAACCCCAGAGCCGCACCTTCCTCGGCCCCGACAACCGGGAGATCCACGCCCACGTCTACCCGCCGCACCACCCGACCGTACGGGCCGCCGCCGACGAACTGCCCCCGTACGTGGTGTGGGCGCACGGCGGCCCCACCGACCACGTGCCGCCCGTACTCGACCTGCACATCGCCTACTTCACCTCGCGCGGCATCGGCGTCGTCGAGGTCAACTACGGCGGCTCCACCGGATACGGCCGCGCCTACCGCGAGCGGCTGCGCGAGCAGTGGGGCGTCGTGGACGTGGAGGACTGCGCGGCGGTGGCTCGGGCGCTGGCCGCCGAGGGCACCGCCGACCCCGACCGGCTCGCGATCCGCGGCGGCAGCGCGGGCGGCTGGACGGCGGCGGCCTCGCTGGCCGCCACCGAGCTGTACGCCTGCGCGGCGATCATCTACCCGGTACTGGACCTGCTCGGCTTCGCCGAGGAGACCCACGACCTGGAATCCCGCTACATCGACGCCCTGGCGGGGCCGCCGCAGACCCTCGCCGTACGCTGCCGCGAGCGCTCGCCGGTGGCCCGCGCCGACCGGATCACGGCGCCGTTCGTGCTGCTCCAGGGGCTGGACGACGCGGTCTGCCCGCCGGCCCAGGCGGAGCGCTTCCTCGCCGCCATGCGGGGCCGGTCCGTACCGCACGCGTACGTGGCCTTCGAGGGCGAGGGCCACGGCTTCCGGCGGGCGGACACGATGATCCGGGCTCTGGAAGCGGAACTCTCGCTCTACACCCAGGTGTTCGGGATCCAGCGGACCGACGTCCCCCGGCTGGAGCTGGAGGTCTGAGCGGGATCAGGCGCGGGCGGCGGCCTGCGGGCGCCCGGCGCGCAGGCTCCACCAGACGGAGCCGAACAGCACCGCGCCCGGGACGATGCCCGCGACCACCGCGATGACGGCGGGTGGGGCGCCGCAGGCTGCCAGGGCCAGACCGGCGGCGCCGCACGCGGACATCGCGGCCGCCGGCAGCCGTACCGACGCCATGCGCCAGACGGCCGCCAAGCCGAAGAAGTGCAGGCCGACGACGAGGGCGATCCAGCCGACCGCGGCCTGCGGGCTGTGCAGCAGGCGGGCGATGACGAAGAGGCCGGCCGCCAGGAGGAGGACCTCGGCGGCCACCACGTAGCGGTAGCCCCGGCCGAAGGTCCTCGGCGTCGTGCCGCCGGCGGCGGCGCCCTCGGGGACGCGGGCCCGGCGCAGTGCGATGAACAGCCCGATGAACGCCGCGATCCCCAGCACGCGCAGGGGCACGGCGGCGGCCGGGGGCAGGGCGCCGGCGTTGGCCTGCACGAAGACGAGTCCGAATATGGCGCCTATGAGGCGAGCCGTCTGGTTCGATGTCACGGCGCCAGTCTCACCGAAGTCGATCACACCGCAAAAACACCGCTGACCTCGCCGGGAAGGCTCAGGTGCGCAGCCAGACCCGCAGCGGGCCGAGCACGGTGAATCCGTTGCGTACGGCGGCGTCCAGGTCGTCGCCGTGCTCGTAGCCCACGACGGGCAGGCCCGGCCAGCGGGCGGCGATCCCGGTGAGGGCGCCCGCCCAGGCGGCGTCGACGTCCCCGTCGTGGTGCGCGAAGAGGTTGGAGACGCCGACGACGGAGCCGGTGCGGTGCGCGACCGCCCCGGCGACGATCCGGTCCCCGGCACGGCCCGCGAGGAAGGCGGTGTCCCCACCGGTGTCCCCACCGGTGTCCTCGCCGAGCAGGGCCGGGTGGAACAGGCCGGTGCTCTCCTCGCCGTCCCACGCGGTCTCCCACACCACCAGCTCCCCGGCGGTGGTGACCTCGGACCACTCCAGGCGGGACGAGGCCGGCTCCGGGGCCGGGTGGTGGATCCACTGGGCCTCGAACAGGACCTCGAAGCCCGCCGGGGCCAGGTCGAGCACGGCGAAGCTGTCCTTCACCGAGCAGCCGCCCGCGGAGCCGGTGTCGATCCCCGCCAGCAGCGCGGCCGTCGAGGCCTGCGGGGTGAGGGTCACCGCGTCGGGGTACAGCGGCGGGGTCCGGTGCGCGCTGGTCCACGCGTCGCGGGTGAACGCGCCGCGCGGGCCGTGGCCGCGGCAGACCGCGTCGCACCACTCGGCGTTGTTGCGCGCCGCCGCGAGCAGGAGTTCCGGGGTGTCGTTGTCGATCATCACACCGGGGATCGTGCCACACCTCCTAGCCTGGGCGGATGACCATTTCCCCGTACCTCAGGGAGGGCGCACGGGTGGGCCTGCGGCCCTTCCGGCTCGCCGACGGCCCCGAGTTCGCCGCCCGCGCCCACGAGAGCCGCGAGCTCCACCACCCGTGGCTCTTCCCGCCCGTCACCGTCGAGGAGTACGAGCCCTACGCGACCCGGCTGATCGGGGACGGGGCCCGGGCCGGGTTCCTCGTGTGCGAGCGCGAGACCGGGGCCATCGCCGGCTTCGTCAACGTCAACAACATCGTGCACGGCGCCTTCCGGTGCGGGGCCCTCGGCTACGGGGCCTTCGCACACGCCGCCGGGCGCGGGCTGCTGCGCGAGGCCCTCGGCCTGGTCCTCGCGCAGGCCTTCGCCCCGTCCGGGGAAGGCGGCCTCGGACTGCACCGCCTGGAGGCCAACATCCAGCCGGGCAACACCGCCTCGATCGCCCTGGTGCGCGGCGCCGGCTTCCGACTGGAGGGTTTCTCCCCGGACTTCCTCCACGTCGACGGCGCCTGGCGCGACCACGAGCGCTGGGCCCTCACCGCCGACATGGTCGCCGGGGCCTTTGCGTAATCCTGACCGGTGGTGATCCGCGGAACCCCTGTGCACAGGCCGCCGTGGCGTGTTCCATTTCCCTCATGGCCACCACCGTCCGACGCGCCGTACTGACCCTCCCCGCCGCCCCGTTGGGCCCCGACAACCCGCTGCCCGCCCTGCGCGCGCCCGACGGAGTGCACGAACTCGACGAGCGGGCGCGCGACGGGCTGCCGCGCGACATGGCGCGGCAGATCGGCTACGAGCCGCTGCGCTCGTTGCTGCCCGTCCGGATCCGCGACGGGTACGGACGACGGCGCGCGGAGGGGGAGTTCGAGTCGATCGTCATCGAGAACGACCACCTGCGGGTCACCGTGCTCCCGGGGCTCGGCGGGCGCGTGCACTCCCTCGTCCACCTGCCGACCGGGCGCGAACTGCTCTACCGCAACCCGGTGTTCCAGCCCGCCAACTTCGCCCTCAACGGAGCCTGGTTCTCCGGCGGCATCGAGTGGAACACCGGCGCGACCGGGCACACCACCCTCTCCTGCGCCCCGCTGCACGCCGCCCTCGTCCCCGCCCCGGACGGGGGAGCGATGGTGCGGCTGTGGGAGTGGGAACGGCTGCGCGACCTGCCCTTCCAGGTGGACCTGTGGCTGCCCGAGGACTCGGAGTTCCTCTACGTCGGCGTGCGCGTGCGCAATCCGCACGAGCGGCCCGCGCCCGTCTACTGGTGGTCCAACATCGCCGTCCCCGAGGACGCGGGCACGCGCGTCCTGGCCCCCGCAGAGGAGGCCTGGCACTTCGGCTACGAGCGCGCGCTGCGCCGCGTTCCCGTACCGGAGTGGGAGGGCGCCGACCGCACGTACCCGCCGCGCAGCGAGTACCCGGCCGACTTCTTCTACGAGGTCCCGGACGGGGCCCGGCCCTGGATCGCCTCGCTGGACGCGGCCGGGCAGGGGCTCGTCCAGACCTCCACGCGGCGGCTGCGCGGGCGCAAGCTGTTCGTGTGGGGCGCGGGCGGCGGCGGCCGGCGCTGGCAGGAGTGGCTCACCGAGCCCGGCACCGGCGGCTACGCGGAGATCCAGGCCGGACTGGCCCGGACCCAGCTGGAGCACGTACGGCTGGACGCCGGGGCGGAGTTCAGCTGGCTGGAGGCGTACGGGCCGCTGGCCGCGGACCCGGGGGCGGTGCACGGCGCCGACTGGGCGGCGGCCCGGGGCGCGGCCGAGGACGCCCTGGCGCGGGCGCTGCCCGCCGAGCGGGTGGACGCGGCGTACGAGGCGTGGCGCGGCCGCGCCGACACCGAGCCGGGGGAGCGGCTGGCTGCCGGCTCGGGCTGGGGCGCGCTGGAGGTGCTGTGCGGGGGCTTCAAACTGCCGGGCACCCCCTTCGAGGAGTCCACGCTCGGCGAGGAGCAGGCGCCGTGGCTGGAGCTGTGGCGTACGGGCGTCTTCCCGGCGCCGCGCCGGGTGGCGCCGCCGGGGCCGAGCCTAGTAGCCGCGCACTGGCGGGACATGCTGGAGACGGCGCCGGCGGAACCGCTGACGGAGTACCACCTCGGGGTGGCCCAGTGGCACGCGGGCGACGTGGCCCAGGCGGTACGGAGCTGGGAGCGCGGGCTGGCGCTGGCCCCGTCGCGGTGGCCGCTGCTGCGGTGCCTGGCGGCGGCGGACGAGCTGGCCGGTGATCCGGCGCGGGCGGCCGACGGCTTCGCGGCGGCCTTCGACGACCTGTTGGCGGAGAGCCGGGGCGTCGAGGCGTGGACGGCGGCGGAGTCCGCGCTGGGCAGGGAGGCGATGACGGCCCTGCTGGCCGCCGGCCGCCTCCCGGAGGCCCGCCGCGTCTGGGACCGCCTGCGGCCCGCGCTGCGGGAACAGGGCCGCTTCCGGCTCCTCGCGGCCCGGCTGCTGGCCGCGGAGGGCCATGTGGCCGCGGCCCGCCGGGTCTTCGAGGACGGCTTCGCCCTCCCGGACCTCCGGGAGGGCGAAGAGATCCTGGCTGAGGTCTGGTCGACCCTCACCGACCGCCCCCTGCCGCCGCGTTACGACTTCCGCATGCGCCCGCCGGGGTAGGGGGCGCGGTGCGGGGGCCGCGGCGCGGGACCGGTTACTTCTTGATCTCGTTGAGGCAGAGCACGAACTGCTTGCCCGAGCTGCGCCGGCCGCCTCTGGTCTGCTCGTAGTAGCCCATGTCGGCCTTGCCCTCGCACTTCTTGCTGTCCAGGGTGTCGGGGATCACCTCGACCACCTTGTACTTGGCCGTGCTCTCACCGCACTTCACGACCTGAAGGTCGGGGCTGATCGTGGTCCCGTTGTTCTTGAGGCAGTCGCCGACCTCGGCGTGGTCGGCGTCGTCCTGGCTGAGGAAGTAGCCGACCGCGACGACGATGAGGGCGATCACGACACCGATGATCTTCAGGATCTTCATGACGCCCAGGCCGCCGGTCCGGGACGGCGGCGCCGGCGGAGCGGACCACTGCTGTTGCTGCTGCGGGTACATCTGCTGCTGCGGTGCGCCGCCGTACGGGGGCTGAGCCTGCTGCGGGTACCCCTGGCCCGGCTGGGGCGGGTATCCCTGCGGCGGCTGCTGTCCGTACGGGCCGGGCTGGCCGGGCTGCGGCGGGTAGGTCATATGGGAGTCCCCCAGTGGCGTGCTTACGGTTTCTTGACGTGGGCACGCTATATCAATCGATCAGCGGCCCTCGAACCGTGTCCACGGGCGCACCGTCAGACCCGGCACAGGATCTCGCCGTGCAGGACCGAGAACCAGGCGTCCGGCTGCGCGCCCCAGGTGTGCCAGGCCTCGCCGATCGAGGCCAGTTCGGCCGTGGTCGCGTGGCCGCCGGCGGTGGCGGTGTCCGCGTAGGCGGAGGACGTCGTGCGGTCCGCCCACGTGGTCGACCACCAGGCGATCTCCTCCGCGGTGGCGTAGCACCAGGCCGTCGCGGACGAGGTCACGTCCGTGAGGCCCGCCGCGTGGGCCCAGGCCAGCAGGCGGCGTCCGGCGTCCGGTTCGCCGCCGTTGGCGCGGGCGACGCGTCGGTACAGGCTCTGCCACGCGTCCAGGCCCGGCTCGGCCGGATACCAGGTCATCGCCGCGTAGTCGGCGTCCCGCGCGGCCACGATCCCGCCCGGCCGGCACACCCGCCGCATCTCGCGCAGCGCCTGCACCGGGTCGCCCACGTGCTGGAGCACCTGGTGGGCGTGGACCACGTCGAAGGAGTCGTCCGGGAAGTCCAGCGCGTGGACGTCCGCCGTGCCGAACTCGATACCGCTCACCCCGCGTTCTGCCGCGTGGGCCCGGGCCTGCTCGACCACGTCCGCGGCCGCGTCGACGGCGGTGACGCTGCCGCCCGGCGCGACCAGCTCCGCCAGGTCGGCGGTGATGGTGCCCGCACCGCAGCCCACGTCCAGGACGGACATCCCGGGGCGGAGTTCGCCGATCAGGTACGCGGCGGAGTTCGCGGCCGTGCGCCAGCGGTGCGAGCGTAGGACGGACTCGTGGTGGCCGTGCGTGTAGACGGCGGTCTCCTTGGCGGCGTTCATGGCCTGGCCCCTCCTCGTCGAAGCGTTGGTCCCAGCGTAGATGATCAGTTCGAGTTATGAGATATGTGTTTTGACATGTGGACACGCTCCTTGTGGACCAAGGGGATTGGTCGGGTCGGTGGCAGGGAAATGCAGGGGCGAGGACAGTGGGCTCAGGGGGAACCCCATGGCACAGGACGGTGAGAGGCATGCCGGGCACGCTGCTCGAACAGCACGCCGCCGCGCTGCGGCTCTTCGGTGAGCGGTTGCGCGCCGTCGCCGACGATCAGTGGGACGCGCCGACCCCGTGTACGGACTGGACCGTGCGGGACCTGGTCAACCACGTCGCCGGCGAGCAGCTCTGGATCCCGCCGCTGGTCGCCGACGGGCGCACGGTCGAGGAGATGGGCGACGCCTTCTCCGGTGACGTGCTCGGCGATGACCCGGTCGCCGCGTGGGACAAGGCCTCGGCCGCCGCGCACGCTGCCTTCGCCGCGCCGGGGGCGCTGGAGCGGACCGTCCGCCTCTCGTACGGGCCCGCGCTGGGGAGGGCGTACTGCTCCGAGCTGACCGCCGACTGCGTCGTGCACGCCTGGGACCTCTCCCGCGGCATCGGGGCCGACGACAGGCTGCCGGACGACCTGGTCGAGTTCTCCATCAAGGAGGTCATGCCGTACGCCGACGGGCTGGCGGCGAGCGGGATGTACGCCGAGCCGCTGGAGGTGCCGGCGGGTGCGAACGCGCAGACCAGGCTGCTCGCGCTGCTGGGGCGGCGGGGCTGAGCGGTGGCCCCGGCGATCGGGCGGTCGGAGCGCCGATAACGGGCGTATCGGCTTGAATAATCGTATAAAGGTCAGCGGGATGGCCGGTGCGGAAGGCGGGAAGCGGTGGCGGGGATGCAGCGCACGGCGGCGGAAGGCCGTGGTCCGGTCCGGTACGGCCCACCGGCGCCCCAGCCGGGCCTCCCCGTACTGCCCGAGCTGCTCTCCGTCCTCGCCGCGGCCGCCGGACGCGCCGCCCCCGAACCCCCGGGCGGCGGCGAACCCGTACGCGAGGCCGCCTGCCGGCACTGGGCGCGCCGCGGGCTCCCCACCGCCCCCGAGTACGTGGCCGCGGGCCCCGGCGCCCCCGCGCTGCTGCTCGCGCTGCTCGGGGCGTACGGGGGCGACGTGATGCTGCCCCGCCCCTGTCCCGCCTGGTGGACCCCGCAGGTCCGGCTGCTGGGACGGCGGGCCTACCACGTGCCGACCCCGGCCGAGTGCGGCGGCGTACCGGACCCCTACGCGCTGCTGGAGACCGTACGGCGGGTCCGCGCCGAGGGCGGCGACCCGCGCGTGCTGCTCCTGTCGGTCGCCGACGACCCCACGGCGACCGTGCCGCCGCCGGAGATGCTGCGCGAGGCCTGTGAGGCCGCCGAGTCCGCCGGGCTCTTCGTCGTCAGCGACGAGAGCTGGCGCGACACCGTGCACCGGCCGCACGACACCCTGGTGCTGAGCCCCGCCGAGATGCTGCCCGACCGGGCGGCCGTCCTCGTCGACCTGTCCGGCGCGCTGCTGCCCGCCGGCTGGCCCGCGGCCGTGGTCCGCTTCCCCGACACCCCGCGCGGGACCTGGCTGCGCGCCCGCACCCTCGACGTCCTGACCGCCACCGGCGCGCTGGTCGCGGGCCCCGTCGCCGGGGCCGCCGCGCACGCCCTCGACGAACCCGACGCCGTCGCCGGACGGGCCTACGCGGCCGCCCGCCTGCACGGCGCGGTCGCGGCCGCCGCGCACCGCGAACTCCTCGCCGGCGGGGCGCTGGCCCGGCCCCCGCAGGCCGGCCGCCACCTCTACGCCGACCTGACCCCGCTGCGCGCCGGACTCGCCCGGCACGGGGTCGGCGACGCCATGGAGCTGGAGGACTGGCTCGGCGCCCGGATCGGCGCGCCCACCCCCGGCGGGCAGCGGTTCGCGGACGAACTCGGAGCGCTGCGGGTGAGGTTGTCGACCGGGCCGCTGCTGGGAGCCACCCCGGAGGAGCGGCTGGCCGCGCTCACGGCCCGCGATCCGCTCGCGCTGCCGCACGTACGGAGCTCCCTGGACCTCCTCGGATCAGTCCTGGCCGGGCTGGCCTGATGCCCGAACCGGTGAACGGAGACTTCCTGATGAGGGACGGGACCGACACCCCCACCTCCCCGCCCCCACCACGCCCGGCCCCGGCTCCCGCCGCCCCGACGGCACCCGCGACCCCCGCCGCCCCGCGGCCGCTGGGGGAGCACCGGCGCTGGCCGCGGTCCTTCGCGGACCGGCTCACCACGCCGCTGCCCGGCGTCCGCGCCTTCGCCCGGCTCGCCCGGGAGGGCGCCTTCCGGCCCGGCCCCGAAGGGCTGCGGGGGATCCCCGACCTGCCCTACGCGCCCGCCCCCCTGCCCGCGGCAGCGCCCGGCACCGCCTCCGTCACCTGGGCCGGGCACGCCAGCTGGGTGCTGCGCACCGGCGGGCTGACCGTGCTCACCGACCCCGTCTGGTCCCGGCGGATCCTCGGCACGCCGAGCCGGATGACCCCCGTCGGGGTGCGCTGGGCGGATCTGCCGCCGGTGGACGCGGTGGTCATCAGCCACAACCACTACGACCACCTCGACGCGCCCACCCTCAAGCGGCTGCCCCGCCACACCGCCCTCTTCGTCCCGGCCGGCCTGGCGGGCTGGTTCCGCCGCCGCGGCTTCACCCGGGTCACCGAGCTCGACTGGTGGGAGGCGGCCGAACTGGACGGCGTACGCTTCGAGTTCGTCCCGGCGCACCACTGGTCGAAGCGGTCCCTGATCGACACCTGCCGCTCCCTGTGGGGAGGCTGGATCCTCACCGACACCCGCAGCCCCGAACCGAAGCGGCTCTACTTCGCGGGCGACACCGGCTACGGCCACTGGTTCGCCGAGATCGGCCGCCGTCACCCCGGCATCGACCTCGCCCTCCTGCCGATCGGGGCCTACGCCCCGCGCTGGTGGCTCAGCGACGTCCACGCCGACCCCGAAGAGGCCGTCCAGGCCTGCCTCGACCTCGGCGCCCGCCGCATGGCCCCCATGCACTGGGCCACCTTCGTCCTCTCCGCCGAACCCGTCATGGAACCCCTGAACCGCGTCCGGGCCGCCTGGTCCCGCGCCGGCCTGCCCCGCGACACCCTCTGGGACCTCCCGATCGGCGCCTCCCGCACCCTCGACTAGGCCCCGGCGCCCCGGATCCGGCGCCACAGTGCGGGGCCCGCGCTGATCAGGAGGGTCAGGCCGACCGCCACGGCCACGCCCTTCCACGGCTCCGTGAAGAGGGAGCCGCCGAGGATGCCGATCAGGCCGTACGTCGCCGCCCAGGCGAGGCAGGCCGGGGCGTCGCCCCGGGCGAAGCGGCGCATCGGCATCCGGGCCAGCAGGCAGGCCAGCATCACCGGGATCCGGCCCGCCGGGACCAGCCGGGACACCACCAGGACCAGCACCCCGTGCTCGTCCAGCTTCGTCTGCGCCTGCTCCAGCCGCTCGGGCGTGGCCCGGCCGCGCAGGGCCTCGAGCCAGCGCGACCCGTTGCGCGACCGCACCCCGCGCCGGCCCAGCCAGTACAGCGCCACGTCCCCGGTGAACGCCGCCAGCGCCGCCACCGCGAAGACCAGCAACACCCCGAACGGCAACGACTGCTGGTGGAACGCCACCACGGCGGCCGAGCTCACCAGCGCCCCCGTCGGGATCACCGGCACCAGCGCGCCCAGCGCCACCAGCACGAACAACGCCGGGTAGCCCACCGCCTGCTGGGTGGTCTCCGGCGGAACCTGGCCGGCCGCCGCCGCGATCTCCCGCCAGGTCACGGCAGCCGCACCCGCTCGCCGTGGTCGGGCACCCGCACCGTCACCTTCGGCGCGAGCCGCCGCGCGCAGCGCACGAACTCCTCGCCCGGCGCGTGGAATTCGTGCGGCCGGACCGCGTCCAGCCCGATCGGCCAGTACGTGCCGTAGTGCACCGGTACCGCCGCCGCCGGAGCCAGGTCGGCCAGCGCCCGCGCCGCCCGCCCCGCGTCCAGATGGCCCGGCCCCAGGTACGGGCCCCAGCCGCCCACCGGCAGCAGGGCCACGTCCACCGGCCCGACCTCCTCGGCCATGGCGTCGAACAGCCCGGTGTCCCCGGCGAAGTAGGTCCGCGCCGAGCCCTGGACCACGTACCCGAGGGCGGGCGCGCGCTGCGGCCCGAACGGCAGCCGCCGGCCGTCGTGCCGGGCACTGACCGCCCGTACCCGTACGTCCTCCCGTACGGCGACCTCCTCGCCCGGCACCACCTCCGTCACCGTCAGCCCCCGCACCCCCGCGAGCCGGGCCAGCCCCGGCACCGCCCGGCGCGCGCCGCGCGGCACCAGCAGCCGGGTCCCGGGCGCCAGCGCGGCCAGCGACGGGAGGTGCATGTGGTCGGCGTGCAGGTGCGACACCAGCACCACGTCCGCCACCGCCGCCTCGGGCGGGGGCACCGCCCCGCGCCGCCGCCGCAGGTGCGCGAGCCGTCGGGCGAACAGCGGGTCCGTCAGCACCCGTACCCCGGAGTCCTCGACCGTGCACGTGGCATGCCCCCACCAGGTGATCTCCACCGGCACCGGCCTCCCTCCTCACGCCTCGCCCACGAGCCTAAAGGCTGCCCCCCGCAGCCGCCCGGAACCCGATGCCCACCGACCCCTCCTCCCCGGCGGCGGATCGGAGTAGGGTCGGGCGGCATGGAAGAGCTGCGCGTGGCCGCGATCGCCAGCCTGGCCCCGCTCGAAGACCTCGACGCCGACCCCTTCGCCGTGGACACCCGCAGCCAGCACGCCGTGTGCGCGCGCTGGGCCGCCGACCGCGGCTACGTCGTGACGCGGCACCTGCTCGTCTACGGGCTGCGCCCCGACCACTTCGGGCTGTGGTCCGACATCGACGCCGGGCAGGTCGACCTGTTCGTCGCCGCCAACCACCGGGTGCTGGCCCGCGCGCTGCGGTCCGTCGAGGAGTTCACCGCCGAGTGCGAGCGGCGCGGCGTACGGCTGGAGACCGCCGGGCACGAGGAGCCGCAGTACACCTCCGCGATGAAGGCCGAGGTGCACCGCCGGCTGTCGATGCCGACCGCCGGCTACGACGGCACCTGAGCCGCGGCACGGGCCGAACCCGGCACCCCGTTCCGCCCCCTGCCGCGCGTCCGTGCGCCACCCGTGTCGCCCCGCCCGACGGGCCCCGCTGTGCGAGCCTGGAAAGCGG
The DNA here is from genome assembly GCF_043201175.1 of Streptomyces sp. NPDC048337. Lineage (NCBI taxonomy): Bacteria > Bacillati > Actinomycetota > Actinomycetes > Kitasatosporales > Streptomycetaceae > Streptomyces > Streptomyces sp. NPDC048337. The sequence continues at coordinate 222,629 of NZ_JBICYR010000008.1, forward strand.
GACGGGGGCTCGCGGACGGGTCGTGGGCCGGATCGGTGAGGCGGGTGCGGCGTGTTGCGAGGACGGTGGCGGACCGCTGGCGGCGCCCTGATACGCGTGGTCCTCGTCTGGGCGGCGTCGACGCTGACCATGCTCGCGCTGGCCGGAATCCTGCCGGACTTCCGCCTCCAGTCCGGCGATGGCGACAGCGTCACGCAGATCGGCCTCACCGCCGCCTGGGGCGCCGGGGCCTTCGGCCTGCTGAGCGCGCTCGTCTGGCCCGTGCTCGTACGGGCCCTGCTGCTGGTGCCCGCCCTCGTGCTCGGACTGCTCGTCTTCTTCCTCAACGGCTCGCTGCTGCTCATAGCCCTCAGCCTGATCCCGTCGGGGCGCGGCGAGGTGGCCCCCGAGACCGCGGTGGTCGTGGCCGCGGCCATGTCCGCCGTGGCCTCCGCGACCTCCACCGCGCTCGCGGTGCGCGACGACGAGGCGTACCGGCGGCGGCTCTACCGGCTCGCCGACCGGCGGCGCCGACGCCAGCGCCGGGCGGGGGCCCCGGGCGCGAACGAGGCCGCGCCCGGGCTGGTCTTCCTCCAGCTCGACGGGGTCGGGCACGAGGTGCTCCGCCACGCCTGCGGCACCGGCCTGATGCCGACCGTCTCCGGCTGGCTGGAGCGGAGCCACCGCCTCGCCGCATGGCGCACCGACTGGTCGAGCCAGACCGGCGCCAGCCAGCTCGGCATCCTGCACGGCTCCAACTTCGACGTGCCCGCCTTCCGCTGGTACGAGAAGGACACCGGCGAGGTGGTGGTCTGCAACCGGCCCACCAGCGCCGCCGAGCTCCAGCGGCGCGCCGTCCGGCGCACCGGGGACGGCGGGCTGCTCACCCTCGACGGGGCCAGCCGCGGCAACCTGTTCAGCGGGGGCGCGGACCAGCTGGCCCTCGTCCTGTCGGTCTCCGCCCGCCGGGGCCGGGAGAACCGCTCCCGCGCGGGCTACTTCGCGTACTTCTCCGACCCGGCCAACGCCGTGCGCACCGCGCTGTCCTTCGTCGCCGAGGCCGGCCGGGAGATCGGCCAGTCGCTGCGGGCGCGGATCCGCGGGGACCGGCCGCGCGTGGCCCGCGGCGGGCTGTACCCGCTGATCCGCGCCTTCGCGACGGTCGTGGAACGGGACGTGGTCGTGGCGGCGGTGATCGGCGACATGCTGGCCGGCCGCGCCGCCGTCTACGCCGACCTGGTCGCCTACGACGAGGTCGCCCACCACTCCGGTCCGCGCGGCCGGGACACCGACCAGGTGCTGCGGCGCCTGGACCGGAGCATCGCCCTGATCGCCCGGGTCGCCGAACACGCCCCGCGCGACTACCGGATCGTGCTGCTCTCCGACCACGGCCAGAGCCCGGGGGAGACCTTCCTCGCCCGGTACGGGCTGACCCTGAAGGACCTGGTCCGGGCGGGCTGCGGGCTGCCGGTCTCCCGCCGCGCCGGCCGTACGCACAGCGGCGCCGAGGCCCGCACGGCCGTCCTCGCGGCGCTCCACCGGCCGGTGGAAGGGGGAGAGGAGGCCCACCCGCGGCCGGGTCCCGACCCGGTGGTGCTCGCCTCCGGCAACCTCGGGCTCATCTCCTTCCCGGACCTGCCCGGCCGGGCCACGCGCGAGCGGATCGACCGCGCGCACCCCGCCCTGCTGGCGACCCTGGCCAACCACCCGGGCGTGGGCTTCCTGCTGGTGGACGGGATGGTGCTGGGCCCGGGCGGGGCACAGGCCCGCCTCGACGTCCCGGGAGAGGCGGAGGAACTGCTGGCGTCCTTCGGTCCCGGCGCGGCCGATGCGGTCCGGCGGACCGACGGCTTCCCGCACGTGGCCGACGTCATGGTGAACTCGGCGTACGACCCGGCCTCCGGCCGCGTGCACGCCTTCGAGGAGCAGATCGGCTCGCACGGCGGGCTGGGCGGGGAGCAGGGGCACCCGTTCCTGCTGTGGCCGACGGAGCTGTCGGAGCCGGGCGACGGGCTGGTGGGCGCCGAGGCGGTGCACGGCGTACTGCGGCGCTGGCTGCGGGAGGCGGACGGCCCCCAGGTCCCGGTGGGTCCGCGGTCGGGCTCCGTTCCCGGGCCGGAGGAGAATCCACGGCCGGAGCGGGCTCCAGGCGGAAGGCTTCCTTCCGTGGAGGGATCCGTACGGGACGAAACCCGTTGATTTGGTGCGGCCTTCGCGGTGGTCAACCATGGGTTGACCTGCCCACCATGTGAGACAAGCCGAGGCGCACCACCGATGACCAGCACCGAAGCCCCGCCCGCCGTCACCGGCCTGGCCGCCGGGACCAGCGCGCCCACCGCAACCGGCGGGGCCGCCCCGCAGGGCGAGCGGCGGTTCGGCCTGCCGGTCGCCACCTGCCTGGTCATGGGCAACATCATCGGCGGCGGAATCTTCCTGCTCCCCGCCTCGGTGGCCCCCTTCGGCACGATCAGCCTCGTCGCCTTCGGCGTGCTCACCCTCGGCGCGGTCGCCCTCGCCCTCGTCTTCGGCCGCCTCGCCCGGCGGCACCCGCAGACCGGCGGCCCGTACGTCTACGCCCGCGCCGCCTTCGGCGACTTCGCCGGCTTCCTCGCCGCCTGGAGCTACTGGATCACCACCTGGGTCTCCAACGCGGCCCTGGCCGTGGCCGCCGTCGGCTACCTCTGTGTGCTCTTCCCGGCCGTCGGCGCCCACAAGTGGTCCATGTGCCTGGCCGCCCTCGCCGTGCAGTGGCTCCCCGCGCTCGCCAATCTGGCCGGCACCCGGTACGTCGGCGCCGTCCAACTGGTCTCCACCGTCCTGAAGTTCGCCCCGTTGCTGCTCGTGGCCGTCGGCGGGCTGTTCTTCTTCGACCCGGCCAACCTCGGACCCTTCCGGGCCACCGACCAGAGCGCGGTCGGCGCCGTCTCCGCCTCCGCCGCGATCCTGCTCTTCAGCTACCTGGGCGTGGAATCCGCCGCCGTCAGCGCCGGCGAGGTCCGCGACCCCGCCCGCAACGTCGGCCGGGCCACCGTCCTGGGCACCGTCGGCGCCGCCACCGTCTACCTGCTCGGCACCCTCTCCGTCTTCGGCCTGGTCGCGCACGAGAAGCTGGTCTCCTCCGAGGCCCCCTTCACCGACGCCGTCAACGCGATGTTCGGTGGGACCTGGGGCGGCACGGTGGTCGCCTGCGCCGCCGTGATCTCGATGGTCGGCGCCCTCAACGGCTGGACCCTGCTCAGCGCGCAGACCCCGTACGCGGCCGCCAAGGACGGGCTCTTCCCGAAGGTCTTCGAGACGAAGAAGCGCGGCGTCCCGGTGGCCGGCGTCATCGTCACGGTCGTCCTGGCCTCGGCGCTGACCGTCTACAACTACACGGCCGGCTCGGCGGCCGTCTTCGAGATCCTGGTCCTCGTCACCACCTTCACGGCGACCGTCCCCTACCTGCTCTCCACCGCCGCGCAGATCCACCTCCTGCTCTCGGGCCGCTCCGAGCAGGTCCACCGCGGCCGCCTCGTCCGCGACGCCGCCCTCGCCTGCCTGGCCTTCGCCTTCTCGATGTGGCTGGTCGCCGGATCCGGCTACGCGGCCGTCTACCAGGGCGTGCTGTTCCTCTTCGCGGGCGTCCTCGTGTACGCCGTGATGGCCGCCCGCAGGCAGCGCGCGGCCGTTTCACCCGCGGGGTAATTTGGAAGGAGAGGCCAGCCAGGGGGGCTCTAAGGGGTCGCCATGTCCGCGATCAGCAACACCATCGACATCGACCGCAGACCCGAAGAGGTCTTCGCCTACGTGACGGACCCCACGCACCTGCCGGAGTGGCAGGACAGCGCCGTGTCGGCCGTCCCCATGGGCGATCTCCCCGTCCACGTCGGTTCGAGGGTCGTCGTCACCCGGCAGATCGGCAAGCGGAGGATCCCCACGACCATGGAATTCACGGAGGTCGACGCACCGAGGAGCTGGCACATCCACGGCGTCGACGGCCCGGTCCGCCCGGACGTGCGGGGCAGGATCGAGCCCCTCGACGACGGGGCCCGCTCACGCGTCACGCTCTCCGTCGACTTCGAGGGCCACGGCCTGGGCAGGGCCCTGGTCCCCCTCGCGGTCAAGCCCATGCTCCGCAAGGAGATGCCCCGCAGCGAGGAGAAGCTCAAGCACCTGCTGGAGCACTCCGCGACCTGACCGCGGGCTCGGGGAAAACCGGATGCCTCGGATCGAGTGGTGCGCCCACACGGGGCGCACCACGTACCCGAACTCCCGAGGACATACAGGCTCGTGCAGGCTGCCGTCACCGTCACCCCCGCCCAGATCCCCGAACTGCTCCTCGGACTCGCCACCGTGCGGCCCGTGTTCCTCTGGGGGGCACCCGGCATCGGCAAGTCCTCGCTCGTCAGGAAGTTCGCCGACTCCCTCGGCCTGGAGTGCGTGAGCCTCCTCGGCACGCAGCTCGCCCCCGAGGACCTGATCGGCGTCCCGCAGATCCGTGACGGCCGCTCCGTCTTCTGCCCGCCCGAGGCCATCGCGCGCGACGAGCCGTACTGCCTCTTCCTCGACGAGCTCAACGCCGCGAGCCCGGACGTCCAGAAGGCCTTCTACTCGCTGATCCTGGACCGCCGCATCGGCTCCTACGAGCTGCCCGCCGGCTCCATCGTGATCGGCGCCGGAAACCGGGCCACGGACAACGCGCTGGCCCGGCCCATCGCCTCCGCGCTCGTGAACCGGCTCACCCACGTCCACCTCCAGGCGTCCGCCCAGGACTGGCTGGTCTGGGCCGGCGAGCACGGCATCCACCCCTGGGTCACCGACTACCTCACCGACCGCCCCGACCACCTGTGGTCGCAGCCGCCCAAGACCGAGGAGGCGTTCTCCACCCCGCGCTCCTGGCACATGCTCTCCGACGCCCTGCACTCCTTCGGGCCCGACCTGGACGAGCAGACCCTCAAGGTCATCGCGCACGGCACCCTCACCCCCGCGCACGCCGTCTCCTTCTGCGGCTACGCCAAGATCGTCCGCCATGCCTACGGCATCGAGGCGATCATGAAGGGCGACGCGAACTGGCCGCGCCGCCCGGAGGACCGGGACCTGCTGTACTACCTCGCCGAGGCCTTCCGCGGCCGCCTGCTCAAGGAGCTCCCGGCGCAGAAGGAGCACGTCTCGCCCGCGATGCGGCAGTCCGCGTACCGCTTCAAGTCGCTGCTCGTGCAGCTCGCCGAGATCTCCGTCGAGGTGGCCCAGACCGTCATCGCCGACGACGCCGACGGCCTGCCCGTGCTGCCCGGCTGGTTCCTCGTCGAGGCCGCCCGCGACATGCCCCGGCTGGTCGAGGCCCGCCGGTGAGGGGCAAGGACTCCAAGCCCGACCCGGCCACCGAGGCGTACGCCGCCGGGCTCCTGCTGGTGAAGCGGAACCCGGCCTTCGCCGCCCTGGAGGTCGAGTTCTGCCGCCGCAAGAACTGCCGGCTCTGCCCGACCGAGGGCCTGGCCGCCGTCGACTCCAACGGCCACGTCCACGCCCACCCCACCCGCCGGGCCGAGCCCGCCGAATGGGCCTGGGCCCTGGCCCACTGCCTCCTCCACCTCGGCTTCGGCCACGTCCCGGCCGCCGAGGACAAGAGCCGCGCCCAGCCGGATCCGTACGACCTGGCCGCGCGCTGCGTGGTGGTCAACCGCTTCCTGCTGACCTTTCCGGCGGGCCGGGCCCCCGAGCACCTCCCCACCGACTATCCCGGCGGCGACGAGGAACAGCTCGCCGCCCGCTGGCGTCGCGACGGCATTCCGCCCGGCCTCGACCTCTGCGGTACGGCGGGCCGCGAGCCGGACCAGTGGCTGCTGCACTGGCACAAGTCGAGCATCCACCGGGCCCCCGACTGGGAGACCGCCTTCGCCCACGCCCTGACCCGCAGCGTCTCCGCCGCCATGGACGTGGCGGGCGGCCGCCGCGACCGGATCACCGGCGAACGCGTCGCGCAGCGCCCCTGGGACCGGGCGCTGTCCTGGTTCGTCTCCTCGTACCCGCTCCTGGGCGGGCTGGCCGCCGGACTGACCGTCGTCGCCGACGCCGAGCTGGCCCGCGCCCAGGCCATCTCCATCGCCGCCGTCAGCGCCACCGCCGGGGAGATCTACATCAACCCGCTGCGCACCTTCGACGACGAGGAATGGCGGTTCATCCTGGCCCACGAGATGCTGCACGCCGCCCTGCGCCACGGCGAGCGCCGCGGCGCCCGTGACCCGTACCTGCACAACGTCGCCGCGGACTACGTCGTCAACGGCTGGCTCGTGGAGATGGGCGTCGGCAGCATGCCCGAGGGGCTGCTCCACGACCCGGCGCTCACGGGGCTCTCGGTCGAGGAGGTCTACGACCGCATCGCCACCGACCTGCGCCGGATGCGCCGACTCGCCACCCTGCGCGGCAAGGGCGCGGGCGACATCCTGGGCGAGCCGCTCGCGCACGGCGCGGGATGCCCGTACACGGATCTCGACGAGTTCTACCGGCGCGGCCTGGTGCAGGGCTTCGACCTGCACGTGCGCGGGGAGCGCGGGCTGCTGCCCGCCGGGCTGATCCAGGAGATCCGGGCCCTGGCCCACCCTCCCGTGCGCTGGGACGCCCGCCTCGCCCGCTGGTTCGACGAGTACGTACCGCGCCCCGAACCCGTACGGTCCTTCGCGCGACCGGCACGCCGCCAGGCCTCCACCCCGGACATCCCGCGCGCGGGCCGCTACCACCCGCCCGAGGAGATCGCCCGCTGCACCTTCGGGGTGGTCCTCGACACCTCCGGATCCATGGACCCGGCCCTGCTCGGCAAGGCGCTGGGCGCCATCGCCTCGTACGCGGAAGCCCGCGACGTACCGGCGGCCCGCGTCGTGTTCTGCGACGCGGCGCCGTACGACGCGGGCTATCTGCCTCCGAGCGAAATCGCCGGCCGGGTGAGGGTGCGCGGGCGCGGCGGCACCGAGCTGCAGCCCGGCATCGACCTGCTCCAGCGGGCGGAGGACTTCCCACCCGGAGCCCCGGTGCTGGTGATCACGGACGGGTGGTGCGACACCCTGCGGATCCGGCGCGAGCACGCCTTCCTGGTCCCGCAGGGTGCCTCCCTGCCGTTCACGCCCCGGGGGCCGGTCTTCCGACTGGCCTGACCTCTTAGTCGAGGTAGTCGCGCAGCACCTGCGAACGCGACGGGTGGCGCAGCTTCGACATGGTCTTGGACTCGATCTGGCGGATGCGCTCACGGGTGACCCCGTACACGCGGCCGATCTCGTCCAGGGTCTTCGGCTGGCCGTCGTTGAGGCCGTAGCGCATGGAGACCACGCCCGCCTCGCGCTCCGAGAGCGTGCCCAGGATGGACTGGAGCTGCTCCTGGAGGAACGTGAAGGACACCGCGTCCGCCGGGACGACCGCCTCGGAGTCCTCGATGAGGTCACCGAACTCGCTGTCGCCCTCCTCACCCAGGGGGGTGTGCAGGGAGATCGGCTCGCGGCCGTACTTCTGGACCTCGATGACCTTCTCGGGGGTCATGTCGAGCTCCTTGCCCAGCTCCTCCGGAGTGGGCTCCCGGCCGAGGTCCTGGAGCATCTGGCGCTGCACGCGGGCGAGCTTGTTGATGATCTCGACCATGTGGACGGGGATGCGGATCGTGCGCGACTGGTCGGCCATGGCACGCGTGATCGCCTGCCGGATCCACCAGGTCGCGTACGTGGAGAACTTGAAGCCCTTGGTGTAGTCGAACTTCTCCACGGCGCGGATCAGACCGACGTTGCCCTCCTGGATCAGGTCCAGGAAGAGCATGCCGCGGCCCGTGTAGCGCTTGGCCAAGGAGACCACGAGGCGGAGGTTGGCCTCCAGCAGGTGGTTCTTGGCGCGGCGGCCGTCCTCGACGAGGATCTCCAGCTCGCGCTTGAAGGCGGGCTTGTGGTCCTCCTCCTCTTCGAGCTTGTACTCGGAGAACAGGCCCGCCTCGATGCGCTTGGCGAGCTCCACCTCCTGCTCGGCGTTGAGGAGCGGCACCTTGCCGATGAGCTTGAGGTAGTCCTTGACGGGGTCGGCGGTGGCACCGGCCACCATGACCGTCTGCGCCGGGGCGTCGTCCTCGTCGTCGTCGGACAGGACGAAGCCCTGGCCGCCGGCCTTGGGGGTCTCCTCCTCGGCCTCGTCGACGAGGTCCTCGGCCGCCCAGTCCTCGCCCTCGGCCACGGGGGCCTCGGCCTCGTCGGCGTCCTTGGCGGTGGTCTTCTTCGCCGCCGTCTTCTTGGTGGCGGTCTTCTTCGCGGTGGCGGTCTTCTTGACCGTCCGCTTCTTCGGCTCGGCGGCGGCCTCGGCCGTCGCCTCGTCCTCCACGGCGCCGGCCGGCGATGCGGATATCGCCGCAGCGGTGGTCGTCGTCGTGGTCGTCGTCACGGGCGTGGCCGCCGTCTTGCGCGCACCGATCGGGCGCGGCGCGGCGGCGGCCTTCTTGGCCACGGTGCGGGCGGGGGCGGCGGCCGCCTTGCGGGGCTTCTTGGCGGCAGCCTTGGTGGCGGGAGCGGCGCTGACGTGAAGGGCGACACCCTCCTCGTCCAGGACCTGGTTCAGGCTGCGCAGGACCCGCTTCCACTGGTCCACCGGGATGCGGCCGGCCTCGAAGGCCTGGCGCACGTCGTCACCGTTGATGTGACCCTGCTCGCGGCCGCGCTCGACGAGCGCGACGAGGGCCTCGGATTCGGCGATCTCCGGAGGGAACGTACGGGACGGGCTGAGCGACACAAGGAGCCTCTCGTTGCGAACAGATAAGGGGTGGGCGGGACATCATCGCGCGAACTCGGGAAACAGACCCGAGGGGGGTCTGTATTCCGGGGCCGCGCGAGGACACCTGTCGGTTCATCGCACGCCCGAGTCGATTCGTTACGCGCTGAATTGAGTGACCTGCGCCACGCTGTGGCCGCGCAACCCGATCCCGGCCGGATCCGTCCGCCCCGGCAAGTAGATCACGGCCGCCCCGGGTCGGGCTCCGGTCGACCACCGGACGAGTCGACTACAGTGGGCCGCGGGCCGTGACTGGCGTTCGGGTGGATCACCACCGGGGAGCGGCCCGGCGTACCCGCGCACCTCCGGTACGTCGACTGCCGCGCGCCTGGGCGAACCGCGATCCGCAGCGACGTTCAGGAGACCCCGTGACGACTGCCCAGACTGCCACTGCCCCTGCCCGGCTGATGGACGGCACCGCCCTCGCCCGCCGCATCTCGGAGCAGACCGCCGCCTACGCGGCCAAGATCACCGAGCGCACCGGCACCGCACCCTGCCTCGCGACCGTGCTGGTCGGCGAGGACCCCGCGTCCGTCACGTACGTACGCATGAAGCAGAATCGTTGCGCCAAGGCCGGCATCACCTCCCGCCACGTGGAGCTGCCGGCCGAGACCACCACCGAGGAGCTGGTGGCCACCCTCACCGCGCTCTCCGAGGACCCGGAGATCAGCGGCATCCTGCTCCAGCACCCCGTCCCGCACCACATCGACGAGCGCGCCGCCTTCGAGGCCATCGCCCCCGGCAAGGACGTCGACGGGGTCACCATGCACTCCTTCGCCGCCATGGGCTTCGGGCTGCCGGGCTTCGTCTCCTGCACCCCCGGCGGCATCATGCGGCTGCTCGCCGCCTACGACGTGGACCTGACCGGCAAGCACGCCGTGGTCGTCGGCCGCAGCGCGATCCTGGGCAAGCCCGCCGGGATGCTGCTCCTGGAGCAGAACGCCACCGTCACCTACTGCCACTCCCGCACCCAGGACCTCCCCTCGATCGTGCGCCAGGCGGACGTGCTCGTCGCCGCCATCGGCAAGGCCGAGTTCATCCGGGGCGAGGACATCAAGCCGGGCGCCGTGGTCCTGGACGCCGGCTACAACGAGGGCAACGTCGGCGACGTCCACTTCGAGTCGGCCGCCGCCCGCGCCTCGCTGATCACGCCCGTACCCGGTGGCGTCGGCCCGATGACCATCGCGGTCCTGCTGGAGCAGACCGTGCAGGCCGCCGCCGCGCAGGCCGGGCTGGACCTCGCGGACCTCTGACCCGCGCGGCACGCCGACGCGCACGACCGACGCCCCGGGCCCTACGGCCCGGGGCGTTCCGCGTCCCCTGGTAACGGGCCGAAAGACCGGTCCGCGCCCGGCCCCGCCGGGCTCCACTGAGTATGTGAACGCATCGATGGACATGCAGACGCGGGCCACGGCCGGTACCCGGCGCCACCCGCGCGGACTCGCCACCCTCGTCCTGGCCGAGCTGTGGGAGCGCTTCAGCCTCTACGGCATGGTCGCCATCCTCGTGCACTTCCTCGCAGCCTCCCGCGCCCACGGAGGCATGGGCCTGCACCAGGGCACCGCCGAGGCCGTCGAGGGCGTCTACATGGCCATGATCTCGCTCCTGGCCCTGCCCGGCGGCTGGATCGCCGACCGCTTCCTCGGCGCCCGCCGCGCGGTCCTGTGGGGCGGCCTGGTCATCATGGCCGGCCACGCCCTGATGGCCTTCCCGCAGGCCGCGCTCGTCTGGCCCGGCCTGGTCCTCATCGTCATCGGCACCGGCCTGCTGAAGCCCAACATCTCCGCGCTCGTCGGCCGGCTCTACGCCGCCGACGACGACCAGCGCCGCGACGCCGGCTACTCGATCTTCTACATGGGCATCAACCTCGGCGCGGTCATCGCCCCGCTCGTCGTCGGCTACCTCGGCGAGGAGGTCGACTGGCACCTCGGCTTCGGCGCCGCCGCCGTCGGCATGGCCCTCGGCCTGGTCCAGTACGTCCTGGGCGGCCGCCGGCTCGCCCGGCAGCTGCGCGAGGAGCCCGTCGTCCGGCTGACCGGGGCCGAGCGGGCCAAGGTCCGCAGCTCCTCCGCGTACGGCCTGCTCTTCACGGCCGTCCTGATCGCCCTGCTGGCCGCCGCGCACGCGCTGAGCATCGACAACATCACCTTCGTCCTCACGGTCGTCGCCGTCGTGGTCCCGGCCGGGGTGCTGTTCTCGATGTACCGCAGCCCCAAGGTCACCCCCGTGGAGAAGACCCGGCTGCGCGCGTACGTGTGGCTCTTCCTGGCGGCGACGCTGTTCTGGCTGGTCTACGACCAGATGGGCAACGAGCTGAACATGTTCGCCGCGCAGAAGACCGACCTGAGCCTCTTCGGCCTGCACATCCCGGCGAGCTGGACCCAGTCGCTGCCCTCCCTGTTCGTGATCGCCCTCGCCCCGCTCTTCGCGGCCTTCTGGGTACGGCGCGGGCGGCGGATGAGCACCCCGCTCAAGTTCGGCCTGGCCCTGCTGCTGACCGGCGCGTCCTTCGTGGTCATGTCCGGCGCGGCGGCCATCGCGTCCACGGGCGTGAAGGTCTCGCTGATGTGGCTGGTGGGGGTGTACGTCATCCAGGTCATGGGCGAGATGTGCCTGAGCCCGGTGGGCCTGTCGGTCACCACCAAGCTCGCGCCGCGGGCGTTCAACAACCAGATGATGGGCGTCTGGTTCCTGGCGGCGGCCACGGGCGACGCGATCGGAGCGCAACTGCCGCGGCTCGACGCCGTACTCGGCCAGAGCCTGAACTTCCTGTGGCAGGGCGCCCTGGTGATCGCGGCGGGCGCGGTGATGGTCTTCTTCACCCGCCGCCTGAAGACCCTCACCGGCGAGGCGCCCGCGCCGGCCTAGCGGGCGGGGGAGCCCGTACGCCCGGCCGGGTCCGACGCGTCCAGGCCGGCGACCGCCCGCTCGGCCGGTGTCAGCGGCGCCGCCGTCAGCGCGCCCCGCCCGGAGGCGCGCAGCACCCGCCACACCACCGAGGGGCGCAGCCAGTGCGTCGGCGGGCTGCTCATGGTGATGACCTGGAGGAAGGCGGCCGTGAGCGGCTCCCGGGTCGTGGCGCCCGTCATCAGCCTGCCGACGTACGCGTTGAGCAGGCCGGCCCCGGGCCGCGGCCGCATCCCGGCGGCGCCCGGGTAGAGGATGTCCTGCGAGGTGGCGAGCTCCCAGGCGGTGGCCACCTGCGGGGCGAGCGCGCGCTGCGCCTGGCGACCGAAGGCGGGGTCGGCGAGCCCCTTGGCGCGCAGCAGGTCGCGCACGGCCAGCAGCCCCTGCGCGGCGACCGTCATGCCCTGCCCGTAGAGCGGGTTGAAGGTGGCGACCGAGTCGCCGACGGCGAAGAAGCCGGCAGGAAGTTCCGCCTTCTCGAACCGGATCCGGCGGTTGGTGGTGCCCTGGGTGACGGCCACGTCCGTGAGCGGCTTCCTCCCTTCGAGGAGTTCGCCGACGATCGGGTCCCGGACGCTCTTGGCGAACGGGATGAACGCGTCCGGGTCACCGGTCGGCCGGCCGCCCCGGGTGCCGGACAGGGTGGCCTGCCACAGGCCGTTCTCGATGGGCACGAGGGTGGCCGTCCGGCCGGGCACGGGCACGCGGGGGTCGGACTGTACGTTGACGATGGGGAAGCCCATCGCGTGGGCTCCGGCGGGCGCCTCGAAGATCCGGGTCGCGTAGACCAGGCCGGAGTCGACCTCGGCCTGCCGTATCCCGCCGACGCCGAGCTCCTGGAGCCAGCCCCGGGCACGCGAGCCGCGCCCGCTCGCGTCCACCACGAGGTCGGCGGAGACGAGCCTGCCGGCCTCCTCCGGGGTGTCCACGCGGACACCGGCGATCCGGGCGGCCGTGCCCTCCAGGCTCCGGACACGGCTCCGATGGAGGGTGGTGACCCCTTTCAGGCCGGTCACCCGGGCGCGGACCACCGAGTCGAGGAGGTCGCGGCTGCAGGAGACGTTGAACTGCTTCTCCCCTGATCGCGGGATCCAGCCCTGGGCGGTCTTGGTGACCAGGTCGGCGGGCAGGCTGCGGCGGAGGGCCCCCGCCGCCGTCCACTCCTCGGTGATGCCGGGCAGGATCTCCTCGATGGCGCGCGCTCCGCCGGACCACATGACGTGGACGTGCCGGGCCTGCGGCAGCCCGCGGCGCGGCTCCGGGCCGTCGGGGAGGGTGTCCGCGTCGATGACGGTGACCGCCGCGTGCTCGGCCAACACGGCGGCGGCGAGGAGGCCGGCCATGCTGCCGCCGATGACGACGACGTGGCGGCGGGATCGGGCGTCGGCTCGCACCGGCTGATTCTCCGTAGGGCGACGGGACGTTCGGGGAAAGCGGGCTCCGTGAAGGCTAGCCTCCCGCCCCGCCCCGAAACAGCGGAACCCCCTTTCCCGCCGCACGCTTCACGAGGGCCCGGCATGACCCCGGAGGTAATCGACCGGGTAACGGTCGGGCGGCACAGTGGAGTCATCGGGTTCCGAGGCCGCGCACTCGGCCTCGGAACCCGTACCCACCAGCGCATACGACCTCGATGGAGGCTGATCCCCCATGTCCGCAACCCTGCTCGGCACCCTCGCCCGCACCACCGAGCCGCAGACCGTGCTGCGCCGCTTCCTCGCGCTCGACGCCGTCGTGACCGGGTCCAACGGGCTCGCCTACGTGGCCTTCTCCGCCCCGCTCGGCCGGTTGCTGGGGATCGGGCAGGGGCTGCTGCTGGAGCTCGGCATCCTGCTCGCCGTCTACGCGGCCGGAGTCGGCTGGCTCGCTTCGCGGCGTCGGCCGCCGGCGTTCGCGGTGAAGGCGGTGGTCGAGACCAACTACGCCTGGGCCGCGCTGAGCCTGGTCTCGCTCTTCGTGTGGTTCTCCCCGACCGTCGCCGGGACCGTGTGGATCCCGGCGCAGGCCCTCACCGTTGCCGGCTTCGCCGTGGCCCAGCAGCTCGCGCTGCGCTCAATCACCCAGTGAGCGCAGGTACTTCACCGTCGACGGGTCGGCCGGGAGCATCGTCTCGATGGCCAGCTCGGCGACGGTCACGTCCATCGGAGTGTTGAAGGTGGAGATGGACGACACGAAGGACAGCACCTGCCCGTCGTGTTCGATCACCAGCGGCAGCGCGAAGTACGGTACGGGCTCGTCCGGTTCGGAATCTCCCGGACGGTCGGGGACCGGATACGCGGACACCTCCTCGTACAGCGCGCGCAGCGGCTCGGACCGGGCGAGCGCGATCTGCCGCTCCATCTGGGCCAGCAGATGCCCCCGCCACTCCTTGATGTTGACGATCTTGGGCGCCAGGCCCTCCGGATGCAGCGTGGTCCGCATCGCGTTCAGCGGTGGGGCCAGCAGGTGCTCGGGCAGACCGTCCAGCAGCATGATGATGCCCCGGTTCGCGGCGATCACGTTGTAGGTGGCGTCCACGACCAGCGCCGGGTACGGCTCGTAGCCCGCCAGCAGCCGCTCCAGGCCCTCCCGCAGGGTTCCCATCGAGGGGTCGTCGAGAGGGGTGTGCGCGTACCGGGGAGCGTAACCGGCGGCCAACAGCAGCGAGTTCCGCTCCCGCATCGGCACGTCGAGGTGGTCGGCGAGCTTCAGCACCATCTCCTCACTCGGACGGGACCGGCCCGTCTCGATGAAGCTGATGTGCCGGGAGGACGAATCGGCGCGGCCCGCCAGTTCCAACTGGCTGATGCCGCGCCGCTCGCGCCAGGTGCGAAGGAGGGATCCCACGGTCGGGGTGGCAGTCGTCATGTGGCCGACGTTAGCCGAAACGAAGTCATCCCAGGTCGAAGACGTTTCGCAGTCCGAGACGGTATCGCCACAGGTCGTGGCGTTTCGCCGACTCGATCTCCGGCGCCCGGTAGAGCGGCCGGATCGTGCACCGGGCCGCAGCGGAACCATCCCGGTCCAGCAGGGAGTTGACGGCCGCCCGGGCGGAGGCGTTGGCGCCCTCCATCGTCGCCAGGTCGATGTCGACCGCCACGTAGTCCCCGCTGAGGAAGAAGTTGGGGATACGGGTGCCCGCGGTCGGCCGGTTGTGGAAGGTGCCGGTCGGGTGGATCAACAGCTCGTCCTGGTTGGTGGGGTTGGGGGTGCCGAGCCCGTCCACGCCGGGGTCCAGGAACCAGGAGTGCAGGGCCGAATCGCTCAGCAGGGTCTTCCCGGTGTCGTTGAGGGAAGCCTTCAACTGCGCCCACACCTCCCGCGCCACCTCCTCCCGAGTGCACTGCTTGGCCGTCTTCCCGTACAGGATCCCGGGCTTGTCCCACTCCGAGATGTCCACCGACAGGCAGTCGACGGCCGAGCCGTCCCCGTACTCGGCCGGGAAATTACGCGACGGCCAGTGCTCGGCCTGCTGAATAGCCGTCAATGACCACGGCGAATCAATGCAGTTGAGATGCCCGTGAACCAACGGAGCCCGCTCGGTGAGATAGAACTGGATCCCCGTCATCCAGTCGGTCTCCAGCTTGTCGCAGCGCCCCAGCATCGGATCGGCGGCCCGCAGCCCCGCGCTCCACGTGCGGCGGGCGTGCTCCACCGGCAGGGCCGACACGTAGTGGTCGGCGGTCACCGTCTGCCGGGCTCCGGCTGGATCGACCACGACGACCCCGCTCACCCGCCCGTTCCCGTACTGCACCTCGCGCACGGTCCACCCGATCCTGAACTCCACGCCGAGCGACCGCAAATAGACCTCCCACGGATCGATCCACGCCTCGTTGGTCGGCAGGTTCAGGATCCGGTCCGGCGGCCCGTCCGCACCCCGGCCCAGCAGGTTGAAGACGAAGGCCTCACCCAGCGTGCCGACCGTCCGGGTGGAGGCCTCCTCTGCCTTGGTCGCCACGATGTTGCGGGTGACGCCGACGGCGAGGATCCGCTGGTACTCGCTCGACATCTGCGCGGCCCGGGTGAACTCCCACCAGGGGGTCCGCTCCCAGACCTCATTCCGCCGCTCGTCGCAGCTGGTGAGGAAGACGAGCGCCCGGTCCACGAAGTACGCCGTCTCGTGCAGCGGCAGCCGCACCAGCGACTGCAGGATCCCGGTCAACGCCCGCCGCAGCTCGTCGGGCGTCAGCTCGGCAGGCGCATGATCGGGCCAGGGGATGGGCGCACGCAGGTCCTCCCTCCCGCCCGCCCGGGCGAACATCATCTCCCTGGGCGCGACGAGGTTGTCCCACACACCGTTCACATTCCCCGGAAACGGAATGCGCCGCATGGTGTCGGGTAGATTGTGGTAAATGCCCGGAATGAAGCGAAACCCATGCTCGGCGGGCAGCGGCCGACGGCCCCCACGCGCACTGCCGGGCACGTCCATGCTCCGGGCCTTGCCGCCGAGCGCCCGGCGCTCGTACACGGTGACGGCGTAGCCGCGCTCGGCCAGTTCGTGCGCGGCGGTCAGGCCGGCCACCCCGCCGCCGAGCACCGCGACGCGGCGCCCGTTCGCCGGGGCGGCCGCCGCGGCGGCCGCGGGGGCGACCGCGCCCCCGGCCGCCGTCAGCGCCCCCGCGGTGGCCGCCGCCCCAGCGATGAACGTACGCCGAGAACTGCCGCTGCCTGTCATCCCGTACTCCCCGCTTCCCGGTTACCCCTGGTAACAGTCACGTCCGGCGCAGGAGCATAAGGGGGGCGCGGTGGTCACGGAAGGCTGGACAAGTACCCGGGCGCACTATGGCGCGAAAGGTTCGCTCCGGCGCGCGTGTGGGAAAATTGACTCCACGTCACGGGAAGAGGAGCCGGTGCATGCCGAGTGAGCCGTTGTCGCAGAAGGAGATCGAGGACCGGTTGCGGGAACTCCCCGGCTGGGCCTTCGAGAACGACCGCATCTTCCGTACCTACCGGCTGGGCACGCACTTCGCGGCGAGCGCCCTGGTCGCCCACATCGCCGCCGTCCAGCAGGAGTTGAACCACCACTCCGACCTGACCCTGGGCTACAACACGGTCCGCCTGTCGGTAAACAGCCACGACGTCGGCGGCGCGGTGACCGACCGCGACTTCGCCCTCGCCGAGCGCGTGGAATCCCTTGCCCCGTCCCACGGCGCGACCTGACCCCGCCGGGCCGTGCCCTGCGGGCCTCCTCCCCGCCCTGGGAGCTCCGCCCCCAGCCCCCCCGGTCCCCGGCGGGGGCTCCGCCCCCGTACCCCGCGCCTCAAACGCCGGCGAGGGGGGGAAGGCCCCGACCTCAGACCCGCTCCAACCGCCACCACTGCGACGCCGAATCCGTGTCCTCGCCCTGCCGGGCCCGGCCCTGCGCGTCGGTCTCCAGCAGCAGGTCGCTGATGCACGCCACCAGCGAGACCACCCCCGGGTCGTCCAGGTGCTCCTCCACGAGCCACTCCTGCGCGCCGAAGGCATTGGCCCGCCACACCTGCACCCGGGCGCCGCTGTCCAGCGAGGCGTTCGCGACGTCCAGCCGCCGGCCGTTGTCCTCGCTCACCACGTGGAAGATCCCGCCGCCGCTGTGGACCGGCGAGATCCGCCAGCGGCGGGCCGCCTCCGGCGCGGGCGGCCCGTCGGGGCCGACCCGTACCCGGGAGGCCCCCTCCAGCTGGAGCACCAGCCCGCTGTCCACGTTGCGGATCCGGTAGATCCCATCGGCAAGGTTCATGCGAACGCCCCCCGCTCCCTCAGACGTCGAAAACGGCCGGATCCGGCCCGATCCGCCGCCCAGCCCCGCCCGCCCCCAACGCGTCGAGGGCGGCCATGTCGCCGGCGTCCAGCTCGAAGCCGAAGACGTCAAGATTCTCCCGGATGCGCGCCGGTGTCACCGACTTCGGGATCGCGATGTTCCCGAGCTGGAGGTGCCACCGCAGCACCACCTGCGCGGCGCTGCGGCCGTGCCGGTCGGCGATCGCGGCCACCTCGGGCAGCGTCAGCAGCCCCTTGCCCTGGCCCAGCGGGGACCAGGCCTCGGTGGCGATCCCGCGCTCGGCGTGCAGGGCGCGCAGCTCGGTCTGCGGGAACAGCGGGTGCAGCTCGATCTGGTTCACGGCCGGGACCAGCGGGCTCTCGGCGGCGAGCCGGTCCAGGTCCGCCGGGCGGAAGTTCGACACGCCGACGGCCTTGGCGCGCCCGCTCGCCGCGATCTCCTCGAAGGTCTTCCAGATGGAGACGAAGTCGTCGCGCATCGGCCGCGGCCAGTGGATCAGATACAGGTCGACGTGGTCGAGCCCCAGCTTGGCGAGCGAATCGTCCAAGGCGTGCAGCACCGCGTCCCGCCCCCACTTCCGCGAAGGCCCGTTCCACAGCTTGGTGGTGACGAACACCTCCTCGCGCGCGACCCCGGAGGCGGCGATGCCCTTGCCGGTGCCGGACTCGTTGCCGTAGACCGCCGCCGTGTCGATGCTGCGGTAGCCCGCCTCCAGCGCGGTCGCCACGGCCCGCTCGGCCTCCGCGTCCGGGACCTGCCAGACGCCGAAGCCGAGCCGGGGCATGTGCGTGCCGTTGTTGAGCGTGACGGTGGGGACCTGGTTCACGTCTGGTCGTTCCCTCGGATCGTGGTGCGGCGCCGTACGGGGGCCACAACCGGCCTCCCGTACGACGTATTCCCGCCATCCTCCCGCGCCCGCCGGCCGATACGCCCGCGACCCTCAGGCGCTCCCGCTCCCGCTCCCGCTCCCGCTCCCGAGATACGCCTCCCGCACCACCGGATCGGCCCGTACCTCCGCGGCCGTGCCCTCGGCGAGCACCGTGCCCAGGTCCAGGACGACCACCCGCGTGCACAGGTCCATCACGAAGGCCACGTTGTGCTCCACCAGCAGCACCGCGCAGCCCTCCTCCGCCAGCCGCCGGACCACCGCCGCGAGCTGTGCGCGCTCCGGCGCCGACATGCCGGACGCCGGTTCGTCCAGCAGCAGCACCCGCGGCGGATCGGCGACCGCGCGGGCCAGTTCCACCATCCGGCCCTGACCGACCGGCAGCCCGCCCGCGTACGAGGTCCCCAGCGCGCCGATCCCGCAGTCGGCCAGCACCCGCTCGCCGCGCTCGCGGCGCGTCCGCTCCCGGGCACGCCGCGCCGGGAAGGCGAGCAGATCGGCGGCCGGCCCGCCCCCGCCGCCCCGCCACTCCTGCGCCACCAGCAGGTTGTCGGCCACGCTCAGCTGGCCGAACAGCTGCTGGCGCTGGAACGTCCGGCGCATCCCGTGCCGGGCCCGCCAGACGGGGGAGCGGCGGGTGATGTCCGCACCGTCCAACAGCATCCGCCCCCGGTCGGGCCGCCGGATCCCGGACAGGACGTCGAACAGCGTGGTCTTCCCGGCCCCGTTCGGCCCGATCAGCCCGCACACCTCGCCCGCGCGGATCCCGAGGTCCACCCCGTCAAGCGCCCGGACCCCGCCGAACCGCACGCCGATGCCGCTGGCCTCCAGCACGTACCCGTTCACGTCGCCGTTCACGTCGCCATCCCCAGATAGGCCTCGGCCAGCCGGTCCGCCTCCACCTCGGCGCGCGGGCCGCACCAGGAGACCCGGCCCTGGGAGAGGTACGCGACGGTGTCGGCGATGCCGAGGATCTCCGCCGCCTTCTCCTCCACCAGCAGCAGCGCGGTCCCGGCGTCGCGGAGTTCGGTGAGCAGCGCGTACACCTCCTCGACCACGCGCGGGGCCAGCCCGAGCGAGGGCTCGTCGGCGATGAGCACCTCGGGCGGCCGCTGGAGCAGCGGGGCCAGCGCCAGCATCTGCTGCTCGCCGCCGGACAGCGCCCCGGCGGCCACGCCGCGGCGCTCTCCGAGCCGGGGGAACCGGTCGTAGACGGCGGCCCGGGCATCGGGTTCCCGGAGGTACAGCGCCAGGTTCTCCTCGATGGTGAGCGCCGGGAAGATCCCGCGGCCTTCGGGGGCGAGCAGCACCCCGGCCCGTGACCGGCGTACGGGGCCGTCGGGGGTGGCGTCCCGGCCGCGGATCCGTACCGTCCCGCCGGTCACGGGCAGCAGCCCGGCGGCGACCCGGCACGCGGTGCTCTTGCCCGCCCCGTTCGGCCCGAGCACGGCGAGGATCTCCCCCTGCCGCACGGCGAGATCGACCCCGTGCAGCACGAGTCCGCCGTCGTACCCGGCGGTGACGCCGCACAGCTCCAAGGCGGGCCCTGCCGGTTCGGGCCGCGCGGCGGGGACGGGCCCCGCAGGCGGCTCGTCCCCCAATCGCCCTGCGGGCAGTACAGCCCCGCCGGCGTTCGAGGCGCGGGGGTTCGGGGCGGACGCCCGAGAAGCCCCCGCCCGCCGCTTCGCCCACCGCACCGGCACCGCCGCGCAATACCCGTCCGGATCGTTCGCCAAGGCCAACCCCGCCAGCCCGAACAGGATCACCGGCAGGTGCGCGGACGACGTGACATAGTCCGACAGCACCCGCGGGGCCACCGCGAACACCAGCCCCGCTACCACCGCGTACGGCGCCCGCCGGACCCCCGCCGCCACCACCACGGCCAGCCATACCAGCCCCGTCATCGCCGTGAAGTCCGTCGCCGTGATCCGGGTGTTGTACGAGGCGTACATCACGCCCCCGAACCCGGCCAGCCCCGCCGACAACGTGAACAGCAGCAGCTTCGTCCGCAGCACCGACACCCCCGACGCCATCGCCGCCGCCGGCGCCGACCGCACGGCCAGCATCGCCCGCCCCGACGGCGAGTTCCGCAGCGCGCTCAGCCCGGCCGCGCACAGGGCGGCCAGGACCACCAGCGCCACCCCCAGCGCCCGGTCGTCGGACAGGTCCACCGGCCCGAACACCGGCCGCGGAACGGACCATCCGGAGTCCCCGTTCCGCAGCCAGCGCAGCTGGAACAGCACCTGGTCGGCCAGGAACGCCAGCGCCAGCGTGGCCAGTGCCAGCGACCGTCCGCCCAGCCGCAGCGCCGGCAGCGCGACGAGCGCCCCCAGCAGCGCCGCCACGCACGTGCCGACCGCCAGCGCCGCCACGAACGGCCAGCCCCGGCTCATCAGCAGCCCCGCCACCAGCGCGGCCCCGGTCACGAAGGTGCCCTGGGCCAGCGACACCATCGCCCCGAGCCCCGTCACCACCGTGAAGGACATGAACACCAGCGAGATGGCCAGCCCTTGCGCCAGCAGCCCGCTCCAGAAGGGGGTGGTCACCGTATAGAACGCCACGCACAGCACGGCCGCGCCGACCGTCCACACCCCCCACCGCCGCGCCCACGAGGCCCCGGCCAGATGGTCCACCGGCGGGGTGTCCACCGCCGCGACCCCCGCCGTCCGGGCCCGCCGCGTCAGCACCAGCAGGCCACCGAACAGGATCAGGAACGGCACCGCCGTACGGAAGCCCGTGATGCCTTCGGCGAAGGAGGCGTATCCGGCGACCAGGTTCTGCAGGACCCCGAGCCCCAGCCCTCCCGCGAAAGCGAGCGGCACGGACGCGAACCGGCCGATGACCGCCGCCGTCGCCGAGACGAACAGGAAGAGGGTGAAGTCGTGCGCGGACAGCCCCAGCAGCGGGGTCGCCAGCACACCCGCCAGCCCGGCCAGCACCGACGCGATCATCCACGCCACCGACGACAGCCGGTCCGCGCTGATCCCGCGCAGTTCGGTCAGCGAGCGGTTGTCGACGGCGGCCCGCAGCCGCAGTCCGAGCCGCGTGTGCCGCATCAGCACCCACAGGGCCACCGCCACCACCGCCGTCACCACCCAGGTGATCAGCTGGTCGGAGTCGATGCCGACGCCCTCCGCGAGCTGCCAGGACCGCGCGGGGCTCGGCCCCACCCCGGGCAGCCCGAACTGGTTCTCCGCCGGTTTGACCGGCGCGCCCGCGTCCGTCAGCAGGTCCACCGCCCACAGCCCGGCGGCGGGCAGTGCCACCAGCAGCCCGATGGTCGCCACGATCTGCGCCGTCTCGCCGACCTTGGCGAGCCGCCGGAACATCAGCCGGTCCAGCCCCCAGCCGAGGCCGGGCGCCAGGACGAGCACCACCAGTAGCGCCGCCGGGACGGCCGGCCAGCCCAGGCCCGAGTGCAGCTCGTAGAAGGTGAGCGCACAGAGGTAGGCGGTGGCCCCGTGCGCGAAGTTGAACAGCCCGGACGCCGAGTACGACAGCACCAGCCCGGTGGCGAGCAGTGCGTACAGGGCGCCGGAGACCAGACCGCTCAGTACGAAGACGAGCAGATCCCCCATGCCTTGACCCCACCCCTACTTGAAGGGGATGGGCTCGTAGCACTTGAACGGGACGGAGACCCCGTACGCGCCGTCCTTCAGCTGTACGAGCGCCCCGCAGCCGAAGCTGTCCTTCTGCCCCTTGGGCTCGGACCGGTCGCCGACGAGGGTGGCGGTGTCGGAGAAGCTCTGCGCGGCGGCCTGGAAGGACTCGACGGTCAGGTCCTTGCCCGCCTTCTGCGCGATGGACACGAACAGGTCGGCGGACATGTACCCGGTCATCATGTGCATGTTGAGCGGCACGTCCTGGCCGCCCGCCGCGGCCTTGATGTCGGCCTTGAACTGGGCCATCTTCGGGTTGTCCGACTCGAAGGGCTCGAACTGGAGCAGCACGTGGACCCCGTCGAGCGCCTGCTTGGTGGCGTCCTTGGCGAGCAGCCCGGGGTCGTAGTCGGTCGGGTCGGAGAGCAGTCCCTTGTAGCCGCTGCGCTTGAGCGCGGTGAACAGCCCGATGTTGTTGGGCGTCTGCATGACGGAGACGACGGCGTCGGGCGCCTTGCCGCCGTTGCTCTCCAGGATGTCCTTCACGTACGCGGACCAGTCGCTCGGCACGGCGGTGCCGGGCACGGAGGCCTTGGCGTAGGAGACGGTGAAACCGGCGCTGGCGAAGCCCTGTTGGAAGGTGCGGATGCCGAACTTTCCGGCGTCGCTGTCGTTCGCGATGATCGCCACCGACTTGCCCTGGGCCCCGCCGAGGACCTTGCCGATGCCCTCGGGCCAGGTCTGGTTGAGCGTGCCGCCGGGGGTGGGGACCAGGCAGCCGTTGAAACCGTAGATGTACTTGGGCCCGCAGAAGGAGGGCAGCGTGCCCCAGCCGAAGGTGGGGACCTTCTCCTGTTCCAGGAAGTCGGCGCCGGAGAAGGTCACGGAGCTCATGGGGGAGACCGCGAAGACCTTGTCCTGCTGGACGAGTTTGCGTGCGGCCGCGAGGTTCTTGGCGGGGTCCTGGCCGTCGTCCTCCGCGCCGAGGTAGTCGATCTTGCGACCGTGGATGCCTCCCTCGGCGTTGGCTCTGAGGTACCGGGCCTTGGCGCCGAGATCGGTGTCCTTCTTGCTGTAGCCGCTGGCGCTCGTCATGGAGACGATGCCGCCGACCTTGATGGAGTCGGCGGTCACCCCGCGGGAATCGCCGGCCGCACCGGGCTTTCCGGGGGCGGCCTGGTTGGAGGCGGAGTTGCAGGCGGAGACGAGCGCGAGGGCCGCCGCCGCGGCGGCCAGTGTGCGGATCGGTCGCAACATGTCGGGGATCCCCTCCGGTCGGAATCCCCGCATTCTGTGCGCGACCTGACGGATCGTCAATATCAACGGACGGGTGAAGTGACGATCCGTCAGGTGGCTGGTCCGGGTGTCGCGCTCACGACTCGTACAGGGCCGCGACCTCCTTCGCGTACACCTTCTCGATCGCCCGGCGCTTGAGCTTCAGGGAGGGCGTCAGCAGCCCCCGCTCCTCCGTGAACTGTTCGCCGAGCACCCGGAAGGTGCGGATCGCCTCCGCCTGCGAGACAAGGGTGTTGGCCGCCACCACCGCCCGGCGGACCTCCGCCGTCAGGTCCGGGTCGTGCACCAGATCGGCCGCCGGCAGCTGCGGGCGCCCGCGCATGGACAGCCAGTGCGCGACCCCCTCCATGTCCAGGGTGAGCAGGGCCGCTATGTACGGCCGGTCGTTGCCCACCAGTACGCACTGCGACACCAGTGGATGCGAGCGCACCCGCTCCTCCAGCGCGGTCGGCGCGACGCTCTTGCCGTTGGAGGTCACCAGGATCTCCTTCTTGCGGCCGGTGATGGTGAGGTAGCCGTCCTCGTCCAGCCGTCCCAGGTCCCCGGTCGCCAGCCAGCCGCCGCGCAGCACGGCCTCAGTGCCGCGCGGGTCGTTGAGGTACCCGGAGAAGATGTGGCCGCCGTGCAGCCAGACCTCCCCGTCCTCCGCGATGTGCACCGTGCCGCCCGGGATCGGCCGGCCCACCGTGCCGTACTTCGTCGCACCCGGCGGGTTCGCGGTGGCCGCCGCGCACGACTCCGTCAGCCCGTACCCCTCGAAGATCGTGATCCCGGCTCCGTCGAAGAACAGCCCCAGGCGGCGCGACATCGCGGACCCGCCCGACATGGCGTGCCGCACCCGGCCGCCCATGGCCTCGCGGACCTTCCCGTAGACGAGCTTCTCGAAGAGCTGGTGCTCCATCCGCAGCCCGGCCGAGGGGCCCGGCCCGATGCCGAAGGCCTTCTGCTCGCGCGCCTCCGCGTACCGTACGGCCGCCTCCACCGCCCGGTCGAAGGGACCCGTACGCCCCTCCGCCTCGGCCTTGCGGCGGGCAGCGGCGAAGACCTTCTCGAAGACGTACGGGACCCCGAGCACGAAGGTCGGCCGGAACGCGGCGAGGTCCGGCAGCAACTCGGCCGCCGCCAGTACGGGTTGGTGCCCGAGCTTGACGCGCGCCCGGACGGCGGCCACCTCCACCATCCGCCCGAACACGTGGGCCAGCGGCAGGAAGAGCAGGGTCGACGGCTGCTCGCCGGGACCGGCCTGGAAGACCGACTCCCAGCGGGTCACCATGGTGTCGGCCTCGAACATGAAGTTCGCGTGGGTGAGTACGCAGCCCTTGGGCCGGCCGGTGGTCCCGGAGGTGTAGATGACGGTGGCGGTCGCGTCGGGGGTCACGGCCCCGCGATGGCGGTGCACGACGTCCTCGGCGACGCCGAGCCCGTCGGCGACGAGCCCCTCGACGGCGCCGGCGTCGAGCTGCCAGAGCAGGCGCAGGTGGGGGAGCCGGTCGATGACCGAGCCCACCGTCATGGCCTGGTCCTCGTTCTCGACCACGCATGCCGTGCACTCGGAGTCGTACAGGATCCAGTGCACCTGGTCGGCGGAGGAGGTCGGATAGACGGGGACGGGCTGGGCGCCGATCGCCCACAGGGCGAAGTCGAAGAGGGTCCACTCGTACCGGGTCCGCGACATGACGGCGACCCGGTCCCCGAACCGCACCCCCTGGGCGAGCAGCCCCTTGGCGAGCGCGAGCACCTCGGCGGCCAGCTGGCCGGAGGTCACGTCCCGCCAGACCCCGTCGGTCTTCCGGCCGAGCACCACCCGGCCCGGGTCCTCCTGGGCGTGCCGGAATACGACGTCGGCCAGCCCGCCGACGGGCAGGCCCGTGACGACGGGTGGGACGGTGATCTCGCGCAAGGCCCCGCTCCTCTCCGCGCGCCGCGGCGAACGTACCGCCCGGTTCGGCGGAGGTTGATCACCCTGCGGATACCTCCACAAGACCTCCCCAGTGGCGCGGGCATACCGCTGCGCGGGGCCTCCCCACCCCACCCCCTCCCGAAACCGGGGGTTCCGCACCCGGACCCCCCGCCCCGGGGCTGGGGCGGGGTGGGGAGAAGGCTCCGCGCAGCGGCGGGCGGCCGGTCAGGCCGGGCGGCTGAGGCGGTCGCCCCCGGCGAGGACGGCCGCCGCCAACGCATCCGCGGCGGCCGTAGGGCGGCGCCCCTGCAGGAGCGCGAAGTCCACCGGACCCAGGTCCGGGAGGCCGCCGATCCGGACCAGGCCCGGCGGGATCAGGCCCCTGGTGTGGGCCATCACCCCCAGCCCGGCCCGCGCCGCCGCGATCAGCCCGCTCAGACTCCCGCTCGTGCACGCGATCCGCCACGCCCGCCCCTCCCCCTCCAGCACCTCAAGCGCCCGCGCCCGCGTGATCCCCGGCGGCGGAAAGACGATCAGCGGAACCGGCCGATCCGGGTCCACCCGCAGCCCTTCCGCTCCGATCCACACCATCCGGTCCCGCCAGACCAGCCGCCCCCGCTCGTCCCCCGGGCCCCTCCGCTTCGCCAGCACCAGGTCCAGCCGCCCCGCGTCCAGCCGCTCGTGCAGCGTCCCGGACAGCTCCACCGACAGCTCCAGGTCCACCTCGGGATGCTCGTGCCGGAAGCCCTCCAGGATCTCCGGCAGCCGCGTCAGCACGAAGTCCTCCGAGGCCCCGAACCGCAGCCGCCCCCGCAGCCGCGTCCCCGCGAAGAAGGCAGCCGCCCGCTCGTGCGCCTCCAGGATCGTGCGCGCGAAGCCCAGCAGCGCCTCGCCGTCCTCCGTCAGCTCCACACTGTGCGTGTCGCGGACGAACAGCGGCCGCCCCGTCGCCTCCTCCAGCCGCCGCACGTGCTGGCTCACCGTCGACTGCCGCACGCCGAGCCGCCCGGCGGCCTGCGTGAAGCTCAGCGTCTGGGCCACCGTGAGGAACGTACGCAGCTGGACAGGGTCGTACATACCGCCCATGCTAGCCGCGCCCATCGCGATTCGTGATGACAGTAAGTGCGGTGTGCAGGTTTCCCGATCACCACCCCACCCCCGACCATGAAGGGGAGCCCCAGGGGGCCCAGACCCCCACCCCGACAGCAAGTGAGCCCCCCCGCACATGCGCCGCCCGCACCTTCCCGCCTGGCTGCCCCTGGACCCGTACATCCTGGCCCTCCTCGGCACCGTCGGCCTCGCCGCCCTGCTCCCCGCCCGCGGCCCGGCCGCCACCGCCGCCGACGGCGCGGCCACCGCCGCCGTGGCCCTGCTCTTCTTCCTCTACGGCGCCCGGCTCTCCACCCGCGAGGCCCTCGACGGCCTGCGCCACTGGCGGCTCCACGTCACCGTGCTCGCCTGCACCTTCCTCCTCTTCCCCCTCCTCGGCCTCGCCGCCCGCGCACTCGTCCCCACCCTCCTGACGCAGCCCCTCTACAACGGCCTGCTCTTCCTCTGCCTGGTCCCCTCGACCATCCAGTCCTCCATCGCCTTCACCTCGATCGCCCGCGGCAACGTCCCCGCCGCGATCTGCGCCGGCTCCTTCTCCAGCCTCGCCGGGATCGTCCTCACCCCCCTCCTCGCGGCGGCCCTCCTCGGCAACAGCGCCGGCGGGTTCTCCCTCGACTCCCTCGTCAAGATCGTCGTTCAGCTCCTCCTGCCCTTCCTCCTCGGACAGGCCCTGCGCCGCTGGGTCGGCGGCTTCCTCGTCCGCCACAAGAAGGTGCTCGGCTACGTCGACCGCGGCTCGATCCTGCTCGTCGTCTACGCCGCCTTCAGCGCGGGCATGGCCGCCGGCATCTGGAACCAGGTCGGCGTCCCGCGCCTCGGCGCGCTGATGCTGGTGGAGGCCGTACTCCTCGCCGTGATGCTCCAGGTCACCTGGTACGGCGCCGAGCGCCTCGGCTTCGACCGCGCCGACCGCATCGCCATCCAGTTCGCCGGGTCGAAGAAGAGCCTCGCCGCCGGACTCCCCATGGCCAGCGTGCTGTTCGGGGCCCAGGCGAGCCTCGCCGTGCTGCCGCTGATGCTCTTCCACCAGATGCAGCTCATGGTCTGCGCCGTCCTCGCCCGCCGCCGTGCCCAGGATCCCGAAGAGGCCGCCGACCGTGTGGCGGAGGTCTCCCGCCCGGTCCAACACCCCGGCTCCCGGGCCCGGTAACGTGCGGCGGTGACCTGGATACGCCCGCTCGCCGCCCATGCCGAACGCCCCTGCACCCTGGTGGTCTGCCGCGGCTGCTGCTGCGGAGACCCCCGCAAGAACCCGGGCTCCGACCATGCCGGTCAGCTGGCCCGCCTCCGCGAGGCCGCCGCGGCCTCCGGCGGCCGCCTGGCCGTCCGTACGAGCGACTGCCTCGGCCCCTGCGCCCAGGCCAACGTCATCGTGGTCCAGCCCACCACCGAGGCCCGCCGCCGCGGAGCCCGCGCGGCCTGGTTCGGCTGGGCCCTGGACGACACCGCGACCGACGAGATCATCGCCTGGGCGGAAGCCGGCGGCCCCGGCTCCACCCCGGTCCCGCCCACCCTCGACCTCCACCGCATCGACCCGCCGGCCCCCAAGGAACCCCCGAACTCCACCCGCCGCGGCCGCCGCGGCAAGCGCTAGGACGGTCAGTGGTCGATCCGCTCCTCGCCCGCGTAGATGTTCATGTTCGGACCGCGCAGGAAGCCGACCAGGGTCAGGCCCGACTCCAGCGCCAGGTCCACCGCGAGCGAGGACGGTGCCGAGACCGCCGCCAGGATCGGGATGCCCGCCATCACGGCCTTCTGGGCGAGCTCGAAGGAGGCCCGGCCCGAGACCAGCAGGACCGAGCCGGTCAGCGGGAGGAGGCCGGCCTGGAGGGCCCGGCCGACGATCTTGTCCACCGCGTTGTGCCGGCCCACGTCCTCCCGCAGGTCCGCGAGTTCGCCCTCCGCCGTGAACAGCCCTGCCGCGTGCAGCCCGCCCGTACGGTCGAAGACCTTCTGGGCCGCGCGCAGCCGGTCCGGGAGCCTGCCGAGGAGATCGGCCGGTATGCGTACGGGGTCCGCGGCGATTCCCGGGAAACGGGTCGCCGTACGGACCGCGTCCAGGCTGGCCTTGCCGCACAGGCCGCAGGAGGAGGTGGTGTAGACGTTCCGCTCCAGCGTGATGTCCGGCACGGGCACTCCCGGCGCCAGCTGCACGTTGACCACGTTGTAGGTGTTGGAGCCGTCCTCCGTCGCGCCCTCGCAGTAGGTCACGGCCTGGACGTCCTCGGCGCGCCCCAGCACGCCCTCGCTCACCAGGAAGCCCACCGCCAGGGCGAAGTCGTCCCCCGGGGTGCGCATCGTGATGGCCAGCGGCCTGCCGTTCAGCCGGATCTCCAGCGGCTCCTCGGTCACCAGCGTGTCCGGACGGACCCCGGCCGCACCGTTCCGGATCCGGACGACGCGACGGCGCTCGGTGACCCGTCCCATGGTGATCCCCCACCCCTTCGGTTCTCGTTCCTGTGACAACCCCATTGTCCCGGTTCCGCTTCGTCCCCCGCTCCGACAGGTCGATCCTCGGGAATCTCCAAATTCCGGGGCCCGAATCCTGTCGGATCACGCGCACACGTACCCACCGGTAGCAGGCAAAGCTGGGTGATCCTGACTTCCTTACGAGGGGAATCCCGCCCATGACCGGTTCACGCGTGGTGGCGCTAGGGCACTACCAGCCCGCGAAAGTGCTCACCAACGAGGACCTCGCGGCCATGGTCGACACCACCGACGAATGGATCCGCACCCGGGTCGGCATCAAGACCCGCCACATCGCGGGCCCGGACGAACCGGTGGACGAGCTGGCCTTCCAGGCGGCGGGCAAGGCGCTGGCCGGTGCCGGCCTGAGCCCGGACGATATCGACCTCGTCCTGGTCGCCACCTCCACCGCGATCGACCGCTCGCCCAACATGGCGGCGCGCGTCGCCGCCAAGCTGGGCATGGGCGGCGCCCCCGCCGTGATGGACATCAACGTCGTCTGCTCCGGCTTCACGCACGCCCTCGCCACCGCCGACCACGCCATCCGGGCCGGCTCCGCCACCCGCGCGCTGGTCATCGGCGCCGACAAGATGGCCGAGATCACCGACTGGACCGACCGCACCACCTGCGTCCTCACCGGCGACGGCGCGGGCGCCGCGGTCGTCGAGGCCTGCGAGGAGCCGGGCATCGGCCCGGTGCTGTGGGGTTCGGTCCCGTCCATGGGCAACGCCGTCCGCATCGAGGGCTCGCCGCCGGTCTTCGCGCAGGAGGGCCAGTCCGTCTACCGCTGGACCACCAGCCAGCTCCCGCCGCTCGCCCGCAAGGTCTGCGAGAAGGCCGGGGTCCTCCCGGAGGAGCTGGCCGCGGTCGTCCTCCACCAGGCGAACCTGCGGATCATCGAGCCGCTCGCCGCCAAGATCGGTGCCGTCAACGCCGTCGTCGCCCGCGATGTCGTCGACTCCGGCAACACCTCGGCCGCCAGCATCCCGATGGCCCTCTCCAAGCTGGTCCAGCGCGGCGAGATCCCCTCCGGCGCCCCGGTCCTCCTCTTCGGCTTCGGCGGCAACCTGTCCTACGCGGGCCAGGTCATCCGCTGCCCGTAACCCCGGCGGGGGCCCCGGCCACAGCCGGTCCGGCGGCGCGCCCCACTGCGGCGAGACGCCCCGTCTCGCTTCACCCGTAGGCGCATGCGTGCAGGTCAGCACGGCGTGGCGGACGGCGGCCGCTCGGATATGTGGTCGGAGGCCCGCCGATCCCCTGCTATTGTTGTCCATGTCGCCGCGGGAAACCGGGGCCGACCACCTAGTCCGGGTGGCGGAATGGCAGACGCGCTAGCTTGAGGTGCTAGTGCCCTTTATCGGGCGTGGGGGTTCAAGTCCCCCCTCGGACACAAGCAAGAGCCCCACACATCGTGTGGGGCTCTTCTGTTGTTCCGGTCCCTTCCCTCACGTGTGCAGGACGACCAGGCCGCCCGGGGTGGTCAGGGTGCCCGGGGTGACCTCGGTGAAGGTGTGGGGGAGGGAGAGGCGCGGGGGGTCGGTGTCCGGGGCGGCGTCGAAGAGGTAGGCCGCCGCCGTGGTGGTGTCGCTGACCAGGTGGGGGCCGCCGGGGGACGGGGCGGTGCCCGTCACGGGGGTGCGGAAGAGGCGGCGGAGGTGGCGGAGGGTCTCCGGGGTGACCGGGCTCCGGGTGTGCCGGGGCTGCGGGGGCAGGGAATCCGGGGAGAGGGGGTCTCCGGGGTGGCCGTCCCGGGAGTGGGGGTCCTGGGAGTGCCCGTCCCGGGAGTGGGGGTCCTGGGCGTAGCGATCCGGGGCGTAGGGGTCTCGGGAGTACGGGTCCTGGGCGTAGCGATCCGGGGCGTAGGGGTCTCGGGAGTGCGCGTCCTGGGCGTAGCGGTCCCGGGCGTAGGGGTCCCGGGTGTACGGGTCTCGGGAGTGCGGGTCGTGGGGGCGGGTGTCCTGGGGGTGGGAGTCCGGGGTCGGGGTGGGTGGGGCGTCCGGGGGGATCGCGCCGGTCAGGAGGAGGGCCAGGAGGACCGGGACGGCCTTGCGGCGCAGGGCCTCGGTGGCCGAGTGCAGCCGGTGGGCGTGGAGGGCGGGCAGGGAGAGGGCGAGGCTGCCGGCGGCGTCGCCGGTGGCGATCGGGACCGCCGAGCAGACGACCCCGGGGGAGTATTCGAGCAGGTCGAAGACGGGCGCGCCGGGGGCCACCGCGTCCAGGGCGCTGAACAGGGCCCGGCTGTCGGTGATGGTCTGCGGGGTGAGCCGGGCCGGCCGGTGGCGGGCCACGTGGTCGGCGCGGCGGTCGTGGTCGAGCTGGGTCAGCAGGCACTTGCCGACGGCGCTGGCGTGCGCGGCGGCCCGGAAGTCCACCCACTCCCGCACCGGCGGGGCCGCGGGCCCGTCCGCCATCTGCGTGATCCGGACCTCCCCCTCGGCGTACCGGCTCAGGTACACCGCGGCGCCCGCGCTGTCCCGGGCCAGGGCCAGGGTGCGCTGGAGCTGGCCCGCCAGGCCGTGGCCGCCGGGGGCCGCGAGCCGGTCCAGGGCCGGCCCGGGCGCGTAGACCCCCGCGCCCGCGCGGTACGCGTACTCCTCCTCGCACAGCATCGACAGCAGCGGCCCGAGCCCGGCCTCGGTGAGACCGGCCTTCCGCGCGAGCCGGCCCGCCCGGACCCCGAGCGGGTGCTGCTGCAGGACCCGTACGACGGCCAGCGCGCGGTGGGCCTCCGCCAGCGCCTCGCCGGTCCCGGCCTGGACGACCGTCCCGCGGGCCGCCGCGGTCAGCGCGGGGTGGCGCAGCGGGCCGATCGACGGCCGCGACGGGGGCGCGGGCGCGGTGGCGGGCGGGGGCGTGAACCCGGCGGTGGCCGTGACCGTCACGGTGGCCGCCGGTGGCGGCCGGAACGCGGCCAGCACCCCGGGCAGCCCGGGCCTCGGCAGCGGCACCGGGCCCAGATCGGGATCGTCGAGCTGGTCGACGTAGCGCAGGACGGCCGCCTGCGCGCACAGCCGGACGTCCCGCAGATCCCTCCTGCCGCTCGGCCGGAACCCCCGGCGCCCCAGCTCGCGCGCCCACAGCCGGGCGTCGTGGTGCTCACCGCGCCGGGAGTGGTCGAGGAAGAGGCAGTAAGCGGCCGGGGCGGTCCGCGACCGCCCGGAGCCGGCGGCGAACTGCCACCAGAAGCGGGCCCCTTCGCGCAGCCCGGCGAGGTGGAGCAGACAGCCGAAGACGACCGCGCCGGCCAGGTCGGTGTGCGCGCTGGCGAGGAAGGAGGCGAGCTGCGCCTCGGCCTTCGGCGAGCATACGGAGGCCAGGCAGGCGGCCTTGAGGTCGCGCCGGGCCCGTTCGGCGTCGAGCGGGCAGTCCCGCACGGGGTCGCTCCAGCCGTACGCGGACCGGCGCCGGGCACGGTGTCCGGGGACCGGGGTGTGCGGGGTCGCGCGCAGGAGCCGGGCCTCGGCCGCGCCGAGGTCGTAGTGGCGGTAGCGGTCGCGGACGCCCGCCCGGGCGAGGAACTCGGCCAGGGAGCGGGGGGTTTCGTCGCCGTCCGGCGGCTGGCGGCGTTCTTGGGGCCTCATGATTCGGCTGATTCGGCTGATTCGGATTCGGATTCGGGCGATTCGGGGGACGCCGCGGACGTGTCGAGCAGGCGGGCGAGCCGCCGGTGGGCCTGGCCGAGGTACGAGCGGACCGTGGCCTCGTCGACGCCCATCACGGAGGCGGCCTCCCCCGGGGTGCACTGGAGCCCGTACCGCAGGAGCACGGCGTCGCGCTGCCGCTCGGCGAGCCGGGAGACGGCGGAGTAGAAGCGGATGGTGTCGGTCAGCACCTCGTACTGGTCGGCGTGGGCTTCCTTGAGCGCGGCCTCGAAGGCGCTGATGTCCATCGGCTCGGGCTGCCGCTGCCAGGGATGGAGCCGGTGCTGCCGGTCGACTATGGAGCGCTTGAGCACGGTCCACGCGTAGGCGTCCAGGCGGTCCATGTGCAGCATCTTGAGCCACTCGCACATGATCGAGTCGAAGGTGGCGTCCACCGCCTCCTCGGCCGCCGCGTCGGAGCCCAGCTGCAGATACGCGAAGCGCATGTACGCGGGCCGCCGATTGGCGTGGAAGGCCCAGTACGACAGGCGCGCCGTCGGATCCCACTGGCTCATGGGCGTCGGCCGCCGGCGTCGGCTCGGCAGTCCCACGGCCCCACCGGACTCCTCCGGTCCGCCATCGCTCACCGTTCCACCTCATCCCCTGTGCGCAGAACAGGAAATCAGCGCGGACGCACCCGGAGGGCGGAGAGAAGAAACCTGGCGCGATAACGGTCGGCGATGATCGCCCCGTGATCGCTCCTGATCATGCATGGGTTCACCGGGCGCGTATGCATATGCCTGGGCATATGCGGGGCCCCGGCGGCGCTGCGGGCCGCCTGCCGCCTGTAGCATGGCCCAAACGCGAGGGCCGTGACGGAGAGGTCACTGCCCTCGCTTTTGCGTTACGTCCACCGTGAAGAAATGCGGCGCGTGGCCTTTCGGCGGTTCGATACGATGAACCCCGTTCACAATCCGTCACGCCACGCTGCACCGCACATGAGAAATGGAGCATCCGAGGATGGCTCGACACCTGATCACCAGCGCGCTTCCGTACATCAACGGGATCAAGCACCTGGGCAACATGGTCGGGTCGATGCTTCCGGCGGATGTGTACTCCCGGTACCTCCGCCAGCGCGGCCACGACGTCCTGTACATCTGCGCCACCGACGAGCACGGCACCCCCGCCGAGCTCGCCGCCAAGGAGGCCGGCCTCTCGGTCGCCGAGTTCTGCGCGCAGGCCCACGACGCCCAGAAGGCGGTCTACGACGGCTTCGAGCTGTCCTTCGACTACTTCGGCCGCAGCTCCTCCGCGCAGAACCGCGAGATCACCCAGCACTTCGCGCGCAAGCTCCAGGAGAACGGCTTCATCGAGGAGCGCGCGATCCGGCAGGTCTACTCGCCGGTCGACGGCCGCTTCCTGCCGGACCGCTACGTCGAGGGCACCTGTCCGCACTGCGGCTACGACAAGGCCCGCGGCGACCAGTGCGAGAACTGCACCCGCGTCCTGGACCCCACGGACCTGATCGAGCCCCGCTCGGCCATCTCCGGCTCCACCGAGCTGGAGGTCCGCGAGACCAAGCACCTCTTCCTGCTCCAGTCCAAGCTCCAGCACGAGGTCGAGGCCTGGGTCGCGCACCACGAGGAGGAGTGGCCGCAGCTGGCGTCCTCCATCGCCCGCAAGTGGCTGACCGAGGGCCTGCACGACCGCGCCATCACCCGCGACCTCGACTGGGGCGTCCCGGTCCCGGCCGACACCTGGCCGGAGCTCGCCGCCGAGGGCAAGGTCTTCTACGTCTGGTTCGACGCCCCGATCGAGTACATCGGCTCGACCAAGGAGTGGTCCGACCTGGACCCGGCCAACCGTGACTACAAGTCCTGGTGGTACGAGGCCGAGGACGTGCGCTACACCCAGTTCATGGCCAAGGACAACGTCCCGTTCCACACGGTGATGTTCCCCGCCACCGAGCTGGCCACCCGCGAGCCGTGGAAGAAGGTCGACTACGTCAAGGCCTTCAACTGGCTGACGTACTACGGCGGCAAGTTCTCCACCTCGCAGAAGCGCGGCGTCTTCACCGACCAGGCGCTGGAGATCCTCCCGGCCGACTTCTGGCGGTACTTCCTCATCGCCAACGCGCCCGAGTCCGACGACTCCTCCTTCACGTGGGAGCACTTCACCGCCACGGTCAACAAGGACCTCGGCGGCACCCTCGGCAACTTCGTCAACCGCGTCCTGACCTTCTCCCGCAAGAAGTTCGGCGACGAGGTCCCCGCGGGCAGCGCCGCCGGTGAGGTCGAGGCCAAGCTGGGCGAGCAGATCGCCGAGCTGCTGGCCGAGTACGAGGGCCACATGGAGGCCCTCCAGTACCGCAAGGCGGCGGCCGCGCTGCGCGCCCTGTGGTCCGCCGGCAACGCCTACCTGGACGAGAAGGCCCCCTGGCTGCAGGTCAAGACCGACCTGGAGGGCGCGGCGCTCACCCTGCGCACCGCGATGAACCTGATCCACCTCTACTCGGTGGTCTCCGAGCCGTTCATCCCGGCCTCGGCGCGCGCCATGCGCTCCTCGTTCGCGCTCGCCGACGACACGGCCACGTGGGTCACCCCGGAGCAGGCCCGGTCCCTGGACGCGGTCCCGGCCGGTACCCCGTTCACCGTGCCGCCGGTGCTCTTCGCGCGGGTCACCGAGGACGACCTGGAGTCCTACCGCGAGCGCTTCGGCGGTTCGCCGGAGGCCTGAGCCCGGCAGCCGTGACTCCGTGAGGGGCGCGACCTCGGTGGTACTCCCGGGGACGCGCCCCTCACGCGTGTCCCGGGGTGGTAGGGGAAACCCCACCGTGAAGTGTCCGCCTGGGTGTGCAGACCGGGTGGGGGCCGCGCGGCTGCAATGGCCGCATGCCTTCTTCCCGTACGACACCTCGCGCCGTCCCGTGGGTGGCCGGCTGGCTGCTCGCGGCCGCCGTGGCCGGGCGGCCGGTCCTGGCGGGGGCGGTGCTCGCCGGGGCGTGCGCGCTGAAGTGGACGGCGCTGCCCGCGGTGGCGGTGGTGGTGGCCCTGCTCGCGGCCTGCCGGGGCACCTGCTGGCCGAACTCGGCTCCCGGGGCTGGTACCTGACGGTGGTTCTGCTGGCGGCGGCCGGCCTGGCGGTGGCGCTCTCGCTGGTGCTCCGGCCGCCGCGCACGGTGGTGGCCGCGGCCGACCGGCTCGCGATCGGCCTCACGGCGGCCTTCCTCCTGGCCCCGGCCGGCCGCTTCGGCTACCTGGCGCTGCCGGTCCTGCTGTCGGTCTGGGCCCGCTCGGCGGCGGGCCGGGGTACCGGGTCAGGGGGCGATGTTGTGGTTGAGCCGGAAGAGGTTGCCGGGGTCCCAGCGGCGCTTGAGTTCGGTCAGCCGGGCGTGGTTCTGCCGGTAGTTGGCCCGCACCCGGTGCTGGTCGTCCCCGTCCATGAAGTTCACGTAGGCACCACCCGCTGAGTGGGGTGCGAGCGCGGCCTCGAAGGCGCGGACCCAGCCGATGTTCGCCTCGCAGCCGGCGCGGGTCGCGAGGGTGGGGCTCAGGGCCGTGGAGAAGTCGGCGTCCCGGTAGGCGAAGGCGGTCTCCTCGGGCCCCACCCGGTGGACGGCCCCGTCGATCGGGAAGACCACCGTCGCGCTCTCGATCGACGGCGTCCCGGCCCCGTACGCGGCGTACGCCTCGATCGCCCCGTCGGGCAGGCCGTGGCTGAAGGTGCCCTTCCAGTAGTGGAACAGACCGGCGGGCAGCAGCTCGTCGAAGAGCGTGTTGATCACCGGGTAGGGCATCCGCCCGAGATGCTGCCCGATGACGGGGCCGAGGGCCGCGAGCCGGGCGCGGACCTCGTCGTCCTGCTCCTCGGGACCGGTCCAGCAGGTGATCACCCCGCACAGCGGCCGGCCGTGCCACCGCTCGGGCAGGAAGGGCAGCGGAGGACCGAGCGCGACCACGAGCAGGGCGCCGAGCTCCTCGCCGGACGTGGCGATCAGCTCCCGGTACCGGCGCATCACGGCGGGGTCCAGCGGATAGAAGGTCGGCCCGCCCAGGACGAAGTCCACGGGATGCAGCCGGTACTCCAGCGAGGTCAGCACCCCGAAGTTGCCGCCGCCCCCGCGTACGGCCCACAGCAGGTCGGCGTCGCGCTCCGCCGAGCAGGTCACCAGGGACCCGTCGGCCGTGACCACGTCCGCCGAGATCAGGTTGTCGCAGGCCAGGCCGCAGCGGCGGGCCAGGTAGCCCATGCCCCCGCCCGTGGTCAGCCCGCCGATGCCGGTGCTGGAGACGACCCCGCCCGTGGTGGCCAGGCCGAAGGCGTGGGCGGCGTGGTTGAGGCCGGCCCAGGTGCAGCCGCCCTCCGCGCGGGCGGTGCGGGCCTCGGGGTCGACGCGGATGCCGCGCATCCTGCCGAGGTCGAGCACGACGCCGCCGTCGCAGGTTCCGTATCCGGCGACGGCGTGCCCGCCGCCGCGGACCGCGAGCAGGAGGTCCCGCTCGCGGGCGAAGCCCACGGTGGCGATGGCGTCGCCCGCGTCGACGGCCCGGACGACGGCCGCCGGACGCTTGTCGTGCATGGCGTTGTAGACCTTGCGGGCCTCGTCGTAGCCCGGGTCGTGCGGGGTGACGACCTCGCCGTGGACGGAGTCCCGCAGCAGCTGTGTCTGCCGGTCGTCGAGCGTCGCCGTGTAGGTGGTCATGGTTCCCACCGCCTTCCGTAGGCCACCGTTGTAGCCGTTCGGCAGGCGGGGGCTCATCGCCACAACCGCCCATGTGCGAGGGGAGGGAGCATGGGCCGAATGGCCCATCAGGCGAGGCCGTGGGTGTACGCGTACGCCGTGGCGGCCGCCCGGGACGAGACGTCGAGCTTCGCGAAGATGTTGTTGAGGTGCCGGGCGACGGTGTGCTCGCTGATCACCAGCTCGGCGGCGATGGCGCGGTTGGTCAGGCCGGCCGCCACCAGCTGCAGCACCTCGCCCTCCCGGGCGGTGAGGCCGCCCGGGTGCCGGTGGGCGGCGCCGCTCAGGAGTGCGGCGGCCCGCCGTGCGTCGGGCGCCGCGCCCAGCCGTTCGAAGACGGCCCGCGCCGCCTGGAGCTCCAGGCGCGCCCCTTCCGCGTCCCCGGCCTCCCGGTCGGCAGCGGCGAGCGTCATCCGGACCTGCGCGGCCTCGTACGGGACGCCCAGCTCCAGCCAGAGCGCAAGCGCCCGGTGCAGCAGCGGCAGGGCCCGCTCCGGGTCGTGGCCGGCGTACGCGACGGCGCCACCGGCCGCCACGGCGGTCGCGTGGAGCACCGTGGCGGCCGACTCGCACCGCAGCTCCCACGCGCGGGCGCCCGCCTCCAGGGCCTGAGCCGCCTCCCGGGCCCGGTCGAGGTCGCCGAGCGCGAGCGAGACCTCGACCTGGGCGGCGAGCAGCCGCGAGCGGGCGAGGGGACCGCGGCCCGCCTCCGCCGCGATCTCCGCGCCGCCGTCCGCGCCGTCCCCGCCGTCCTCGGCCCCGGCCAGCGCGAGCCGCAGCGCCACGGCGGCGGAGTCGGCCTTCCCCTGGGCCAGGTGCAGCAGGGCGAGGCCGGGCTGGGGGTCGCGGCCGAGCGCGTGGGCCCGCGTGTACGAGGCCTCGGCGGCGGCGAGGTCACCGCGCCGCCGCTCGATCCCGGCCTGGAGGTAGACAGCCTCCGCGGCGATCCTCGCCTCGTACGGCAGCAGCTCTTCGCAGGTCAGGGCGGCCTCGCCGGCCGCGCGGGACCAGTCGCCGGACAGCTCGGCGACCTCCACGCGGTGGACCCGGCACAGCCCCCGGTAGTTGTTCTCCTGCGGCATCGAGGCGCACCAGGCCATGGCGGCGTCGGTCCACTCGGCCGCCCGCCGCAGGTCGGCGCAGGCCATGCACGCTTGCAGGCCCAGGCAGTAGACCCACCCGGTGAAGAAGGAGCCGAGTTCGCCCGCCATCGCCGCGCACATGGCGTCGTCGAGGAGCGCGAGGCCCTCGGCCACCCGCCCCTCGGCCAGCAGCACACCGGCCTGTGCCTGGGTGCTCAGGGCGAGGAGGTCCGTACTGCCGCAGCGTCGAGCGATGCCGGCCATCTCGCGCGCACGGTCCATCGCCTCGTCGAAGGCGCCGCGCCGCTGGGCCTCCTGCGCCGCGGCCAAGGCGAGGTAGCACTGCTCGACGCACTCGGGCTCGCCGCTCAGCCGCTGCCGGGCCCGCCCGAGCCAGCCGGCGGCCGCGCTCGCCTTCCCGGCCAGCTGGTACTCGTAGAAGAGCATCCAGGCGCAGAATCCGGCCTCGCGGGCCCGGCCCGCCGCGGCGTACGCGGTGTACGCGCTGGTCCGCGCCGTGATCGACTCCTCGACGCGGCTGGTCCACCAGGCCGCGTCGGCGAGGACGGCGAGGTCGTCGGCGGCCAGCCCGGCGGGGTCGAGGCCGTGCAGCAGGCCGTACGCCTCCGCCCAGGCCTCCCGGTCGGCCGCGGCCCTGGCCCGGTCGATCCTCGGTTCCTCACCGGTGATCACCTTTCCAGGATAGGAGCCCGGGCCGCTCCCGCGCGCTTACGCCCCGTCCCGCCCCCGGAGGTGGGCGAGGACCGCAAGGACGCGGCGGTTGCCCTGCGTGGGGTCCAGGTCCGAGTCTACGGGGCCGGTCGGCGGCCGGCCCCGTGACCATCCGTCACATCGTCGCGCCCAGCGCCACGAAGCCGCAGATGAGCGCGAAGAGGATGGCCAACAGCGGCCAGACGAAACGCAGGTACTTGTCGTAGCCGACCTTGGCCAGGGCGACGCCGCCGACCACCACGGCCGTGGTGGGCACCCAGAGGTTCATCCAGCCGCTGGCCGCCTGCCAGGCCGTGACCACCACCGCGCGGGAGACGCCCGCGAAGTCGGCGAGGGGGGCCAGGATCGGCATGGCGAGGGTGGCGTGGCCGGACGTGGAGGGGATCAGGAAGGCCAGCGGGAGGTTGACCAGGAAGACGATCACCGCGAAGAGCCCGGACGAGGTGCCCTTGATCACGCCCTCGATGGAGTGGAGGACGGTGTCGGTGATCTTCGAGTTGTTCATGATGACGGTGACCCCGCGCGCCAGCATGATCACCAGGGCCGGCGAGATGAAGTCGGCGGCGCCCTGGATGATCGTGGAGCTGAGCTTCGCCTCCCCCATCCGGGCCACCAGGCCCACCAGCACCGCCGCGCAGAGGAAGAGCGCGGAGAGCTGGGGGAAGGACCAGCCCAGCTCCCAGGTGTACGGGGTCGCGTCCGCCTTGCCGGTCAGCGCGCCGGCCCAGGGGACCACCGAGAAGATCATGAAGGCGAAGACCAGGACGAGCAGGACCAGCACCGTCTTGTGCAGGCCGGTCAGTTCCGGTTCCACGTCGGAGTCGGCCGCGGCCTTCTGGTCCCGGTCGCCCGGGAGGAAGCCGCACAGGGACTTGGCCGGGTCCTTCCGCACGCGCTTCGCGTAGCGGATGACGTAGAGGATGGTGACGGCCGTCAGTACCACCCACATCACGAAGCGGAGCACGATGCCGTCGCCCAGCGAGATGTCGGCGGCGGAGGAGGCCACGCCCGTGGCGAAGGGGTTGACGGTGGAGCACAGCACCCCGATGCCCGCGCCCAGGATGGAGGACCCGACGGCGACGAGGCGGTCGTAGCCGAGGGCCAGCATCATCGGGACCAGCAGGCCGTAGAAGCCGAGGGTCTCCTCCGCGAAGCCCTCCACGGTGCCGAGGACGGAGAACACCAGCATCACGGCGGCGATCAGCAGCGTGCCGCGGTCGCGCAGCCGGTGGGCGAGGCGGGCGATGCCGCGGTCGAGGGCACCGGTGGCGAAGACGACCGTGATGAACGCGCCGATGGCGAGCACGAAGAGGAAGACGCCCGCGCTGCCGTAGAGGTCGCCGATGAGGCTCGGGCCGACCTCGCCGGTCTTCACGTCCTGGATGCCGTAGAGGCCGTTGACGGGGGAGAGGAAGAGGTCGTTCAGGCGCTGGGTGAAGCTCTGCGTGTCCTGGACGCGGTGGTAGGTGCCGGAGACGGGGGCGCCGCTGTCGTCGCGGTCGTACTGGCCGGCCGGGACGAGGAAGGCCAGCAGCCAGACCGCGACCGTGACGAGGGCCAGGATGGTCAGCGCGCTCGGGAAGGAGAACTTCTTGGCGGGGGCCGGGGGCTCGGCCTCGGACGCCGAAGGGGGCGTCGGTGCGAGGGTCACCGCGCGCCTCCGGCGGCCGGGCCGCCGCCGTAGAGCCGGAGCATGCCGAGATGGGCGATCGCGTTCGACTCGTCGTCGGCGATGCCGCGGGCCCGAGGGCCGCCGGGGAAAGAGACGGACGGTATCGCCGCCGGCCGTTCCGGATCCGCCCGCAGGCCGTCCATCAGGGCGTCCGCCCGGCTTTCCGGGCTGTTTCGGCTGTCCGGTTCCATGGTCCGATCATGGGGCGGGGGACAGGCGGCCGCCGTGGCGGACTGGGCCGGACGGGTGAACCCCGGACGCTCACATCATGGTCATGGCGGGCCGCACCCCGTCCCGCGGGGTGCGGCCGCTTCCGGTCAGGCGTGGCCGATGCGGAAGCCGACGCCCCGGACCGTGAGGATCCACGCGCTGCCGCCGAGCTTGCTCCGGAGGCTGCTCACATGGGTGTCGACGGTCCGCCGGGACCAGGAGTCCCCCCATACCTCGTGCATGATCTGCCGCCGCGGGACGACGGAATCCGGCTGGGAGGCGAGGAGTAAGAGGAGGTCGAATTCCTTTCGGGTCAGGTCGATGCGCTGGCCTCCCAGCTCCACTTCTCGGGAGCCGGTGTCGATGGTGAGCGGCCCGTGCGAGATTCCGCGAAAGGAGGCCTTCGCCGGAAGGGCCGGCCGCGCGCGCCGCATCACCGCCTCCATTCGGGCCAGCAGTTCGCGAAATCCGTACGGCTTGACGACGTAATCGTCGACCCCGGCCTGGAATCCCAGTACGCGGTCCAGTTCCGAACCCCGGGCCGTCACCGCGATGATCGGGACGTCGCAGCTCGACCGGATGATCCGGCAGACCTCCAGGCCGTCCAGGTCGGGCAGTTCGAGATCGAGCAGCACCATGTCGACGTTCCGGTACTGCGCCAGTGCTTCGTCGCTCGTCTTCGCGTTGTCGACGGTGTGGCCATTGCGCCGCAGCCCCCGAGTCAGGGCCTCCATGTCGCCGATATTGTTCTCGACAACGAGCACTCGGTACGATGTCGACGTATTCGGCAGGCGGTCGGACCGACTCGGAATGCCTGGTGTATCGATGGTGCCCCTGATCACTGTGCTCCCCCGTTCTTGATCACTGCGCGCTCCCCCTCGCACTGTTCTCGCGTCGACTGGGCCCATGGCCGGGTGAATCGGGAATGCGATCGCCCTGGGACCACGCGGTCGGCGAGCCAGTCGAGTCCTCACGGATGGACTGCGTTTTCGGGCGGCGTGTGGATCCCGTTCGACAAACGGACGCACAGCACAAGTCATGGTCGGGAATCGGCCGTTGGAGCGACTGATCCGTTTGCGAACGAGCCGCAGGCAAGGGGTTGGAGTATCGGCGGTGATTCCCCGCCCTCACTGTGCCCGTGGCTCAGAGGCTAGACCAGGTCTCTTCTGGAAACAAGGGTTCCATGTGAGACCTGGGTGGGTAGGCTGCTCAACATGGCTACTGACAACACCACTTCATCCGCCCCTTCACCTGAGGGTTCGTCCGGCGACCCGTTCAGCGCCGGTTGTGAGCCACGTGTCCTGCTTCACACCGCGGGGGACAAGTGGGTGATCCTCGTCGTGAACATGTTGGGCGACGGAGACGCCCGGTTCTCCGAACTGCAGCGGACCGTCGGCGGGGTCAGTCGCAAGATGCTCACGCAGACGCTGCGCACCCTTGAGCGCGACGGCCTGGTGGACCGCACGGTTTACGCCAACACCCCGCCCCGTGTGGTCTATTCGCTCACTCCGCTCGGCCGGACCCTGCTCGTGCCGCTGCGCGCGGTACGGGCCTGGTGCGAGCAGTACGTCGGCGCGGTGAGCTCCGCTCAGGCGGCCTTCGACGCACGCGGCCGGGACCAGGTCGCCGTTCCCGAGACCGCGGTGATGGCCGGGGGCTGATCCGCCGTCCGGCCCCGTCCGGCCGGAACGGTGAATTTCGGGTGACGTCAGCGTCAGGTTATCCGGGGCCAGTGTCAGGGGAGTTGCAACCGGAGTAGCCCGTCTTTCGGTCACCATGGCCGCAATCGCACCCTCGCGGTGGTGTTCACCTGCTTGGATCGGCCGACCGATCCGGGCGGAAGGCCCTGTTCAGCGGGGCAGCGGAGCGCAGGGGACGCGCTTTGTCCGCCGAGGTTTCGCCATGCCAGTCTGCCGCCGCAACAGCAGTCACACGCAGCGGACATGACGGGGAGACAGGCATGGTGGAAGACATTCGAGGGGACCGTGGGCCGGGGATCACCCGCAGGGTGGTGACGGCCGGCGCCTTCTTCGGGGCGCTGGCCCTGGGGACGGGCATCGGCCGCCCGCCGGCGGGCGCCGCCGCATCCCCCGTGGGCGCGGCCGAGAGCCCCGAGGCCGCACCGGCCGGCCCGAACTGGGGCCTCACCAAGTTCCTCGACCCGCTGCGCATACCCTCGGTGATCCGGGCGGGCGGCACCCTCACCGAGGCGAAGATCAACCTGACCACCGCCCAGGTGCGGCTGCACTCCCAGCTGCCGCCCACGACCGTCTGGGCCTACAACGGCCAGTACCCGGGCCCGACCATCGACGTCCCCAGCGGCAAGGACCTGCGGGTCAGTTGGACCAACAGCATCGAGACCCGTATGCCGCTGGTCGCCGTACAGGCCCCGGCCCCGGCCAATCCGACGGCGAGCCCCGGCTACCGCGACCCGGGCGGCGCCCTCCGGCCGGGCCACACCCTCGTCGAGGGCGTGGCCGAGCTCCCCGCCTGGACGGTCACCCATCTGCACGGGGCGCCCAACAACGGCGGCAGCGACGGCTGGCCGCACAACGCGGGGCTGACCGGCACGAGCCAGATCTCCCAGTACCCGAACCTCCAGCCGTCGGCGGCGCTCTTCTACCACGACCACGCGATGGCGATCACCCGGTACAACGTCCACGCCGGACTGGTCGGCATGTACCTCGTCCGCGACGCGGAGGAGAAGGCCCTCGCCCTCCCCACCCGCGAGGTCCCGCTGATCCTGAGCGACCGCAACGTCGACACCGATCCCGCCACCGGGGCGCTCACCGGCCAACTCCTGTTCAAGATCCCCGCCGTGCCGTTCGGCGACCACGTGGTCCCGGCCGGGTTCACCGGCCCGTTCAACACGGTCAACGGGGTGATCTGGCCCTACCTGAACGTCGAGGCCCGGTGGTACCGCTTCCGGCTGCTCAACGCCTCCAACGGGCGTATCTACACCCTCAACCTCGTGGACGAGAACGGCACCTCCCACAACGACGCGATCCGGCTGATCGGCACCGACGGCGGCCTGCTGCCCGCGGCCGCGCCGGTCCCGGCGGGCGGCCTGACCGTCGCCCCCGCGGAACGGTTCGACGTACTGATCGACTTCCGGCAGCTGAAGGGGCTCAGGCTCCGCCTCACCGACGCGCGCACGGCCGGCGGGCCCACGGACCCCGACCTCATGCAGTTCCGGGTCGAGGACCGCACCCGGTCGGACGCCTACACGATCCCCGCCGTCCTCTCGCCCTCGTACTACAGGGTCGAGCACGGCAGGACGCTGCCGGAGGACCACGACCACGTATGGGTGGCGCTGGTGATGAACCAGCAGGGCCACCCGGAGATGTGGGACCTGGAGGAGCTCGCGAGCGACCCCGGCGGGGCGGGCATCATCCAGATCACCGATCCCGAGACCGGCGCCACACGGACCTTCCGCAAGCTCGGCGCCCTCTTCGACGACACGGTCGGGGTCTACATCAACCACAACCGCTGGGCCGTCTGGAACTTCATCCACGTGGGCCCCATCGGACCGGTGCACCCCATGCACATCCACCTGACCCGCTTCCAGGCGCTGTTCCGGCGCAACTTCACCACCACCTACGACATCCCCACCGCCCGGACCACGGCCCCCATCACCGGCTTCACGGACGTCCCGCTGGAGAAGT
This sequence comes from Streptomyces sp. NPDC048337, assembly GCF_043201175.1. NCBI lineage: Bacteria > Bacillati > Actinomycetota > Actinomycetes > Kitasatosporales > Streptomycetaceae > Streptomyces > Streptomyces sp. NPDC048337. The sequence continues at coordinate 266,961 of NZ_JBICYR010000008.1, forward strand.
ACGAGGAGGGCTGGAAGGACACCGTCCTCGTCAACCGGGGGCAGTGGGTGGCGGTCGCCGGCAAGTTCGACGGCGGCACCGGGCAGTTCGTCTACCACTGCCACACCCTGGACCACGAGGACGACGGCATGATGCGGCCGTTCGTGGTCCACCCGGCCGAGGTCGCCCGGTTCCACGCCCACAGCGGCCCGGGCCACCACGAGCACGGGGCCGCGGGGGCCGCGGCGAAGAGTTGAGACAGGCGTGCGGGGTCGTCCGTACGCGCGGACCGCGCGCCGGACGACCCCGCTCACCGTACGGCTCCTTCGCTCAGCCCCGGTCGGAGGCCGGCCGGACCACGCCCAGCAGCTCCTCGTAGAACGTGGTCCGAAGGTCGGCGCTCTTGGCGCGGGAGACCATCTCCGCACCCAGTACCCCGCGCTCGGGGATGAAGCCGGCGCCGCCGTTCGGACCGAGCGACAGGGCGATCATCGGGCCGCCGACCCGGTAGGTCTCCAGCTCCGTCTCGCCCGCGATCAGCTTGCGGATGTTGTTCGCGATCACCACGGCGTGGTCCTCGGCCGCCTTGGCCTTCTTGGCCTCGGGGATCGAGGTGACGTCCCCGAGCGCGAACACCCGCTCCTGCCCGGACAGCTGGAGGGTGTCCCGCACCTCGACCAGACCGCCCGACCGGCGGTCGGCGGCCAGATCGCCGCCCAGGTAGTCGGTGGCCGGGGCCGCGCCGAAGCAGCGGAACCAGATGTCGGTCGTCACCTCGGCGCCGTTCGTCAACTGCGCCGTGAAGGTCTTGGCCCGGCCGGGCTCGGCCGGCGGCTCCTCCGCCAGCGAGGCGCCCAGGACGATCTCCACGCCCAGCTCCTCCAGCTGGCGCCGCACCTCGGCGCGCAGCTCGTCGGGGAAGTCGCCCACGATGACGTCCGAGGCGGGATCCACGATCGTGATCTTCTTGTCCGGCCAGGCGGCCCGGATCTCACCGGCGAACTCCACCCCCACCGGGCCCGCGCCCAGCAGCAGCACCGCGTCGGCGGCCTGCAGGGCGGTACGGGTCTCCGCCAGCCGGGCCTTCGCCCCGGCCGCGTCGTCGATGTCGAACTTGGCGGGGAAGGGGTAGGTCGAGCCGGTGGCCAGGACCATGAAGTCGGCCTCGATCCGCTCACCCGTCGACAGGGTCACGGAGCCGGGCTCCACCCGCTCGGCGCGGGCGTGCACGACCCGGCCGCGCGAGAGCAGGCCGTCGTAGGGCAGGAACAGGCGCTCGCTCCACGCGGGATCGACGACTCCGCGCAGGGCGGCGACGTTGTGCACGAAGGAGTCCTTCTGCTCCACCAGGATCACCTCCGCCACGTCGTCCAGGGCCTTGGCCACGGTGGTACCGCCGTATCCGCCACCGACGACGACAACAGTCGAACTCATGATTCCTCCTGATAAAGATGGGTGGTGATGGCCCGGCGACGGCGAAGGCCGTCTACCGGGGGTCGATGCGCGACAGCGCCGCGAAGGCCGCCGCGGGGAAGCGCCGGTCGGGCCGGAGCATGTGCTCGCGCAGGCACGCCTCGGTGAACTTGATGACGTGCTCGTCGCCGTGCTCCACGGCGCGGGCGCTCAGCTCGTCGAAGGAGGGCAGATCGCTGTCGGTGGCCGCCGCGATCGCCTCCCGCTCCCCTCTGCGGTCCCGGGTGAAGGCCAGCAGGAAGGCGGTGTGCACCTGCCACAGGGCGGCGACGGAGGGTTCGTGCAGCTCGACGGGGAGGTGGGGGAGGACCAGGCGCACGGCCGCGGGGGCGGTGACCGCGTGGACCATGGGCACGGCGTAGATCTCGTCGTGGGCCAGGTAGACGCCCGCGAACTCCGCGGTCATCTCGCTGAGCAGCCACTGCGCGTGGTTCGGCGCGACCGAGTCCAGGGCCTCGAAATAGCCGGGTATCGCATCGAGTTGGGTGAAGCGCTTGCGGGCGACGGCGGGAGTGACCGCCTCCGCGCCGCGGAAGCGGGGCAGGGCGGCGACGGCGCCGGCGATGTCGTGGGCGCCCTTCAGGCGGGGTTCGCCCGGCAGCCGGGTGTAGCGCGCGGCCCAGTACGCCAAGGCCCTCGCCAGTTCGGTGAGTTGCCGTGGGCTGGGCTCCTGGGCCGCCGCGATGCTCCGCACCGCGTGGGCCGTACGGATGGCCCCGTGGGTCAGTCCCGCGAGCAGCCCCGGCAGCAGCTCGGGCCACCAGCGGGCCAGCACCGCGCGCCACGGGGCCTCGGCCAGCTCCCGTGAGAAGAGCTGCTCCCAGTCGCCCGCCCGCTCGAAGGCGCCGAGCGCCGGCCGCCACGACGACTCGTCGGAGGCGTCGAGCGCGAACCGGGCGGCGGGGGGCTCGTGGTGGGGCATCGCGGTGCGGTAGCCCTCGACCCAGGCGGCCACCTTGTCCGCGTGTCCGAGGACGGCCAGGGTCTCGGCGCCCATCGGCCCGTGGTTGGCCAGGTCGCCCTGGGCGCCGCGCTCGTAGCCCAGGTCGTCGAGGCGTTCGAGGGCCTCGTTGACGGCGTCCTCGTAGCCGAGCTTCGTCATGCGCCACCGCCTTCCCGCCTGGCCGACACGTCCGCCGTCACGGAGGCCAGCAGGGTGCCGCTCACGGACCGGATGACGGAAGTCCCCGAGCTGGTGAACGCCGGCCCCGACAGCACCGCGTCCTGCTCGATGTCCACCGAGCCGGGGAGCCCCGGCTTGTCGTCGAAGACCTCCTTGACCCGGTAGCCGAACCGCGCGTCGTCCTCGTCCGACCGCGTCCAGGTGCCCTCGCCCGTGCTCACGGGGGTGGCCAGGCGGACCGTGCCGTCCGCCTCGAAAGTGAGCCGCACTTCGGCGGTCTTGTCTCCGAAGACCACACTCGCCGACCAGGAACCGATCGGGGAATTCCGGCCAGTTGTCTCATTCAGCGCATCGGCTGAAGCGGTGTCGTGTTCCATGACTTCGAAGCTAGCCGCAGCCGGATACCTCCCGACAGCGGGAGATCGCGGAACTGACGGAGATCTGACATTGCCGTGACATTCGCCGGAGGAAGACGCGGTCCGTCATTCGAAACATGACCGAACCCTGGAATCCTCGGCCTTGAACGGCCCTTCTCGGCCACCCACCATGAGACGGAAAGAGACCGGGGAGTATTCATCGGGGGTGAAGGCCGAGCCATGAGCAGGTTAGCCAACAAAACGGCGCTCGTCACCGGAGCGAGCCGGGGCATAGGTCGTGCGATAGCCGAGCGGCTGGGCCGCGAGGGCGCACTTGTCGCCGTGCATTACGCACAGGACCGGGAGGCCGCCGAGAATACCGTCAAGACCATCGCCGCCGGCGGGGGCAGGGCATTCACCGTGCGCGCCGAATTCGGCCGTCCCGGTGCTGTCGAAACGCTCTTCGAGCAGCTCCGCACCGGGCTGGAGACCCTCTGCGGAACGGGAGAACTCGACATTCTCGTGAACAACGCGGGAATCAACACCACCGGGGCGAGCCCCGAGGAGACCACTCCCGAACTCTTCGACCGGCTCATGGCCGTGAACGCGAAAGCTCCTTTCTTCATCGTGCAGCGCGCCCTTCCGGTCCTCCGCGACGGCGGGCGCGTCATCACCATCTCCTCCGGCCTCACGCGATACGCGAATCCGAAGGAAGTGGCCTACGCCATGACCAAGGGCGCCGTGGAAATGATCGGCCTGCACTTCGCCCGTCACCTGGGCCCGCGCCGCATCACCGTCAACACCGTCTCGCCCGGCGTCACGGACACCGGCCACGCCTTCCTGGACGCCCCCGGGGTACGGGAGGCCCTGTCCGGGCTGGCCGCCCTCGGCGGCATCGCCCGGCCCTCCGACATCGCCGACGTCGTGGCCTTCCTGGCCTCCGACGACGCCCGCCGGATCACCGGCGCCGTCCTCGACGCCAGTGGCGGCTCGCTCCTCGGCTGACACCGCACACGCGAAGGGAACCTGCATGGACACCGTCAAACGCGACCGGCAGCACGTGCCGCCGATCGGCATCCCCGAACTGGAGGAGCTGCGCCGCAGCCTCCTCGAAGGCGACCCGGCCGCCACCGAACGACAGCGCGCCAAGGGCAAGTTGACCGCTCGCGAGCGGATCGACCTGCTCCTCGACGAAGGGTCCTTCAGCGAACTGGAGCCGCTGCGAAGGCACCGGGCGAGCGGCTTCGACCTCGAACGCAACCGCCCCCACACCGACGGGGTCGTCACCGGCTGGGGCACCGTCCACGGCCGCACCGTCTTCGTCTACGCCCACGACTTCCGCATCTTCGGCGGGGCGCTCGGCGAGGCCCACGCGCAGAAGATCCACAAGATCATGGACCACGCCCTCGCCGCCGGGGCGCCGCTGGTGTCCCTGAACGACGGGGCGGGCGCCAGGATCCAGGAGGGCGTCTCGGCGCTGGCCGGCTACGGCGGGATCTTCCAGCGCAACACCCGCGCCTCCGGGGTCATCCCGCAGATCAGCGTGATGCTGGGCCCCTGCGCGGGCGGGGCGGCGTACTCCCCGGCCCTCACGGACTTCGTCTTCATGGTCCGCGACACCTCGCAGATGTTCATCACCGGCCCGGACGTGGTCCAGGCCGTGACCGGCGAGAAGATCAGCCAGAACGGGCTGGGCGGCGCGGACGTGCACGCCGAGACCTCGGGCGTCGCGCACTTCGCGTACGACGACGAGCAGACCTGCCTGGAGGAGGTCCGCTACCTGCTGTCCCTGCTGCCGCAGAACAACAGGGAGAACCCGCCGGCCGCCTCGGCCGAATACCCGCCGGGGCGGAGCTGCGAGGCACTGCGCGACCTCGTCCCCGCCGACGGGAACCGCCCGTACGACATGCGCGCCGTCGTCCGGGAGATCGTCGACGACGGCGAGTACCTGGAGGTGCACGAGCGCTGGGCGACCAACATCATCTGTGCGCTCGGCCGGCTCGACGGCGAGGTCGTCGGCGTCGTCGCCAACCAGCCGCAGTCCCTGGCCGGGGTCCTCGACATCAAGGCCTCGGAGAAGGCGGCGCGCTTCATCCAGATGTGCGACGCCTTCAACATCCCGATCGTCACGCTGCTGGACGTACCCGGCTTCCTGCCGGGTGTGGACCAGGAGCACGGCGGCATCATCCGCCACGGCGCGAAGCTGCTGTACGCGTACTGCAACGCCACCGTCCCGCGGATCTCGGTGATCCTGCGCAAGGCGTACGGCGGCGCCTACATCGTCATGGACTCGCAGTCCGTGGGCGCCGACCTGACCTACGCCTGGCCGACCAACGAGATCGCGGTGATGGGCGCCGAGGGCGCCGCGAACGTCATCTTCCGCAGGCAGATCGCCGCCTCCGAGGACCCCGAGGCCACCCGGGCCCGCCTGGTCAAGGAGTACAGGGCGGAGCTGATGCACCCGTACTACGCCGCCGAGCGCGGTCTGGTGGACGACGTCATCGCCCCGGCCGACACGCGGGGCGCCCTCATCCGGGGCCTGGCCATGCTGCGGGCCAAACACGTCGACCTGCCGGCGCGCAAGCACGGCAACCCGCCGCAGTGAGCGCGGACGCGGCGGAGCCCCTGCTGCGCATCGAACGGGGCAGGGCGAACGCGGAGGAACTGGCCGCGCTGGCAGCGGTCGTGCTCGCCCGGGCGGCTCAGCGGGGGGCCGCCCGGACGGAGCCCCCGCGGCGTGCGGAAGCCGTCGGGTGGCGGGCGCCCCGGTTCACCGGGGCCCGCAGCTGGACGGACTGACCGGCCCATGGACACGGCGGAGAGCCGCATTCGGCGAATGCGGCTCTCCGTATGTTGCCGGGGGAGGATCAGCGGCGCTTCGGGTCCACGTGGAGCACGCCGTCCACGTAGATGTCCACCTTGTAGAAGGCGATGAGGCCGGCGGCCTTCTGGCTCTCGGGCAGCGGCGTCGGGTACGACCAGGCCAGATCGGTGTGGAGCCGGTCGCCGACCCGGATCGACCAGTACCGCGCGGTGCCCTTGTACGGGCAGCGGGTGACGGTGTCGGACCGCTCCAGCAGGTCCATCCGGACATGGGTCTGCGGCACGTAGTACCGCGTCGGAAGGCCGGTCTCGAAGAGCAGACGGGCGCTGCGGGTCTCGGCGATCGTGACCCCGTCGATCTCCACGCGTATGTGGCGCGAGCTGGGCAGGACGTCGATCCGCGTGTGCGGGGAGCGGACGTGGACGAATATCTCCTCGTCCTCCTCGAACCAGGAGTCCATGGCCTCCCAGTCGAAGCGGAAGTGGCCCTTCAACTCCTCGACCGGGGAGGCGGCGTAGTGCTGCGCGGCGCCCGGGGCCGCCGTCGGGCCGACCTTGACCGTGAACACCTCCGCGTCGCCGCGCTCGGGCGAGCGGGCGGTCTCCCCGTCCGGGGTCAGCAGGTCCCGGTCGACGTCATCGGCCGGGAAGTAGTACGTCGGGTAGTACGGGTTCTCCCACACCAGCAGGGGGCGGCTGCTGTCGGCCACCGCGCGGCCGCCCAGATAGACCCTGACCCGCTTCGCACTGGGCTCGACCCGCACGCCGTCCTGAGCGGTTGTCATATCCGTTTCAGTCCCCTCGTTTCGTACGATCCGACCAAGGTTTTCAACAGTACGTGACGCCCTGTTGGAGCAGGCAGTCCTCGAAGAATCCGAGGCACCGCAGGTGATAGGAACGGGCCGCGTAGCCCAGGCTGATGTTGTGGCCCGCCCCCGGCTGCCGGTCGATGCACAGCCGCGGCGCGGCGCTGAGCCGCGACCGCAGCTCCGCGAGCGCCTCCGGATCGTGCCGCCACCACGCCTCGTGCTCGGCGAAGGTGAACCGTACGGGTACGCGGACGCGGCCGGCGGCGCCCCGGAACACCTCCGGCCAGCGGACGATGTCCGCCTGCTCCAGGGGCGGGACGGGGGCCAGGATCGAGCCGCCCGTGGTGAAGGTGCCCGGCGGGTACAGGCGCAGCGGCCCCCAGCTCCGCCTGCCTCCCCGGGCCGCGTCCGCGCCCGAGTGGGCGTCGGGCGCGTACCGGTGGCCGCAGCCGGAGATCTCGACGCCCAGCAGATCGGGCGCGCAGTGGTCGGCGGCGGTGAGCAGCGCGACCTTCCCGCCGAACGAGTGGGCCAGGAGGAACAGGCCCGCCCCGGTGGGGAAGCGGGCCCGGTGGTCGCGCAGGGCGGCGGCCAGGGTGGCCGCCTGCTCGGCGAGCGCCTGCCCCTCGGGGAGCAGGCCCGTGGACCGTCCGTAGCCCGGCCGGTCGACGGCCAGGACCGTGAAGCCGAGCCGCGCCCCCAGGGTGAGCAGGGACAGGTCGGGCAGGGCCTGGCCGTCGAAGTAGCCGGCGCTCATGCCGGCCCCGTGCACCGCGACCACCGTCGCCCGCGGCGCGGAGTCCCGGGGCTCGCACAGCAGGGCCGACAGCGGGATGCCGTCGGCGTCCAGGCTGATCCGGCGCACTCCCCGGGACAGGGCCGCGGGCGCGGTGGTCATGCCGCCGACGCCGCGTCGAGGGCGGCCGGCGCGCCGAACCAGCGGCGCAGGGCCTCGGCCAGTCCGTCGGGGACGCCGACGACGGTGGTGTCGGAGCCCACCCAGGCCACGTACCCGTCGGGCCGCACGAGCAGCGCGGCGGCGTCGCCGAACGTCCCCGGATCCTCCGGTACGGCCAGGGTGACGTCGACCCGGTCGGCCCACGCCCGCGCGGTCTCCACGGTCTCCGGCGCGTGCTCGTCGTCGGTGAGGACGAGCAGCACGCCCCGCCCGGCGTGCAGCAGGGCGGTCGTGGTGGTGGGTCCGAACGCCGTCCGCAGGCCCCGGGGCGCCAGGCGCCGGCCGGCCAGTGGATGGGCCGGGCCGCCGACGTCGTAGCGGATGTCGAGGCCGCTCACGGTGCCCGAGAGGTGTCGCTTGACCACGTCGTACTCCAGCAGTTCGGTCAGCAGGTGGCGCAGCGGCTCCGCCTCGTCGCCGCCGAGGAACACCGTGCCCTGGGCGCGGGTGTTCATGAGCAGTCGGGCGCCGACCGGGTGCCGTTCGGCGTGGTAGCTGTCCAGCAGCCCCTCCGGCGCCCGGCCCCGGAGGGTGGCGGCGAGCTTCCAGCCGAGGTTGGCGGCGTCCTGGAGACCGGTGCTCAGCCCCTGCCCGCCGGCCGGGAGGTGGATGTGCGCCGCGTCACCGGCCAGCAGGACGCGGCCGCGCCGGTACTCGGTGACCTGGCGGGTGGCGTCGGTGAAGGAGCTGACCCACTCGGCACCGCCCCCGTGGAGGGATTCGCCGGTGATCCGCTGCCAGGCGTCGGCGATCTCCTCGAAGTCCGGGGACTCGCCGCGGGCGCCCGGCGCAGTGCCGTGCTCGCAGACGATCACGCGGTCCACGCCCTCCTTCAGCGGGGCCGCCATCACCATGCCGTTCGGCAGCCGTTCGCCGAGGAACCGGGGGCGCAGGTCACAGCCGACCACGTCGGCCAGGTACATGTCGCGGGTCGCGGGCGTGCCGGGGAAGTCGAAGCCGACGGCCTTGCGGACGGTGCTGTGGCCCCCGTCGCAGCCCACCAGGTAGGCGGCGCGCAGCTGCCGCACGCCGTCCGGGGTGTTCAGGGTGACCCGCACCCCCTCGTCCCCCTCGTCGGCGATGTCCACCAGGTCCCAGCCGCGGCGGAGGTCCGCGCCCAGCTCGGTGGCCCAGGCCTTGAGGACCGCCTCGGTCTGGTGCTGCGGGACGCCGCGGGCCCCGAAATGGGAGTCCTCCAGCACGGTGTAGTCGAACTGGACCCCGCCGAAGTGGCCGAGGGGGCTCTTCTCCAGCGTGCCGAACCGCGGCAGCAGCCCGCGCTGGTCGAAGACTTCCATGGCGCGGGCGGTGAAGCCAAGACCGCGGGACTGGCCGGTGGGTTCGGCCAGCCGCTCGGTCACGATGACGCCCACGCCGCCGAGGCGCAGTTCGCCCGCCAGCATGAGACCGGTCGGCCCGGCGCCGACGATGATGACGTCCGTGTCCACGGGATTCATCCTCTGCTCGGATTTTCGTATTCATGGCGTGACGCGCCGAACCAGCGGCGCAGGACCCGGTAAAGCGGTACGGCCTGCCAGGTCGCGGCCCACACGACGTGACCGTCCGGGCGGACGAGGAGGGCCTCGGTGCCCGGGTTCCCGCTGCCGCCGTCTTGCGCCGCCACCGTCGTGACCCGGTCGGCCCACGGCTCGGCGATCCGGCCGAGGGCGGCCGTCGGATCACCCGTCAGGTCCAGCAGCAGTCCGCGCCCGGTGCGCAGCAGCTCGGTCGTCGTGGTGGAGCCGTCCGGCCCGGCCAGCGCCAGCTCGGGCAGCCGTGCGCCCAGCCAGGGGTGGTCGCCCTCGTCCACCGGGTAGCGGATGTCGAGTCCGCTGATCATCCCGGCCAGGCGGGCGCGGTTCTCCTCGGCGGCCACCAGCCCGGTCATCAGCGCCCGCAGCGGCTCCACCTCCGCGTCGCCGAGCAGCAGCAGGGCCTGGGCCCCGATGTTCTCCAGGACCCGCGCCCCCACCGCGTGCCGCTCCGAGTGGTAGGTGTCGAGCAGGCTGTCGGGGGCCCGGCCGCGGACCCGCAGGGCCAGCTTCCAGCCGAGGTTCACGGCGTCCTGGAGGCCCAGGTTGAGGGCCTGGCCGCCGATGGGCATCTGCCGGTGGGCCGCGTCGCCGGCGTAGAGCACCCGGCCCTCGCGGTAGCGGGTCAGCTGCCGGTTGGCGTCCCCGAAGGAGTTGACCCAGAGGGGCTCCCCGGAGCTGATGTCCTCGCCGGTGACGCGCTTCCACACGTCGGTGATCTCCGCGAAGTCGGGCTGGCCGGTACGGGACCGGGCGCCGGTGCCGAACTCGTGCACCATCACGCGGGTGATGCCCTCGGGATTGCGCGCGGCCACGGCCATCCCGCGCTCCAGCCGCTCGAACCGCCGGCCGGGCACGTCGATGCCGGCCACGTCGGCGCGCAGCAGTTCGCGGACCGTGCCCCGACCGGGGAAGGGGGCCCCGGTCAGCGCTCGGACCGTACTGTCCTCGCCGTCGCAGGCGACGAGGTAGGCGGCGCGGATCCGTACGGGGCCGCTCGCGGTGTCCGCGCTGATCCGGACCCCCTCGCCGTCCTCGGCCAGCTCCACGACCTCCCAGCCGCGGCGCACGTCCGCGCCGAGCGCGAGCGCCCACTCCTGGAGCAGCTGTTCGGTGCGGAACTGCGGGACCTTCCACTGGCCGGGGTACCGGCCGGGGAGGGTCAGATCCATCGGGATCCCGCCGAAGTGGCCCCGGGGCTCGTTCGGCGGTTCGCCGAGCGGCGCCAGCAGGCCGCGGCTGTCGAGGATCTCCATGGTGCGGGCGTGCAGGGTGGAGGCGCGCGACTCCGTGGTGGGGGAGGTGCGGCGCTCCAGCACCACCACGTCCGCTCCGCCCAGGCGCAGCTCCCCGGCGAGCATCAGCCCGACGGGTCCCGCGCCCACGACGACGACCTGGGCGTCCTGCCGGTCGGCGGCCACGGTCAGCGCCGGCTCTCGGCGTAGTCCTTCGCGTGGCCCAGCGTGGCGCGGCTGTTGGTGCTGAGCGCGCTGTGCACGTACTCCCGGGCGTCGGCGACGGTCGCGCCCTCGCCCAGGATCCGGGCGATGTTGGCGGTGTTGAGCACCACCGTGTGCTGGGAGGACGCGGCGACCCCCTCCGCGTTCTCGGTGAAGGTCCAGTAGCCGGTGTGGAGGGTCATCAGCGCGGGCAGGGTCACCTGCTTGTAGGCGATCCTGTGGTGCGGGAAGGTCACCCGGTACGACTTGGTGGTGTGGGTGGATCCGTCCTTGGCGCGGGTGTCCATCTCCAGGGTCTGGAGCCCCGGTACGTCCTCCGTGAGCCGGATGCTCGCCACGTGCGGCAGCCGCTCGGCCCACAGGTTCGCCTCGTTGACGAAGTCGTAGACGTCTTTGGCCGATCCGTTCACCTGGACGGTGTCCTCGAAGGAGAAGGTCAGCTCCTCGGCCTGGTGCGCGAACTCGATGTTGGTCTTCAGGGCGGCGAGTTCGGAGCGCGAGTTGCGGTCGACGGCCTCCTCGATCCAGGCGAGGCCCGCCGGGTCGTCGTCGATCGCGCGGTAGTCGTGCAGCAGACGCACCCGCGACTCGGTCTCCGACAACGGCTCGATCAGCCAGGCGCCGCCCATCGAGGCGACCGGGGGAGCGGAGACCTCCTGGCGGAAGTCGATCCGCAGGCCCTCGGGGTCCAGGATCCGGCGCGAAGTCCAGTTCTTCGCCTCGCCGTTGGCGGTGGCCCAGATGCGTATGCGCTCCTCTCCGGTGCCCTTGTCGACCTGGTCGACGTAGATGGTCGGGGGGAAGATGCGTGGCCAGTTCTCCACCTCGGCGATCAGCCGGTACACGGCTGCCGCCGGGGCCGCGATGGTGACGTCGTGCTCGACCTCGTGCGAACTGGACCGCTCGGACACGGACATGCGGTGCTCCTCTCGGGAAACGGGAAACGGGGAACGCGGAACGGGTGGGAGAGCGGGCGGCGCTCAGAAGTTGCCGAGTCCGCCGCACACGTTCAGCGCCTGCGCGGTGATGGAGGCGGCGGTGTCGGAGGCCAGGTAGCCGACGAGGCCGGCGACCTCCTCCGGGGTGGAGTAGCGGCCGAGCGGGATCTTCGCCTGGAACTTCTCCAGGATGGTGTCCTCGGTGGTGTCGTAGGCGGCGGCGTAGCCCTGTCGGACCCGCTGGGCCATCGGGGTCTCCACATATCCGGGGCAGACCGCGTTGACGGTGACCCCGGTCGGTGCCAGCTCGTTGCCGAGCGCCTTGGTGAAGCCGACCACGCCGTGCTTGGAGGCCGAGTACGGGGCGCCGAGGACGACGCCCTGCTTGCCCGCCGTGGACGCGATGTTGATGATCCGGCCGCGGCTTCGGCCCCGCATGCCGCCGGTGTTGAGCACCTCCCGGGTGAGCCGGAAGACGCTGTTGAGGTTGGTGTCGATCACGTCGTTCCACAGTTCGTCGTCGATGTCGGCGGTGACGCCGCCACCGCTGCGGCCGGCGTTGTTCACCAGCACGTCGATCGGGCCGAACCGGTCGACGGCGGCCCGCACGAAGGCGTGGACCCCGTCGTTGGAGCGGACGTCGACGGCGCTGCCGTCGACGTCGAGCCCCTCCTCCCGCAACTGCTTGACGGTCGAGGCGACGTTCTCGGCGGTGCGTGCGCCGATGAACACCCGGTGCTGCTGTTCGGCCAGCAGCCGGGCGACGGCGAGGCCGATCCCGCTGGTGGCGCCGGTGACGAGTGCGACCCGCTGACTCTGCTGCGGCATGACTTCTTCTCCCGTGGCTGATGAAGGTTCAGACGGACGTGGCGAGGAGCGAATTGACGGAATCGATCAGCGACTGCGGCGTGCTCTCGCCGGTCAGCGGGTCGTCGTCGAGCGAGATGCCGTACTCCCGCTCGATCCGGCCGCTGATCTCCAGCAGGGCGAGCGAGTCGTAGCCGAGTGCCTCGAACTCCGTCCCCAGCTCGGCGGCGAGTTCGGCACCCTGATCGCCGGCCGCGGCGAACAGAATGGTCGTGAGGTCGTCGAGGGTGAAGGTGGCGGTGGTGGCCATGGCGGATGCCTCTCTGACGGTGGTAACGGGTCCGTACGGTGGGAAGTCGGTGCTCAGCCGTGCCCGCAGGCGATGTCGCGGACGACCATGGCGGAGTTGAATCCGCCCTGCCCGCGGGCCAGGACCAGGGCGTTGCACACGCTCGCGGCGCGCGGCCGGTCGACGACGAGGTCGAGGTCGTACTCGGCGGCGGGCGAGACGTTGATGGTGGGCGGGATCAGCCCGTCCTCGATGGCCAGGAAGGCCGTCGCCAGATCCAGCGGCGCGGCGCCCGAGTAGAGCCGCCCGGTCATCGTCTTGGGAGCGGTGACCGGCACCCCGCGCGGACCGAACACCTGGGTGATGGCCTCGGCTTCGACGCGGTCGAGCTCGCGGATCGCCGCGCCGTCCGCGAACACCACGTCCACCTCGGCGGGCCGCACCCGCGCGTCGGCCAGCGCCAGCTCGATCGCCCGGCGCAGCCCCGGCACCCGCCCGCGGTCCGGCCTCGGGTCGAAGGTCGCCCCGTAGCCGGCGATCTCCCCGTAGATCCGCGCGCCCCGCTCCAGCGCGGCCTCGTGGGCTTCCACGATGAGGATGGCCCCGCCCTCACCGGGCACGTGACCGTTGGCGGCCGGATCGAAGGGCAGGTACGCCGCCTGGGGGTCGGCGCTGGTGCTCAGGCGCTCGCCGGCCAGCTGCGCCACCCAGCCCCACGGACAGATGGAGGCGTCCACGGACCCGGAGACGATCAGGTTCGTACCCTTGCGGATCTGCCGGCGGGCCTGCGCCACCGCGTCGAGCCCGCCCGCCTGATCGCTGACCAGGACCCCGCTGGGGCCCTTCATGCCGTTGCGGATGGAGATCTGTCCGCTGTTGACGGCGTAGAACCAGGCGAAGGACTGGTACGCGCTCACGTACTGGCGTCCCTTGGCCCAGAGGTTGCGCAGCTCGCCCTGGCCGAACTCGAACCCGCCCGCCGAGCTGGCGGTGATCACGCCCATGTCGAACCCGTGCAGTTCCTCGGGCCGGATGCCCGCGTCGGCGAGCGCCCAGTCCGTGGCCACCAGCGCCAGCCTGGTCATCCGGTCCGTCTGCGGCAGCAGATTCCTCGGCAGGTGGTCCTCGGCCGTGAAATCGGTGATCTGCCCGGCGAGCGTGGCCGGGTACTGGCCCGGGTCGAAGCGGGTGACCCGGCCTATGCCGCTCTTCGCGGCGCGGGTGGCGGCCCAGAACTCCCGCACCCCCAAGCCGTTGGGCGCGGTGATGCCCAGCCCGGATACCACTGCCTTGACGGTCATGCCGCTGCCTTCCTGTCCGGCCGGGCCAGCACCATGGCGCTCTGGAATCCGCCGAAGCCGCTGCCCACGGTCAGCACGGCGTCGGTGGCGTGCGACCGGGCGGTGAGCGGCACGTAGTCGAGATCGCATTCGGGATCGGGCGTGTGCAGGTTCGCGGTGGGCGGCACCACGTTGTGCTGGAGCGCCAGCACCGACGCGGCGATCTCGATCGACCCGATCGCGCCGAGCGAGTGCCCGACCATCGACTTGATGGAGCTCACCGGGACCCGGTAGGCGTGCTCGCCCAGCTGCTTCTTGAAGGCCGCCGTCTCGTGCCGGTCGTTCTGCTTGGTCCCCGACCCGTGCGCGTTGATGTAGTCGATCTCGTCACCGTTCATCCGCGCCTCGTCCAGGGCGAGGCGGATCGCCTCGGCCATCTCCGCCCCGTCCGGGCGCAGTCCGGTCATGTGATAGGCGTTGCTGCGCGTGGCGTAGCCGGCGATCTCGGCGTAGACGCGCGCGCCGCGCCGCTTGGCGCTCTCCAGCTCCTCCAGGACGAACACGGCCGCCCCCTCGCCGAGAACGAAGCCGTTGCGGCTCCCGTCGAACGGCCTGGAAGCGGTGGCGGGGTCGTCGTCGCGGGGCGTGGTCGCCTTGATCGCGTCGAAGCAGGCCATGGTGATCGGGGAGATCGGGGCGTCGGAGGAACCCGCGATCATGATGTCGGCGCTGCCCTCGCGGATCAGCTCCACCGCGTAGCCCACGGAGTCGATGCCGGAGGTGCAGCCGGTCGACACCACGGTGCTCGGCCCCTCCGCGCCCACCGCCAGCGCGACCTCGGCCGCGAAGGAGCTGGGGACCATGTAGTTGTACAGGTGGGGTACGGCGTACGCGTGGTCGACCAGGTGCAGCCGGCCCGCGTCGCTGACCGTCCGGTACTCCTCGTCGAGCCCCATCGTGGCGCCGACCGCGGTGCCGATCGTGACCCCGATCCGGTACGGGTCGTACGCGCCGGGGTCGATCCCGCTGTCGGCGACGGCTCCGCGCGCCGCGACCACGGCGAACTGGGCGGCCCGGTCCATCCGGCGCACCTCCTGCGGTGTCAGCAGGAACTCCGCCGGATCGAAGTCGATCTCGGCCGCCACCCGGGAGCGGAAGGGGGAGGGGTCGAAGAAGGTGATCCGCCGGGTGGCGGTGCGCCCCTCGCTGAGCAGGTCCCAGAAGCTCTTCGTGCCGAGCCCGCCGGGCGCGAGGACCTCCATCCCCGTGATGACGACGCGGCGGCCGGTCATTTGCCCGCCTCCCAATCGTAGAAGCGGGTGGCCATCGCGTCGGCCGGGGAGCGCCAGGTCGCGGGGTCGTAGGCCTCGATGAAGGGCTTCAGGTCGTCGCTGATCCGGAGGAAGCGCGGGTCGGACTTGGCCTGCTCGATGAGCGCGCCGCCGTTGTCCTCGTCGAAGTCCTGGAGGTGGAAGTACAGGCCGCGGTACGAGAACAGCTGCCGGCGGCGGGTGCCCATGAGGTGGGGCATCTCGGTGCCGTCGAAGTCGGCGAAGAGCTTGGCGACGTCGCCGCGGGAGGCCAGGTCCATCCTGGCGACGATGAGTGTGCTGTGCATGATGTCGGTGTCCTATCCCTTGATCTCGCAGAGCGTGGCTCCGCAGCTGACGGGCCGGCCGATCTCGACGGCGAGGCCGACGACGGTGCCGGCCAGGCACAGGGGCTCGACGTGCCGCGGCCTGTCGAGGTGGCGCTCGCCGGAGCACCCCGTGGTCCGGCGCGGCACGCCCGGGCGACGCGGACCGCGATCTCACCCCTATTGACGATAAGCATCTTCTACATGCCTTCCCCCTAGGGAGATGCGTCTCATACTCTGCAATTCGAGAGGGGCGAACAAGACGGGTCCATGCAGGGTTCGGTCAGGTTTTGCAAGGTCAACTGCGCTTTTCTCCCGGGAGGGTTAAGTCGACGTCAGGTCGCGTACACAAGCGCAGGTCGGATGGGGGTTCGGGGGATGGTTGAATTGTGGAGAACGGGTATTCCGCAGGCTCCCAAGGAATTCGGGCGGGATCCTCTTCCGTCGGGTTTGCCGCTATCGGTGCCGCGCGGGAATGCGGAAGTCTGGTCGGTTCCGGTGGGGGAAGTCGCCGGGTCCGGCTCCGGGTCCGGCTCCGGGTCCGGCTCCGGGTCCGGCTCCGGGTCCGGGTCCGGTTCCGCTTCGGGTTTCGGTTTCGGGTTCCACCTGCTCGACACCGAGGAACGCCGGCGGGCACGGGCCCGGCGGTCCGACGCCGACCGCGCCGCCTACGTCGCCGCGCACGTCGCGCTCCGCCTGCTCCTCGGGGCCTACCTCGGCACCGACCCGGCCGGGATCGCCTACGCCAGGGATGACTGCCCGGGGTGCGGCGGACCGCACGGCCGCCCCGCCGTGGCCGGCGCCCCCGTCCACTTCTCCCTGTCCCACACCCGCGGCCTGGCCCTGCTGGCCTTCGCGGACAGCCCCGTGGGCGCCGATGTCGAGGAGGTGCCGTCCGGCGGCCGCCTCCCGGAGGTCCCGGCCGCCCTGCACCCCCGGGAGCGGGCGGAGCTGGCCGCGCTCCCGCCCGGGCGCCCCAGGGCCGCGGCCTTCGCGCGCTGCTGGACCCGCAAGGAGGCCCTCCTCAAGGGAACCGGCCGCGGCATCGACGCCCGCCTCATGGCGGCGATGCGGGTGGGCGGCGGCCCGACGCCCGTACACCGGCCGGGCTGGCGTCTCGCCGACGTCCTGGTGCCCGCCGGGTTCGCCGCGGCGTACGCGGTGCGGACCGGCCCCACGGGTCCCACCGCCCACTCCGATGGGCCGGTGGCCTGAAGTCACCCCTCCGCCAAGGATCTTGACCTGTCTGCCGCGTATCGAACCGGGGTCGTGATCGTTTCTTCAGCCGTAACCCTCACATGTGCTGCGGAATCGGGAGGACGCGCGGTGACCGCTTGGCAGTACTTCGCCGGAGCGGGTCTGGTGGCGGCGCTGTGCCCGCTGCACGGCCACGTGGCGGTCGCGGGCGACGGCCACGGCCGCGGCGCCCGCGTCGACCTGTGCGTGCCGAAGGCCCGGGACAGGCCGACCGTCCCGGGGCCGCCCGAGGTACGGGTGGGCGTGCCCTCGGTACGGGTGCCCGTGCCCGGGGCCGACCGGCCCACCGTGCACCACCCGGGGCGCGCCCCCGGCCCCCGCCCCGCCCGCGCTCCGGAGTCTCCGGCCCCGGCGGACGCGCCCGGGCCCGACGCGGAGGCCGGGCCCGCGGGATCGGAGCCGCCGACACCCGGGCCGGCTGCCGGGCCCGGGGCCGGACCGGAGCAGGCGGACGCACCCGCCCCGCCCCTGCCCAGGGCCGCCGCCGCGCCCGTGAGCGCCTTTCACGTGCGTCCGTACCACTCGGTGGCCTTGGAGCGGCGCGGCCCGGACGGGATGTCCACCATGATGCTCATGGTCGTCGTCACCACCCCGGCCGTACTCGCCGCAGCCGCCCTGCGCCCCCGTTCCAAGAGCCGCGGCTGACCGCCGGCGGCGTATCCATCCACCGATCCACCCGGGAGAATCCACGTGTCCGAATGGCTGGTCCTGGCCATCGCCATGGTGCTCGTCTGCGCCCTCGTCCTCGCCGCCACCGCGATCCGGCACCGCCGGGTCGCCGACGACGAGGACACCAGTGAAACCCCCGATGTCATCGAGTACATGACCATGATGGTGGGCGTGGTCTACGCGATCGTGCTCGGCCTGGCCATCGCCGGCGTCTGGGAGGCGCGCGGCGCCGCCGAGGACAGCGTGCGGCGCGAGGCGCAGTCGCTGTACGAGGTCACCCAGCGCGCCGACGTCTACCCGGCCCCCGTCCGCGACCGGATCCGCGGCGAGGTGAACGCGTACGTCTCCCACACCGTCTCCGTGGACTGGCCGCTGCTGACCTCCGGGCAGAGCGCCTCCGCCGAGGGGGCCCAGCTGCTCGGCAAGCTGCGCAGCGACGTCACCCATCAGAGCCCGACCACCGAGCTCCAGGCCCAGGCCTACCAGCCGCTGCTGGACCACATCGCGGCCGCCGACGACGCCCGCCACTCGCGGACCCAGAGTTCGGAGTCCACGCTGCCGGGCGTGGTGTGGTTCGGGCTGCTCGTCGGCGGGGTGGTCACGGTCGGGTTGATCTTCACGCTGCAGATCCGGCGCTCCGGGCGGGAGCTGCTGCTGGCCGGGCTGTTCAGCGCGCTGATCGTGTTCCTGCTGTTCATGGTGTGGAGCTTTGACGCGCCCTACGGGCGGGACGGGGTCGACTCCGCCGGCCCCTTCCAGGAGCTGTTCCCCGCGACGGCCGTCGCCGCCGCGCGCTGATCCTCGTACGGCCTACGCCGGACCGCTCGCCGCCGACAGCGCCGCCTGCTGCCGGACCGTCTGGACCATCGGCGAATGGCGCAGGGCGTGGGAGATCCGCAGCAGGTCGCGCGGCCCGTCGGGGGTGTCGAACACGCTCTCCTCGCCGTCCCCGATGGTTCGGCCCTCGGGGTCCGCGGAACGGGCCTGCACGGCCGCCGCGACCATGGCGGCGTCGGCGACCGCACACGCCGTCGCCGCGTCGGCCCCGTCCGCGAGGGCGCGTTCGTAGGCGCCGCCGCGGATGCTCCGGTCGAAGTACGGGCCCAGGTGCAGGAACCCGTCGTGGATGTCCGACTCGCGCTGGATCACCCGGAGCTCGGCCGCGGACCACCAGGACATCCGTACGCCGGGGGTGCAGCTGTGCGTGCACATCTGCACCTCCTGCCAGAGGGCGCCGAGCTTCCGGTACGTCGTCCAGGTCTGCCAGTTGTCCGACAGCCGCTGGCACACGAGGGGGACGACGAAGCCCGTCGCGCTGATCAGCGCGCCCACGGCGGCGAGCGGCGGGGCGACGTAGGTACTCAGGTCGTCCAGGTCGTGGCCGAGCCAGCGGGCGACGACCGCGGAGATCTTGGCGGCGTCGTAGGCGAGGTTGAAGACGTAGCCCGAGACGATGATCACCAGGCCGACCCGGAGCCAGCCCCGCACCTGGAGGGACCAGCGCCAGCACAGCGACACCATCACGACCGCGGCCACGTGGTGCGCCAGCAGGTAGAGGCCGATCATCTGCCCGAGGTAGGGCGTGTTGGCGTAGTAGGTGTCGAAGTCGCGCAGCCGCTCGACCGGGGCCTCACCGAGGGCGAACAGCACGATCAGGGCCACGATGACCACGCTGTAGCCCAGGATCCAGCGCCGCGAGACGCGGCGGGTCTGCTCGGCCGGGCCGCCTCGCCAGTTGACCATGAGGACCAGGCAGGAGGCGCTGAAGGCGGTGATCAGGCAGTAGACGAGCGGGGCGGAGACGTTGGCGATCCCGGTGCGGCGGTTGACCGCGTCGATGGTGGGCGGGGCGGCGAAGGTGAACACCGAGGCGGCCAGGATCAGCAGGGCGCAGACGGAACGCAGGAGCGGATCACGCCAGTTGGAGCGGAGGGCCGGCAGTTTGAAGGCCAGGGAGATGGCCAGTGCGATGGCCGGTATGTAGTAGTCCTCGCCGCTCAACGGTCGTTCCTGTGCCCCCGGTAGCCCAGCGAGGCCTCGATCCGGCCCGCCAATTCGTCGCGCTGTGCCGGCGCCCGGTGGCTCGCCGACCCGGCCAGCCAGGTCCTGCACCGGGCACCCAGCAGTAAGCCGAACGTCTCGGCCTCGGTCTCCTCCTGTACGTCGGCGCGGGTGCGCGCGGCGACCCGCCGGACGGTCTCGCCGAGGTCGGCCTCGTCGCACAGCAGGCGGGCGGCGACGGCGGCGCCGTCGACGTGGTGGCTGCAGTGGCCGGCCTTCATGTGCCACAGCTCGTGACCCAGGATCACCAACTGGTGGTCGGGAGCGGTCCGTTCCTCGATGACCACGAGGTCGCGGTCCGCCATGTCGAGCCACAGGCCGCTGGCCGTCCCCGGCGGGAACGAGGCCATCCGGAACTCCACCCGACGGCCGCGGTGCCTGCTCATGCCCTCGCAGAGGGCGGCGTAGAGGTCCACGGGTTCCACGGGCGCGGTCAGCCGGATCCCGGCCACCAGCTCCCCGCACAACCGCCGCTGCTCTCTGCCTATGCTCACCGTTCTCCCCGTCGGCGCGGATCCGGATCAGGACTCAAGGATCAGACCCAGACTCTCGACTGGGTCAGGATTCGTTCGGTTTTACGCTTTCGAGGAGCATGTCCAGCCATTCGGTCACCTTGTCCCGATGCTTGTCGCTGGGCAGTTGGGCGGCTCGCCACGCGATGCCCCGTACACCGTGGTTCTGGAGGAGTCTTGCCAGCGGGTCGCCGCCCGAAGCGGCCGCGGCCGGGGTGTTTTCCCGCGCCCGCCCGGCGAAGTCCTGGAGCAGCTGCTGCTCGGTGCGCTGGAGCGCGTCGGTGAGGGCGTCGGCGTCGTGGGCGGTGAGGAAGCCCGCGTGCACCCCGAAGAAGCGCTGGATCGCGTCGCAGTGCTCCATGGTGGGGCGGCGGTCGCCGTTGATCAGGGCTCCGGCCTGCTGCCGGGACATGCCGGCGCCGTCCGCGATCTCCTGCTGGGTGTAGCGGCGGCCGTTGGGTTTGACCCGGGTGCGCCGGAGCAGGTCGAGGCGCTGGAGGAAGCGCGTCTGGAGATCGGGTTCGCCGGCGGGCCTGCCGTCGAGCAGGGTTCTGACCACGTCCGCCGGTACGCCGGAGGCCTCCGAGAGGCGCCGCAGATCGAAGACCTGATTCAGATCGCGGCCCATCTTGCCCGCGAGTTCGGCGACACGCGTGATGGTGGCTGCCAGGGGTGCGTGGGCCACCGCGACGGGAGCCGGGAAGCCGTCTGTCACCAGTGGTTCTCCTAGATCGCGCGAAGTCGGTACGGGCACGTGGTCGGCTTCTGGAATCTATCCGTTCCTGCAGCGAAGGGCTAGAACGTGCCACAGCTGTGGCGGGAATGAGCTGTCAAGAGGCTGGAATTGCCACAATAGTTGACACTCGAATGAGGTCGGTAGCAGGATCGCCACACGGAAATGAAGATCCAGACCGTGAGGAGGGGGAGCTCTCGGTGCCACATCTCGCAGCGGTGGGCCCGTCCGATGGCTTCGCCCGAGCCGGTGAGGAGCGCCTGGCGGGCGAGGAGCCCGCACGTGGCGCCGTGCGGTCGGAGCGACGCAAGGAGATTTTGCGCCAGCGCCGCGAAGAGCTGGGGCTGAGCCAGGAGGACCTCGCGGCCCGGCTCCGCATCAGCGTGCGTGCGTACGGCAACTGGGAACGCGGCCTGGTCAAGGAGTGGACGGACCGTAAACTGCTCGCCCTCGCCGAGGCGTTGGAGATGAGCGAGCGGCAGTGCTTCTGGCTCTTCCGGGTCATGGTCGACCGCGACCCGCCGCCCACCTGGCGGGCCGCCGAGGAGAACCGGCTGCCCGAGGACCCCGCGCAGCGCGACTACCTGTGCGACTACGCGGCCCTCATGGAGGCCGTCCCCTACCCGAGCTTCCTGGTGGACCACCGCTGGGACGTCGCGCTCACCAACTCGGCCTTCGACCAGCTCTTCCAGTCCGTACGGCCGCACCCGACGGCCCTGCCGGACGACAACTTCCTGCGCTTCGTGCTGTTCCACCCGGACGCGGCGGCGGTGCTGGAGGACCACGAACCGGCCTGGTGCGTCCCCCTGTTGGCCCAGTTCGCCACCGCGCTGGCCGCCGCCCCCGAGGACGAGGGGCTGCGCAGCATCCGCCAGGAGGTGGCCCGCGACCCGTTCATGGAGGCGGCCTACCGGTACGGGGTGCCGCACTGGCTCAGCTGCCGCGGGGCCGAGGCGGCCGAGCAGGACGGGGCGGTGCGCACCGTGCGCCACCCCGACCCGCGGTCGGGCCTCGTGCGCTGCCGGATGGTGGCCGAAACCAGCCGGATGCTGGACGCCATGGGGCTGACCCGGATCACCCTGATCCTCTCGGCCCCGCAGGGCGCGCCGGCGGGCTTCGTCCCGGGCCGCGGGGCCGCGCACCAGCAGGGCGCCAGGCTGCGCGCCGTGCCGTCTCCCGCGGAGTGAACCGCCGGGGGAGACTGGTGCACTGACTCCGGGCGCAGGGCACCGGGCACGGCGAAGGGCGGTAGGGGCGTGCGGCTGACGATCCTCGGCGGGGGCGGTTTCCGGGTACCGCTCGTCTACGGAGCACTGCTCGGCGACCACGCCGAGGGCCGGGTGACCCGGGTGACGCTGTACGACGAGGACGCCGGGCGGCTCGCGGCCATGGCCCGGGTGCTCGCGGACCAGGCGGCCGCCGCCGGAGTGCCGGACGCGCCGGCCGTCACGGCCACCGGGGACCTCGACGAGGCCCTGCGCGGGGCCGACTTCGTCTTCTCCGCCATCCGCGTCGGCGGCCTGGAGGGACGCGCCGCCGACGAGCGGATCGCGCTGGCCGAGGGTGTGCTGGGCCAGGAGACCGTGGGCGCGGGCGGGATCGCGTACGGCCTGCGGACCGTGCCGGTGGCCCGCGAGCTGGCGCGCAGGATCGCCCGCAGCGCCCCCGAGGCCTGGGTCATCAACTTCACCAATCCGGCCGGGCTGGTCACCGAGGCGATGGCCGAGGAGCTCGGCGAGCGGGTGATCGGCATCTGCGATTCCCCCGTGGGGCTCGGACGGCGCATCGCCCGACTGCTGGGCGCGCGGCCCGAGGAGGCCTGGATCGACTACGTCGGCCTCAACCACCTGGGCTGGGTGCGCGGGCTGCGCATCGCCGGGCGGGACGCGCTGCCCCGGCTGCTCGCCGACGCCGAGGCGCTGGAGTCCTTCGAGGAGGGCCGGCTCTTCGGGGCCGAGTGGCTGCGCTCGCTCGGCGCGATCCCGAACGAGTACCTGCACTACTACTACTTCAACCGCGACACCGTACGGGCCTACCAGGAGGCCAAGCAGACCCGCGGGGCCTTCCTGCGCGACCAGCAGCACGGCTTCTACGCCGAGGCCGGCCGGCCCGGGCTGCCGGCCGGAGCGGCGCTGGCCGCCTGGGACCGGACCCGGGCCGAGCGCGAGGCCACGTACATGGCCGAGAACCGCGAGGCGGCGGGCGTCGGCGAGCGCGAGGAGAGCGACCTGGAGTCCGGGGGCTACGAGAAGGTCGCGCTCGCCCTGATGCGGGCCATCGCGCGCGACGAGCGGGCCACGCTGATCCTCAACGTCCGCAACCGCTCCACGCTGTCCGTCCTGGACGCCGAGGCGGTCATCGAGGTGCCCTGCCTGGTCGACGCGAACGGCGCCCACCCGGTGGGCGTCGCCCCGCTGCCGCTGCACGCGGTCGGGCTGGTGACCTCGGTGAAGGCGGTGGAGCGGGAGGTCCTCGCCGCCGCGGCGAGCGGCTCGCGGGCGGCCGCGGTGAAGGCCTTCGCGCTGCATCCGCTGGTGGACTCGGTGGGGGTGGCCCGGCGGCTGCTGGACGGCTACGCCGCCGAGCACCCGGGCCTGGCCTACCTGCGCTGATCCCCTCGCGGAGTCGCCCGTACGGCCCAGCGCCGCATGCGGCGCGGCGGGGGTGCTGTGAGAGTGCGAGATGTGACCACTGCCCCCGCCGCAGTCGCGGCGCCACCCGTGCTCGACCGGCGGAGGCGCAACGTCGTCTTCGGCACGATCATGCTCGGCGTGCTGCTGGCCGCACTCGACCAGACGATCGTGGGCACCGCTCTGCCCACGATCGTGGCGGACCTGGGCGGCGCGGACCACATGTCGTGGGTGGTGACCTCGTACCTGCTCGCGGAGACCGTCGCGACGGTGCTGGTGGGCAAGTTCGGCGACCTCTTCGGCCGCAAACTGATCTTCCAGGTGTCGGCGATCGTCTTCATCACCGGCTCCTTCCTGTGCGGGCTCGCGAGCAACATGTCCTTGCTCATCCTGTGGCGGGGCGTGCAGGGCATCGGCGCCGGCGGCCTCATGGTCACCTCGATGGCACTGATCGCCGATGTGGTCCCGCTGCGCGAACGCGGCAAGTACCAGGGCGCGATCGGCGCCGTCTTCGGCGTCGCGACGGTGATCGGACCGCTGCTGGGCGGGCTGTTCACCGACCACCTGAGCTGGCGCTGGGCCTTCTACGTCAACGTACCCATCGCGGTCCTGGTCGTGGCGGCGGCCGCCCGGACGATCCCCTCCGTGCGGGCCGCGGGGCGGCCGAGGATCGACTACCTGGGCATCGCGCTCGTCGCGGCCGGCTCCAGCGCGCTGATCCTGGCCACGAGTTGGGGCGGGAACGAGTACGCGTGGGGCTCGGGGACCATCATCGGGCTGTTCGCGGGCGGGGCGGTGGCCCTGGCGCTGTTCTGCGTGGCCGAGACGCGGGCCGCGGAACCGATGCTGCCGATGCGGCTGTTCCGCAATCCCGTCTTCACGGTCTGCTCGGTGCTCAGCTTCGTCGTCGGCTTCGCGATGCTCGGGGCGATGACCTTCCTGCCCACCTACCTGCAGTACGTGGACGGGGATTCGGCCACGGTGTCGGGCGTACGGACGCTGCCGCTGGTCATCGGGCTGCTGATCGCGTCCGTCTTCAGCGGCAACGTCACCAGCAAGACGGGCCGGTACCGGATCTTCCCGATCGTGGGCTGCGCGGTGATGGGCGTCGGCCTGTACCTGCTGTCCCGGATGGGGCCGGGGACCGGCGCCTGGCTGGAATCGTCGTACATGTTCGTGCTGGGTGCCGGCATCGGGCTGTGCATGCAGGTGCTGACGATCGCCGTCCAGAACACCGTCGACTACGCCGACCTCGGCACGGCCACCTCGGGCGTCACCTTCTTCCGTACGCTCGGCAGCTCCTTCGGGACCGCCGTCTTCGGCACGATCTACGCCAACAGCCTGGGGCCCGAGCTGAAGGCGGGGGTCGCGGAGGCGGCGCGGGCGACCGGTACCGATCCGGCGCGACTGGGCGCGGCCGCGCAGAGCCCGCAGGGCGTGCACGCGCTCGATCCCGCGGAGGCCGGACCGGTCATCGACGCGTACGCGCAGGCCCTGCACACGGTGTTCCTGTGGACCGTGCCGGTGGCGGTGGTCGGCTTCGTCGTGGCGCTCTTCCTCAAGCAGGTCCACCTGCGCGACACCGCCCGGGCCGGGTCCACGGACATGGGCGACGGCTTCGCCTCGCCGGCGACGGCCTCGGGGGACTCGGCCAAGCTGCTGGAGCTGGCGGTCGGGAAACTCGTACGGACCATGGGGCCGGAGCAGGCGCGCGCGATCGTCGATGCCTCCGACACCAGGCTGGACATGGCGGGCGCGTGGGCGGTGATGCAGGTGGACCTGCTGACCCGGACGGTCGGCCACGCAAGCCTGGGGCTCATCGCGAACCGCCGGTCGCTGCCGCCGGAGGTGCTGCTGCCCGTGTTCGACCGGATGGTCGACGAGGGGTACCTGACGCGCGAGGGCAACTTCCTCGCGCACACTCCGGCGGGGGAGCGCGAGGCGGCCGTCATCTCGCACGCGTGGGCGGACTGGCTGGGGGACCGGCTGGAGAAGGACCGGGGCCGGCCGCGCAGCGCCGAACTGCGGGTGGCCGCGGACGCGATCGCGAAGCGGCTGCTGGCCGAGGACCTGGGGGAGGGCAACTTCGCACCGCGGACGGTCCTGCGGGGGTAGCGGCGGGTGTGGGACTGCCGGTGCGGGACTGCCGGTGTGGAACTTCCTGCTGCCGCCGGACGTCCTTTCCTTCGAGGCGCGCGGGCAACGGGGGGCTGCTCATGGGGATCACGCTGGCGGAGGAGATCGTGCTGCTGTCCCTGGACGGGGAGTCCGGGGTGGCGCGGCAGCGGCAGGCGGTGGGCTGGGCCGCGGCGGGCGGGATCCTGGTCGAACTCGTCATGGCGGAGCGGGTGTCGGTGACCGACAAGTACCTGTCGCTGTCGGACACCACGTCCACCGGGGAGGAACTGCTCGACAGCCGCATCGGGTTGATCGGCGCGTGGTTGCGGGGGCGCAGCAAGCGCCGGGTGACGGACTGGCTGACCAGGGACCACACGCGGGCGGTCGGCGGCGCCCTGGAGCGGCTGCACGCGCGGGGGGTGGTCGGGGCGGAGCTGGACAAGGTGCTCGGGATGTTCCCGCGGCGCCGACACCCGGAGGCGGACGGCACGGTCGGGCGCGAACTGCGGGAGCGGCTCGGGGCCGTGGTGGTCGGGGGACTCGATCCGGACGAACGTACGGCCGGTCTGGTCGCCCTGCTCCACGCGGCCAAGCTGCACCGGCTGGCCTTCCCCGACGTGCCGCGCAGGGGTGTCGCCGCGCGGATGGCGGAGATAGCCGCCGGTCAGTGGGCGACCGACAGCGTGCGCGCCGCCATCCGTGACACCCAGGCGGCGATGGTGACGGCCATGGCGGCGACGGCCGCGGCGACGAGCTAGCCGGCCTCGGCGGCCGTGGGGTGGTCCGATGTCGCGTGGTCTGCCGTCGGGTAGTCGTACGAGGGCACGTGCGGCAGGGTCGCGAGCTCCGGGCGCCAGGTGCGCAGGACCGCCGCCGACGGGGCGTAGAGCGCGGTGGGGATCTCTGCCGGGGCGAACCACTGCCAGCGGGCGATCTTGTGGGGCTCGGTGACGGCGGGCACGCCCTGCGCGGTGGTGGTGACGGCGGCCGCCGTAAGCCGGGTCACGCCGGACTTCGCGTCGATCTGGACGGAGAGCACCCGGATCCCCTCGGGCGCCGCCCGCAGATCCGTTTCCTCGGCCAGCTCCCGGGAGGCGGCCTGCTCGAAGCCCTCCCCGGGGTCGACCTTGCCTCCGGGCAGTTCCCAGCGGCCGTCGTGCGCCTGGCCGAGCAGCACCCGGCCGTCCGGGCCGACGACGACCAGCCCGACGCCGACGACGGCGTTGGGCTGGGGGACGGCCCGCTCGGGGCGTTCGCCGGTCTTGGTGGTCATGGACGTCCTTCCGCTGTGGGCATGGCTCCATTTGCCACTTCGGCAACAACCTGTGTCAAGCCGGGCCCGTGGTGCGAGCCGCCCCGGGCGCGCTCTAGGACATCTGTGCGGGTTTCGGCCAGGGTCCGTCCGCGCAGGCTCTGGGCGGTGTGATCGTCGTACGGTTCATCGGCTCAGGGGGGCGCAATGGCACATGTGCTGGTCATCGGCGGAGGTCTCGGGGGACTGGCCACGGCGCTGCTCACGGCACGGCGCGGGCACACGGTCGAACTCTTCGAGCGGGACACGCGCGCCCCGGGCACCGCGCTCGACCGCGACTTCTTCGGCTGGCGGCGGCCGACCGTACCGCAGGCCACCCAGCCGCACGCGCTGCTGGGCGCCGCGCGGAACGTGCTGCGCGACGAACTGCCGGACGTGTACCAGGAGATGCTCCGGCTCGGGGCCCGCGAACGGCACGAGCTGGACTGGTTCGACGTACGCCCGCCCGCGCGCCCCGGCGACGAGGACCTCGTCATGCTCCAGGCCCGGCGCATCGTGCTGGAGAGCGCACTGGCGAGCGCCCTGCGCGCGGAACCGGGCGTGGTGGCGCGGTACGGGGAACCGGTGACCGGGCTGATCACGGACCGAGGCAGTGGCGGCGGCGACGCGGGCGACGGGGGCGACGGGGGCGACGGGGGCGACGGGGGCGAGCGGGGCGGGATCCGGGTGACGGGAGTGACCACCGGCGCCGGGAGCCACGAGGGGGACCTGGTGGTGGACGCGGGCGGGCGGCGCGGCGGCGCCGAGCGCTGGCTGGCCGCCGCGGGCAGCCGCCCACCCGTCGTCGAACGGCACCGCACCGGGCTCGCCTACTTCTGCCGGTGGTACCGGCTGCCCGAGGGCATGGCGGAGGGTCCGCGCCGGCCCTGGGCGGTCACGGGCGGCGCCTTCGCCGGATGCGCGGTCTTCCCCGCCGACAACCGGCTGTTCGCCGTGACGCTGTTCGTGCACACCGCGGACACCACGCGCTCCGCCCTGCGCGACCCGGCCGTCTTCGAGGCCGCCGCGCGTGCCTTCCCGCCCGGCGCGGCCTGGCTGGCACTGGGCGCCGAGCCCCGGTCGGAGGTGCTGGCCACCGCGAGCCTGGACAACCGGTGGAGCGCGCTGGCCGACGAGCGGGGCCCGGTGGTGAGCGGGCTGGTGCCGGTCGGGGACGCGATCACGCACACCAACCCCACCCTCGGGCAGGGCACCTCGCTCGCGCTGTGGGCCGCGCGCAGGGTGGCCAGTACGGCACACCGGGACCCGGGATCCTTGCAGTACGCCGCCGACCACCACGCGTGGGCGGTGCGCACCCTGAAGCCGTGGTTCGACTTCCAGGTCGTCGCCGACGCGGCCATCGGGGAGCGCTTCGCGACCCGGGCGGTGCGGACGGGGCCCACGCGCGAGGTGGCCGCGCTGTTCGACTGCGCGCTGGAGGACCCCGAGGTGATGCGGGCGCGGGCCCGGGTCCGGCACCTGGCCGAGCCGCCGGAGCGGGCGTACGCGGATCCGGAGATCCGGGCCCGGGTGGCGCGCTGGCTGGCCGCGCGGCCGGAGTACACGCCGAACGCGGCGGGGCCGGGCCGGGCGGAGTGGGAGAAGCTGACGGCGGGATGAGCCTTCAGCGGGCTGCGGAGGGCGGCGGGCCGAGCACCTCGGCGAGGTCGTATCCGACGACCTCCTCCAACTGGTCGTAGGTGCAGCTCTCCGGCGCCCGGTCGGGCCGCCAGCGGCGGAACTGGGCGGTGTGCCGGAAACGGTCGCCCTCCATGTGGTCGTAGGCGACCTCGACGACCCGCTCGGGGCGCAGCGCCACCCACGACAGGTCCTTCTTGCCGGTCCAGCGGCTCTGCGCACCGGGCAGCCGGGCGCCCTCGTGGGCGGACTCCTCGGCCCAGGCCGCCCACGGATGGCCCGTGGGGTCCGGCATGCGCAGGGGTTCGAGCTCCTCGATCAGTTCGGCGCGGCGCTTCATGGGGAAGGCGGCGCAGACGCCGACGTGCTGGAGGGCGCCGTGGCCGTCGTACAGGCCGAGGAGCAGCGATCCGACAATCGGACCGCTCTTGTGGAAACGGAAACCCGCGACGACGACATCGGCCGTACGCTCGTGCTTGATCTTGAACATGAGGCGGGCATCGGGCCGGTAGGGGAGATCGAGCGGTTTGGCGATGACCCCGTCGAGCCCGGCGCCCTCGAACCGCTCGAACCACTCCTGCGCGAGCGCGGGATCGGTGGTCGCGGGCGCGAGGTGGACGGGGGGCCGAGCGGTGGAGAGGGACTGGGCGAGGGCGTTGCGGCGGTCGGCCAGCGGGGTGTCGAGGAGCGCCTCGTCGCCGAGCGCGAGCAGATCGAAGGCGACGAAGCTGGCCGGGGTCGTCTCGGCGAGCAGCTTCACGCGGGACGCGGCGGGATGGATCCGCTCGGTCAGCCGGTCGAAGTCGAGGCGCCCGCCCTGAACGATCACGATCTCGCCGTCCACGACGCAGCGGTCGGGCAGGTTCTCCCTGAGGGCCGTCACCAGCTCGGGAAAGTACCTGGTCAGGCTCTTGCCCGTACGGCTGCCGATTTCGACCTCGTCGCCGTCGCGGTGCACGACGGCCCGGAAACCGTCCCACTTGGCCTCGTACTGCATGCCGGGCGGGATCTTCGCCACGGACTTCGCGAGCATCGGCTTCACGGGCGGCATCACTGGCAGATCCATGCCTCCGATTCTGCGGTGGTACGTCCGGCCCCGCCCGGTGTGCGCGCCCGCCCGGCCCCGCCTACCGTGGCGCACATGGGTGCTGCGGGCAATGCCATCGAGCTGGAGGCGGGCGGGCGCACGGTACGGCTGTCCAACCCGGACAAGGTGTACTTCCCGGAGCGCGGCCTCACCAAGCGGGACGTGGCCGCGTACTACCTGGCGGTCGCGGACGGCATCACCCGCGCCCTGCGCAACCGGCCGACCACGCTCGAACGCTTCCCGGACGGGGTGGAGGGCGAGTCCTTCTTCCAGAAGCGGGCCCCGAAGAACCTTCCCGACTGGATTCCGACGGCCCACATCGCCTTCCCCAGCGGACGCTCCGCCGACGAGATCTGCCCGACCGAGCCGGCCGCCGTCCTGTGGGCCGCCAATCTGGGCTGCCTCACCTTCCACCCCTGGCCGGTGCGGCGCGATGACACCGACCGGCCCGACGAACTGCGCATCGACCTGGACCCGCAGCCGGGCACCGACTACCACCACGCGGTGGCCGCCGCCCACGAACTGCGCGCCCTGCTGGAGGAACTGGGCCTGCGCGGCTGGCCCAAGACCTCGGGCGGACGCGGGCTGCACGTCTTCGTACCGATCGAGCCCCGCTGGACGTTCACGGAGGTCCGGCGCTGCGCCATCACCCTCGGCCGCGAGCTGGAACGACGGATGCCGGGCAAGGTCACCACCGCCTGGTGGAAGGAGGAGCGCGGCGAGCGGATCTTCGTCGACTACAACCAGACGGCGCGCGACCGCACGATCGCCTCCGCCTACTCCATCCGCCCGCGCCCGCACGCGCCGGTTTCGGCGCCGCTGCGCTGGGAGGAGGTGGACGAGGCCGAGCCGCGCGACTTCGACATCGTCACGATGCCGGCCCGCTTCGCCGAACTGGGCGACCTGCACGCGGAGATGGACGAGCACGCCTTCAGCCTGGAGCCCGTACTGGAACTCGCCGACCGCGACGAGCACGAGCACGGGCTGGGAGACATGCCCTACCCCCCGGACTACCCGAAGATGCCGGGCGAACCGAAGCGCGTCCAGCCGAGCCGGGCGAAACGCGAGGACTGACTCGCGAGCGCTGCAACGCCGATGACGGCACGGCGGTGTTCGGTGCTCAGACACAGCTTCGTACCACTGGTCTCAGGCGCCGCCACTGCGAACCGCTGTGGAAACCGATCACGACGCCGATGGTGACGACCGTCGTGATGAGGATGAGCGCCATCCCTGACGGATTGCGGTGGTTGTACACGTAGCGCTGGGTTCCCCAGCCGCTCCGACGTTCGAGGGCGGCCGGAAAGGGCGCGGCGGTGTCGACCGGGGTTAGGGACAGGCGCATGCAGAACGCCGCGCCGGTGTGCTCGGTGTTGATCGTGTACCCGGCCGTTCCGTTTCCCCGGACACGCACCCCGGGCCCCGGTCCTGCGCCGGTCTCCGGGACAGCGGCGCGGACCAGGTCGTCCTGGGGTGCGTCGCGGTTCGTGTACCGGGGCTTGGGGTTCAGTGCATCGGCGGCCTCGTGGACGGCCGCACGAAGCTCGCCCTCGCTCCAGTGCCAGTTGCTGTAGAGCGAGTAGAGGACGCCGATCGCGACGATCGGTGCGACCACGATGAGGGGGCGGCCCACAGGATGGACGGTTCTGCTGCTTTTGCTTCCGATGGCGTTGCTGCGGGCTTGACGCTGTCGTGGTTCCGCGGCCGCGGGAAGGCCCGGGTGTTCGGCTGGGCGGCGGTGGGCCTGTACCTGCCGGCGTCGGACTTGGAGGATCCATCCGTGCGGGATTCGCAGCCCTCGCCCCGCCCGCACAACGCGACCTCGCGGCATACGATGATGCGAAGATCACGATGTGCTTCCGGTGTGCCACGCATAACCCTTCGCACCCGCACACCTTGATAGAACTGACATCCGAGGCATTCGCGGTCTCGAGGGACAACCACGGGGGAGACGATGGGTTTCGACGAGGAATGGGCCCAACTGCGCACGGAGGCGGCGGCACGCCAGAACCCCGCCATGCGTCTGAACCAGCTCGCCGCACCGGACGGCGGCGGAGGCGGCTCGGCCGACTTCGGCAGCGACGAGTCGAAGAAGAAGATCGCATCCGGAAAGCTCGGCGGCGAGGTCAAGACGCAGACGGAGACCGCCGCCAAGAAGGCCGACGAAGAGACAGCCGCCGCCATCACCGCCTTCTCCGGCTGGGACACTGCGGCGGGCTGAAGACGGTCGAGACGACCTGGGACAATCAGGTCAAGAACCTGCTGAGCCGCCTGGCCACGGAGTCCCACAACCTGGCCGTCACACGGCGGATGTTCCTGGGTCAGGACAACGAGATATACAACGGCTTCCGCCCGCTGCTGAAGCCCGCGCCCGAGCCGGGCGTCGAGGCATACCGCTGAGAGGGGAGCAGTAGACCATGGGACTCACGTACAAGAAGGTCATGTCGACCCAGTACGACAAGCTCACCGCCGCGGCGAAGGCCTGGGACGACATGGCGGGCGACTTCAAGAAGGCGGAATCGGCCTACGCGGCCGCCACCCAGGGGCTGGCGCAGGGCAACACCACCTGGCAGGGCATAGCCCAGGGCACCGCGTACACGAACTTCGCCGGCACGCAGTACGAGTACGGGGCCGCGCAGACGCAGGCGAAGGCCGTCGCAAACCTGCTGCGGGACGCGCACGGGCAGTTCACAGAACTGAAGCAGCGGCTGGAGTCGGTGGTCGCGGACGCCCGCAAGGCGAAGATGGCCGTCGACGACGAGGGCAACGTCCGCCCCGACCTGACCGCCCAGGAACGCTACGCGTACGTCCACGACCCCGACGGCCAGAAGCTGCTCGGGGAGTGGAACAAGGCGGCCAACGACTGGGCCGACCAGATCAAGAAGTACGTCAAGGCCTTCGAGGACGCCGACGCCGGCGTGAAGATGGCCCTGGACGCCGCCGTGAAGGACAGCAACAAGGACCGCATCCCCGGCGGCAAGGACGCCACGGGCAGCGGCTTCAACGCGGGCGCGAAGAGCGACATCGAGCAGTACGAGCTGGAGCACGCCAAGGACGTCGCCACCCGCCTCAACAACGGCGAGAAGGTCTCGAACGCCGACGTCGAGAGCCTCAACCGCATCCTGCGCGACAACGGCAACACCGCCTTCAAGCACCACACGGACTTCGGCCGTGACTTCGTGACGGCCATCGGCGGCGCCGAAGGAACGATCAAGCTGTCGAACACGCTCAACAACGGCGCGCACGGCAGCGACTCCGGCCGCAAGGGCCTCTACGGCGACACCAACAAGATGCTGGCGAACACCCTCTCGAACGCCACGCAGGTGGTCTTCGAGGACGGGAAGAAGAACCCTCCCTACGGCACCAAGGAGTACCGGGAGGCGTACGAGAAGTGGTCGAAGAGCTCCGACGCGAAGTTCTACAACGACTTCATGGGCGACCTGAAGAAGGCCGGCCTGGACAAGTTCGACCTGGACGTCGCAGGTGACAAGGCCCCCATGACCCGCGGCCAGGGCCAGGAGATCCGCGGATACCAGGGCCTGGTCACCCTCATGCAGCAGGGCAGCGGCTACTCCCCGCAGTTCCTCGGCGACCTCACCGACCAGATGATCGACGCCGAGAAGAAGGACAAGGACGTCTGGGACCTGCACGGCACGTTCGAGGGCAAGAAGGACGGCTGGTTCGCCAACGACCCCGTCGACGCAACACTAGGGATCATGAGCCGCG
Organism: Streptomyces sp. NPDC048337; assembly: GCF_043201175.1. Lineage (NCBI taxonomy): Bacteria > Bacillati > Actinomycetota > Actinomycetes > Kitasatosporales > Streptomycetaceae > Streptomyces > Streptomyces sp. NPDC048337. The sequence continues at coordinate 300,143 of NZ_JBICYR010000008.1, forward strand.
ACCCCGCGACGGCGACCGGCTACCTCGACCCGGCGAACGACGGCGACAAGAACCGCCTGGAGCACCTGCTGACGAAGCGGGACTGGGACGTCGTCAACACCGCCGACTGGCGCGGCAACATCGAGGTCACCGGTAAGGACACCTTCGACAAGGACGCCCGCGCCGGCCTCGGCCTGGCCATCGAGGCAGCCACGACGGGCCGCGCGGCCGGCTCGCCGGGCGCGGAACTCGGCCACCACAGCGAGGCCCAGGCCCGCATCATGCACGACACGATCAACCTCCTCGACTACGGCAGTGCCACCGGCAGGGGCGGCGACGACTCGAAGGCGAACGGCGACAACCTGCTCAAGGAGCCGGGCTACGCGAGCATGCGCGGCTCGCTCGCGAGGGCACTGGCCTCGTACACGCCGGACATGGTGGACACGATCGTCGGCGACGGCACCATGAGCGGCCGGCCCGGTTCCGATTCCGACGGAAGCGACTCCCGGATCCAGAACAGCCGGAGCAGCATGCTCCGCATCATGCGCGGCGTCTCCGAGGACCCCGAGAACTTCTTCCTCCTGCACGAGGCCGAGCGCCGCTACACGGCACATCAGCTCACCACGCAGGACCTGTCCGATCCCGAGGCCGTCAAGAACCTCGCCGCGAAGATCGGCGAGGCCAACGGCGCGTACAACGCGGTCGGCGGCGATGTGAAGTTGGGCGAGCGGGATTCCAAGCTGAGTGCCGCCGGCGACCAGCGCGTTTACGGCTACCACGTCGTCGGCGGTGCCGTCACCGGCATCCCGGTCGTCGGCGACATGGCCCAGCGAGTAGTCGACGGCTACTGGAACGAGTGGCTCAAGGGCGTCACCGCGGAACAGGGCCTGCTGGCCCGGGACCGCATCAGCTCCGGCAACGACGCCGCCCAGGACGACCTCAACGCGATCTTCGACAGCTGGGGCATGCAGACGCGGCAGTCGGACACCATGATCGACGCCGCCCAGCGAGAAGCACGACAGAGCTATACGAGCGGGCGCGAGAGCGCCTACGACGCACTGCGGGAACGGAAGTAGTCCATGGCCATACGCACACGAGGTACCCGCCCCGGGCGGGCGGTCGCCGTCCTGGCCGCAGTGGCCGCCCTGGTCGGCTGCGCCGGGCTGCTCACCTTCTGGAACACGGATGCCCTGGGTCCGGACCACTTCTGCGCCGGCGCCCTCACCTCGACCGAGGCGGGCTCCGCGCTCCCCGGCCCCGGCCGGATCGTCCAGCAGAGCCTGCAGGACGGGTCGGACCCGTACTACGCGTTCTCGTGCAAGGTGCAGCGCACCAACAAGTTCCTGAGCGACGACCAGCCCGGTCTGGAAGCCGAGCTGTCCTTCGACGGCGCAGACTTCGCCTGGACCGGCTCCGCGCTATGGAAGGACGCCTCCGCCTTCTCCTACTTCGTCGGCGGGGCGACCGGTGCGGCCTCCGAGACGCAGGCATGGGTCCTGCTTCCGGTCGGCTGCCCCGGCGCGGTGCGGCCCAACTCCAAGGAATCCGAGGTCCCGGTCCTCAAGGTGAACCTCGCACAGGGCCGCACCACACCCGAGGCGCTCGCCCGTGTAGCGATGTCCGGGGCCCGGCACGTGGCCGACGGCCTCGGCTGCAAGGACACGGGCACCTTGAAGGACCCCGCCCACCTGCAGGGGCCGGCCGGTGCGCCGAAACCCACTGACCCGGCCAACGCATGCGGCATTCCGGGGTTCCGGCTGCCGGAAGCGGCTCTGGTCCAGGGCAAGGCGGAGCAGGGTACGGAGCGCGTCACCGGCAAGGAGTCCCGAACCCGGGTGTGCAGCCTGAACCTGGACGGGCCGGCATCACCACGGATCGACTTCGCAATCAGTGACGACCCCGTTCTGGCCCAGGGAGTACGCCGCGACAAGGCGGCCACCCAGGACCGCGCCCGAACCGTCACAACCTGCACGAACGGCGACCTGTACCTGGGCATGAGCTTCAACGACGTCTACCGTGACCTGCTCCTGGACGAAGGCATGGACAAAGCCTCGCAGGCCCGAACGGCGCTGTTCGACGCGTTCACCAACGCCGTGACCGCAGAGCGCGGCTGCGGGAAGACGACAAGCTGACCCGTCCGCCGATCCGGGGGCTCCTGGGTCGGCGGACCAACACGAGGCGACGGCCGACGGGGCTCGGCAGCACGACTGTGCTAACGCGGAGACACTGCGCGCCGCGACACTCGGCCTCGGCATCACGATGATCCTCAAGCGCCGTCGCCGCTGACCTCTCCGGGCCCCGCCGCCCCATCCGGCGATGTACGCACTGCTCGATGAGCAAGAACTGCGAAAGCTATTTAGAACTCCTAACGAAATGATCTTCGAGCTGATTGGATCACTCCGGGACGGTTGATCCGGGGGTGCGGAGTGGCTCGGCCGAAGCCGTGGCATGTTGATGACGAGCTGTGGGCGGTGGTTGAGCCGCTGTTGCCGAAAGTGGAGCGCCGGGTTCGGCATCCGGGGGCGCAAGCGGCATCCGGACCGGCTGGTCTTCCAGGGCATCCTGTTCGTGCTGCACACCGGGATCGCTTGGGAACATCTGCCGCAGGAGTTCGGTTTCGGCTCGGGCATGACCTGCTGGCGCCGCCTGGCCGAGTGGACCGAAGCCGGTGTGTGGCCCCGGCTGCACCAGACTCTTCTGGCCGAGCTGCGCGGTGCGAATGCCCTGGACTTTTCACGGGCAGCGGTCGACGGGGTCATGTCCCTTGGAGTGGTGTAGCTGATCATTCGGTGGTGCCGGGCAGGCAGGTGTTGTCGTCTGGGTAGAGGCTGTCCATGCTCTCGATGGA